>NZ_CP022161.1:694302-1041453 GCF_002214185.1 Streptomyces capitiformicae | reverse complement strand
CGAAGTACTCCGTCGTGAAGACCTCGTTCTCCGGGTCCGTGCACTCGACGACCGTCGGGCGGACGAAGTAGCCGACCGAGTCGTCGTAGGTGCCGCCCGCGACGATCGTGCAGGCCGGGTCGGACTTGGCGCGGTCGATGGCGGACTTGTTCTTGGCGAAGGCGCGCTCGTCGATCACCGCGCCGATGAAGTTCGACAGGTCGGTGACGTCGCCCATGGTGATGCCGTCGACCTCGGCCGCGAACTCCTCCTTGAAGCCGGAGTTCCAGATCGACGCGGGGATGTAGGCACGCGAGGTCGCGCTGCACTTCTGGCCCTGGTACTCGAAGGCACCCCGGGTCAGGGCCGTCTTCAGGATGGCGCGGTCGGCGGACGGGTGGGCGACCACGAAGTCCTTGCCGCCGGTCTCGCCGACGAGGCGCGGGTACGAGCGGTACTTCTCGATGTTCGCGCCGACCGTCTTCCACAGGTACTGGAAGGTCTTCGTCGAGCCGGTGAAGTGGATGCCGGCGAGGTCGCGGTGTTCGAGAGCCACCTGGGAGACCTCGATGCCGTCACCCGTGACGAGGTTGATGACGCCCTTGGGCAGGCCCGCCTCCTCCAGCAGCCGCATGAGCAGTACGGCGGCATGGGTCTGGGTCGGGGACGGCTTCCAGACCACCACGTTGCCCATGAGGGCGGGGGCGGTGGGCAGGTTGCCCGCGATCGCCGAGAAGTTGAAGGGGGTGATCGCGTAGACGAAGCCCTCCAGCGGGCGGTGGTCGAGGCGGTTCCAGACGCCCGGGGAGTTGGCCGGGGGCTGCTCGGCCAGGATCTGGCGGGCGTAGGCGACGTTGAAGCGCCAGAAGTCGATCAGCTCGCAGGGGGTGTCGATCTCGGCCTGCTGGATGGTTTTGGACTGGCCGAGCATCGTCGAGGCCGCCAGCGTCTCGCGCCAGGGGCCGGAGAGCAGTTCGGCGGCGCGCAGGATGATCGCGGCGCGGTCGTCGAAGGACATCGCGCGCCAGGCGGGCGCGGCGGCGAGGGCCGCGTCGATGGCGTCCCGGGCGTCCTGCCGGGTGGCGTTGGCGTACGTGCCGAGGCGGGCCTTGTGGTTGTGCGGCTGTACGACGTCGAAGCGCTCGCCGCCGCCCATCCGCTTGTCGCCGCCGATCGTCATCGGCAGGTCGACCGGGTTCTCGGCCAGTTCCTTCAGCTTGGCCTCCAGCCGGGCCCGCTCGGGCGAGCCGGGGGCGTAGCCGAGCACCGGCTCGTTGACGGGGGTGGGGACCTGGGTCACAGCGTCCATGAGCTACCTCTTCCGAGTGAATGCCTGGCTTCAGCCCGAGGGAGCCGAAGGCGTTTGCGTATGTTGGGCGGCGGTCAGGGCTTGACCGTCACGAGCCCGCTGCGGCGAGCTGGTGAGAAGCCCCCGCAGGGGCGGAGTCACGGGTTCCGTAACTCCTTTCCGGAGCCGGGTCGGCTCAGCCGACCGATGGGCGGTAGCTGCCGTTACCCAGGATGCATCCTGGGTAACGGCAGCTACCGCTCACCCTTTGCTGACCATCGAGCGGACGAAGAAGCGCAGTTTGGCCGGTTTCTCCGCCAGGCGCCGCATGCTGTGCCTTCCCGGGGGACAACCCCCGGACCCCTGGCAGAAATCGCGGTGACTGTCATGTCTCAGCCTCGGGTCAGCATGCTGCGGACGAAAAATCGGAGATTCGCCGGCTTCTCCGCCAGGCGCCGCATGAAATAGCCGTACCAGTCCGTGCCGTACGCCGTGTAGACCCGCATGCGGTGGCCCTCGGCGGCGAGGCGCAGGTGCTCCTCACCGCGGATGCCGTACAGCATCTGGAACTCGTACTCGTCGAGCTTGCGCTGGGCGCGGTGGGCGAGTTCCTGCGCGATGGAGATGATGCGCGGGTCGTGGGACCCGATCATCGGGTACCCCTCGCCCTCCATGAGGATCTTCAGGACGCGTACGTACGCCCTGTCGATCTCGGTCTTCTGCTGGAAGGCGACGGAGGCGGGCTCCCTGTAGGCGCCCTTGACCAGCCGTACGCGGCTGCCGTTCGCGGCGAGGCGGCGGGCGTCGGCCTCGGTGCGGAAGAGGTAGGCCTGGATGACGCAGCCGGTCTGGGGGACGTCGCGGCGCAGTTCGTCGTGGATGGCGAACATCGAGTCGAGAGTGGTGTGGTCCTCCGCGTCGAGGGTGACCGTGGTGCCGATCGCGGCGGCGGCCTCGACGACCGGACGGACGTTGGTGAGGGCCAGCTCGTGCCCGCCCGGCAGTGCCTGCCCGAAGAGGGACAGTTTCACCGACACCTCGGCGCGCTCGCCGAGCTCCAGCTCCTTCAGGCGGTCGATGAGCTCCAGGTAGGCGTCGCGGGCGGCGCCGGCCTGCTCGGGGCGGGTGGTGTCCTCGCCGACGACGTCCAGCGTGACTTCCAGGCCCCGGTCGGTGAGGTCCTTGACGACGGGGATGATGTCATCGACGGTCTCGCCGGGGATGAAGCGGTCGACGACCTGCTTGGTCACGGGCGCCGCCGAGATCAGGCGTCGCATCCGGTCGCTGCGCGACGCGGCGAGAATCACGGGACCCAGCACGGGGCACCTCCACAAACCAGCAGATAGAACCACCGTGAAACCTAAGGATCCCTCCGATCGTCGGCCATCGACAGCTGTCACGCATCCGTGCCGCAGATCTCAGACAGATGTATGAAGAGCCGGGAAATTGAGGGAGAATGCCCGGGTGACGTCCGAAGCCGGGCCCTTCAAGAACACGGGTGACTACCAGGAGCTCGTCGACGAGATCTCCGGTCTGCTCGGCGCCCCGGCGACCCTGGAGAACCGGGACTTCGAGCTGATCGCCTTCGGCGCGTACGACAGTGAGGGCGCCCTTGATCCGTCGGCCGTCGACCCGGTCCGCGCCCGTTCGATCCTGACCCGCCGTTCGACCACTGCGGTGCGGGAGTGGTTCGAGGGGTTCGGCATCACGCGGGCGACCGGCCCGGTCCGGATCCCGCCCACCCCCGAGGCCGGGGTGCTGCGCGGCCGCATCTGCCTCCCTGTACGGCATCGGGGGGTCGCCCTCGGTTACGTCTGGCTCCTGGACGGTGATCCCGGCCCCACCGACGCACAGCTGTCCGCCGCGATGACGGTCGCCTCCCGCATCGGCGCCCTCCTCGCGGACGAGGCGCAGGCAGGCGCCGACCTCACCCGGGAGCTGCGCGCGGTCCTCACCGCCGAGCGCGGCTGGGAGCGGGACATGGCGGTGGCGGAGTTGCGCACGGCCCTCGGCCCACGCGGGGACGGCGTCCACACGGTGGTGTGCGTGGCCCCGTGGCCGTCCGCCGACCCGGACGTGGCGGCGGGGGCGCCCTCCTTCCGTACGGTGCCGGGGGCGACGGCGCTGTGCACGGTGCCGTGGGGCGCGGCCGGGCAGACCCTCGCCCTGCTGGTACGGCTGCGCTCGGCGGAGGTACCGGCTCCGGCGCTCGCGGCCGCCGCCCGGCTGCTGGAGCGGGCGGGCGCGCACGCGGCGGCCGGGGTCGCGGGCCCTCGTACGGGCCTCGCCGACCTTGGCACCGCCTGGCGGGAGGCGTCGGCGGCGGCCCGTGCCGTGCTGGCGGAGCCGCGCCTCGGCCCGGTCGCCGAGTGGCGCTCCATCGGCCCGTACCGCCTGCTGACGGCCCTGCCGCCGGAGGCGCCTCAGGACCCTGCCGTACGCGCCCTGTTGTCCCCCACCCACCGCGAACTCGCCCACACCGCCGAGGTGTTCCTCGACTGCGCGGGGCAGGCCGGGCGCACGGCGGCCGAGTTGGGCATCCACCGCCAGACCCTCTACTACCGCCTCTCCCGCGTCGAGAAGCTCACCGGGCTCGACCTGGACGACGGGGAGGACCGGCTGCTGCTGCACATGGCGTTGAAGGGGGCGCGGCTCTGAGCGGGGTCACTTAGTTCACCAAGCTCGCGGGGGTCGGGCCACCGGGGCGGACCGTGATGCCGTACTCCGCCTTCGTCGGGAGGGAGTGGAAGGCCGGGGTGTGGGCCGGGAGCAGGTGTTCGAGCAGGATGGTCGATTCGCGGAGCGCGAATTGCAGACCCAGGCAGGCGCGGGGGCCGATGCCGAAGGGGAAGTAGGCGCCGAGGTGGGCGGGGCGGCCGCCCGGGGTGAGGAAGCGCCGGGGGTCGAAGTGCTCCGGATCGGGCCACAGTTCGGGATCGCGGTGCGTGAGGTACGGGCAGACCAGGAGGTCGGTGCCCGCCTCGACGGCGTGACCGGCGAGGGTGTCGTCCTCGGCGGCGTGGCGGGGCAGGATCCAGGCGATCGGGTAGAGCCGGAGCGTCTCGTGAACCAGAGCCTGGAGGGCCTGGCGGCGTTCCGCCGAGCCTTCTTCCCCGGCGGCGAGGGCTTGTTCGCGGGTGGCGGGGTACCGGTCGAGGAGCAGGTAGAGCCAGGTCAGCGTGGTGGCGGTGGTTTCGTGCCCGGCCACGAGCAACGTGACCAGCTCGTCGCGGATCAACTGGTCGGTGTACTCGGGGTGCTCGGCGGCGTCGATCAGGACGTGCAGCAGGCCCGGGCCGTCGGGGCCGGCCTCCCCGCTGCGGGCGGCCTCGATGGCGTGCCGGGCGACCGCGTCGATCCGGGCGAGATCGGTGGCTACCGCGTCCTGGGCGTCCGTGACATCTGCGGGCAAGGTCGGAAGAGCGGTCGCCACGGCCGCCACGGCGCCCAGTTCGCGCTCGGTCCCGTCATCGAGGTGGTGCCCGGTGAGGGAGCGCCAGATGGCGTCCAGGGCAAAGCGGCGCATCTCCCGCCCTACATCGAGGGTCTGCCCGGTACGGGCGTACCCTCCCCAGCGCCGGGCGGTGGTCCGGGCAGCCTCGGTGATCCGCTGTTCGTAGCGCCGCATCCCGGTGCCGGTGAACTGGGCCTGCAGCAGGCGGCGTTGCCGTTTCCACGCCGCTCCGGTGGCGGAGAGGACGCCGTCGCCGACCAGCAACCGGGCCCGGTGCGAGCGTTTGACGTACCGGTCCGGCCGCCGGGCGAGTACGTGCTGGACCGCGTCCGGGTCCGTGACCAGCAGGGTGGGAGCCGGCCCGAGGCGGAACGCGGCGACGCCGCCGCACTGTTCGCGCACCCGGGTCAGCAGCTCGATCAGCTCGCCTCCCTCGGCATGCCACTGCTTCACGAGCCCGGGCTCGGCCTCGGGGACCGGCCGCCCGGTGCCGGGAACGTGCGGAAGGGAGCCGTGGCCGGCTCGGGTGTCCGTGCCTTGGATGTCCGTGCCTTGGGTGTCCATGCCTTGGGTGTCCATGCTTCTTCTCCTGGTCGACCGCTGGGCTGGTCCTTGACGGATCCTCAGGGAGCATCGCCACCACGGACTGTACGGGAGCAGGCACATCCGGTGACACCTTCCCCTGGTGCGGCCGCCGTCACCACTCGTCCTCGGTGTCCTCCTCGTACAGGCCCTCCAGCCGTTCGACGCTCTTCTCGGCGATCTCCGCGGCGAACCGCGGGCACGTCCACGACTCCACTCCGCGGACCTCTCCGGCGGGCGGGAACTCGTCCGGCGCGTAGAAGTGCGGCAGGTCCGTCCGGAACTTCCCGCTGTCCAGGGGCGGGTGGGCGTCGGTGTGGGCGCACTCCTCGGGGCGGGGAGCGGCGGCGACGGCGCGCATCGTCGCGGTGATGCCTTCGACGGCGGCCAGGACCGGACCGGGGTACGAGATCGTCATCGTCCGGTGGGCGACGAGCAGGAGGACGACCCGCTCCCGGTCGCCGACCCGCCCGCCCCGGTCGTACCGTCGAGCGGCCCAAAGCCCCAGATCGTCGGCGTACTTCTGGTTCCAGCTCTTGCCGTCGAGCCGCTCCACGATCTTCCCGATCTCCAGCCGCCCGTCCGCCCGCAGATACTCGGCGTCGAGATGCGAGGTGTCGCGGGGCCCGAAGAGCCGGTCGCGGCCCTCGCGCAACTCGGCCAGCGTCTCCTGCGCCACCTCCGCCATGAACACCGGGCACACCACCTGCTCCAGCGGGACGTCCCCATGGAAATAGGAGTGGCGGTCCCGTTCGTAGACGGCCCGTCCGCCGGGACTGCTCAGGGTGATGCCGAGCCGGGAGGCGGCCGTGCCGCTGCCGGACAGGCGCGGGTGCGCGTCGTGGTCGCAGGTCGCGTCGGCGAAGTCGGGCAGGACCTTCTCGACGCTGTTGATCAGGTCGTCGAGGACGGACTTGTCCCGGATCATGCCGGAGACAGCGTGCCAGCTCACCGCCCGTACGGCCTGGAGACGGCCGGGACGGTCGGCGGGCTCCGCGAGAGCGAGGTTCCAGCCCTGCGAGGCGATCGCGCTCGCGACGTCGGTCCCGGCCCCGGGATAGAGCTCCAGCACCCCTTCCAACGTGTCGATGTCCTCCCGGTCCTCCATCGGCAACCGGGGCGGGACGTCCGGGACTTGGCCCGGCTCGATGATGTCCAGGGCGATCCGCGCGTATCCGGCGACATTGCGTGGGCAGAGCCACTCCTCCCGGGGCTGGTTCTCGTCCCACTCGGCGTTCTCGTCGGCGAGCCGGGGCAACAGCCCGGGGAGTTCCTCGTCGTTCTCCTCGGCTTCATGGGTGCGGTACGGGTGCGTGTCGTGGTCGCAGGGCTGGTCTCGCAGGTGGCCGTCGGCAGCCCTCAGGGCGGCCTCGGCCTCGCGCCGGACGTCCGCGCCCCGGTCCCCCTCCGTGAGGTCCTCTTTCGGCAGCCCCGCGAGGTAGGGGGCCATGATCGCCAAGCCGAGCGTCCACACATACGCGGTCTCGCCGCCCGGATCGGCGACGAGACGGGCGGCGCAGTCGAGGACCGGCCCGTTGTACTCGCCGCGGCTGGGATACAGGTAGCGGTCCTGCATGTCGCCCCAGGTACGGGCGAGTTCGTCGAGTGGCGTGCCGTCGATCTCCCTCACGATCTTCCCGACGCCGGGCGGGCGTGAGAAGTTCCACGTTTGGACGCGGTGGCGCGAATTCGCGCTTCTGAAAATGATTGTCATCATGCTACGGTCGGTGAGCGTTCAACCTTTGACCACGCCTTTACCCGGAGTGTCCCGTGCGCGTCCCCGCCCGTCTTCTCCCCTTGACCGCGGCCACCGCGGCCTCCGCCCTGCTCACGGGCTGCTTCTCGTCGGTGGGAACGGAGGAGGCAGGCAGCGAGGGCAAGCGCATACGTGTCGCGCACATGCTGCCGCCCCGCTCGGGTCTGTCCCCGCTCTCCGACGACGCGTTCAAGCTGTCCCGCTGGTCGACCGCCGAAACCCTGGTGAAGCTGAACGCGGTGGGCGACGCGCAGCCCGCGCTGGCCACCGAGTGGGAGCAGTCCGGCAAGAGCTGGACGTTCACGATCCGGGACGGCGTCACCTTCCACGACGGTACGAAGCTCACCGGTGAGGCCGTCGTCAACTCCCTCACCGTGGCCGCCACCGCCTCCCCCAAGCCCCGCATCCTCGACGGCGTGGAGCTGACCGCGAAGGCCGACGGCAACACCGTCACCGTCACGACCGGCACCGAGGACCCGCTGGTCCCGCAGCGCCTCAGCTCGCCCCAGCTGTCGATCCTCGCGGCGAAGGCGTACAAGGGGAAGACGGTGAACCCGGTCGGCGCGGGCACCGGCCCCTTCGAGCTGACCAAGGTCAACGGCACCTCCTCCGCCTCCCTCGACCGCTACGACGGCTACTGGGGCGGCAAGGCCAAGGCCCCCGGCATCGACGTGAAGTTCGTGCCGGACGGCACCGCCCGCGCGGCCGCCCTGCGCACCGGCGAGGCCGACATCGTCGAGGCGATCCCGGTGTCGCAGGCCGCCGTGCTCGACCAGGACCTGATCACCGAGGTCCCGATGCCGCGCACCAACACCCTCTACCTGAACACCGAGAAGGGCGTCTTCAAGGACGTCTCGCTGCGCGCCGCCGCCCGCGAGGCCATCGACGCGAAGTCGATCGTCGAGGGTGTGTACGAGGGACGCGCGGACGTGGCCGAGGGTCTGCTCGGCCCGGCACTCCCCTGGGCCGCCGAGCTGCGCTCCACGGTGAAGCGCGCCGCGGCGGGCAAGCCCTCCGGCCAGACCATCACCATCGGTACCTACAGCGACCGCGCCGAGCTGCCCGAGGTCGCGGCCACGCTCCAGCAGCAGCTGCAGAAGGCCGGGTTCAAGGTGAAGCTCGACGTGCGCGAGTACGCCAACATCGAATCCGACGCGCTGGCGGGCGAGTTCGACGCGTTCATCCTCTCCCGGGCGACCGTCCTCGACTCCGGCGACCCGGCCGCGTACCTCTACAGCGACTTCGGCTCCGACGGCTCCTTCAACCTCTCCCAGTTCGCCGACAAGACGGTCGACGCGGCCCTGGACAAGGCCTCCGAGACCGCCACCGGTGACGCCCGCCGCAAGGCGGTCATCGAGGCCGAGGCCGCCGTGCTCGGCACCGACGCCGCCGTCCCGATGCTGCACGAGCGCGTCATCCAGGGCGACGCGGCCGGGGTCGTGGACGCGGCCCACGACCCGCGCGAGCGGGAGCTGGTCACGGCCGACACCTACGTCAAGTGAGGTCGGCCGCAAGGAAGTCGGTCAGCCCGGCAGGGCTGACCCGCTTCGTCTGCCTGATCACCGTCCTGACCGTGGTCGGCCTCCTGCCCTGGCTCTCCGGCCGCGACCCGGCGCTGACCGTGCTGCGCGCCCGCTCCGCCGAGCAGGAGGCGACGCCCGAGGCGCTCGCCGCGATCCGCGAGGACCTGGGCCTGGACGCCAGTCCCCTTTCCCTGCTGGGGAATTGGACCTCCGGGCTCCTTCGGGGCGACCTCGGCACGTCATGGGTCTCGGGCACGGACGTCCTCCCCTCCGTGGTCTCCGGCCTCCAGGTCTCCCTGGGCCTGATGGGCGCCTCCTTCGCCGTGGCCGTGCTGCTGGCCTGCGCGCTGGTCGCCCCGGTTCTCGTACGGGGCCGGGGGTCGAGCGGCGCGTTCGCCTCGATGCTGGCCGCCGTGCCCGAGTTCCTGCTGGCCACGGTGGTATTGCTGGTGTGCGGGGTCTGGCTGGGCTGGCTGCCCACGTCCGGCTGGGCGGGCCCGGAGTACATGGTCCTGCCCGCGATCGCCCTCGGCGTCCCGGCCGGCGGCCTCCTCGGCCGTCTGGTCGCGGACGCGCTGCCCGCCGTGCTCGACGAACGCTGGGTCGAACTGTGGCGAGGCGCGGGCGTGAGCCGGGCGCGGGTCTCGGCGGCCGCGCTCCGGCGCGTACTACCGCCGCTGGTCCCTCAGTTCGGCATGGTCGCCGTGGGCCTGACCGGCGGCGCGGTCGCCGTGGAGACGGTGTTCGCGGTCCCCGGCATCGGCCGTACGGCACTGGGCGCGGCCAAGTCCCAGGACCTCCCCCTCCTCCAGGGCTCGGTCCTCGCCCTCCTCGCCCTCGGCCTGGTCGTGGGCGCCCTCGCCGCACTCGCCCGGCGCCGACTGCTCGGTCCGGCCCTGCGCGACGCGGGCCTGACGCTCCCGGCGGCCCGCCCGATCCGCACCCACCCGGCGGTACCGCTGACCCTGGCGGTCGTCCTCCTGGTCACCATCGGCTGGGGCCTGCTGCGCGACCCGTACGCCGTGGACACGACCGCCCGCCTTCTCCCGCCCTCCTGGGCGCACCCGCTCGGCACGGACGGACTCGGCCGTGACGTACTGGCCCGCCTCGGCCACGGCGCGGCCTCCACGGTGGGCACGGCGGCGGCGGTCTGCGCCTTCAGCCTCCTCCTCTCCCTGGCCCTCGGCTTCCTGCCGAGCGTGGCGGCGGGCGCGGCGGACATCGCCAACGCGCTGCCCCCGGTGATCGCCGGCATCCTCGTCGCCGCGGTCGTCGGCCCCGGCACGGGCGGGGCGGCCCTGGCGGTCGCGCTGATCTCCTGGCCCGCCCTGGCCGCGCACGCGGCCGCCCTGGTCCAGGAGGTCCGCGCGTCCACGTTCCTGACCGCCCAACGGGCCATCGGCGCGAGCCCGTTGTGGATCCTCACCCGCCATGTGCTGCCCTCCGTGGCGGCCCCGGTCACCCGCCACGCCATCCTCCGTCTCCCGGGCATCGCCCTGGCGCTGGCCGCGCTCGGCTTCCTCGGCCTGGGCGCCCAACCTCCCGCCCCCGAGTGGGGCCTGCTCCTCGACGAGTCCCGCGCCTACGTGGAGCGCGCCCCGTGGGCGGCCCTGGCCCCGGCAGTCGCCCTGGCGCTGCTGGCGGGTCTTGCGGTGTCGGGCGCGGCGTACGCGCAGGGCCGCACAGGCGGCCGCCGTATGGGAAAGGCAGGCCGAGCACGCATCACGAAGGAGGAGGCTTCCGTTGAAGTCGCAGTCCGAGCCGACGTCTGACATGACATCCGACGTGCCGTCCGACGTGACGTCCGACGTGACGTCCGACGTGACGTCCGGCATGCCGTCCGACGTGACGTCCGGCGTGCTGCTGTCGGTGCGCGACCTGCGCATCTCGTTCGACGGGGTGGCGGCCGTACGCGGTCTGTCGTTCGACGTCCGCGAGCGCGAAGTGCTGGCCGTCGTCGGCGAGTCCGGCGCGGGCAAGTCCCTCGCGGCACGGGCCCTGCTCGGGATGCTGCCCAAGGGCGCCACGTCGAGCGGAACGGTACGGCTGCGGGGCGAGACGGACATCGCCGCCCAGCGCGGCCGCCGTATCGCCCTCGTCCCCCAGGACGCCCTGTCCGCCCTCTCCCCCGTGCACCCCGTCGGCGACCAACTCGCCGCGGCCGTACGGTCGGTGGCGGGCGTCTCCCGCAAGGAGGCCCGCGCCCGGGCGGTCGCCGCGCTCGACCGGGTCGGCATCCCCGACGCCGTACGCAAGGCGCGGGCGTATCCGCACGAGTACTCCGGCGGTATGCGCCAGCGGGCCGTGATCGCCATGGCCACGATCAACGAACCCGACGTGGTCGTCGCCGACGAACCCACGACCGCCCTCGACGCGGAACTCCAGGAACAGGTCCTACGGGTCCTCGGCGAGCAGCGTGAGGCGGTCGGCGCCGCGCTCGTCCTGGTCACCCACGACCTCGGCGTGGTCCGGGACCACGCCGATCGCGTCCTGGTCATGTACGCCGGTCGCCAGGTCGAACAGGGCCCGACCGAACGGGTCCTGGGCCGCCCCCGGGCACCGTACACGGCGGGCCTGCTGGCGTCGCTGCCACCGGACGCCCCCGACGGCGACCCGCGCACTCGTCGCCGTCGGCTGCCGTCCATCTCCGGCTCCCCGCCCACCCCCGACGCCCTCCCGCCCGGCTGCGCCTTCGCACCCCGCTGCCCCCTGGCCGAGGACCGCTGTCACCAGGAGGAACCGGGGACGTGGACGGCCGGCGCCGACCACGAGGTCTCCTGCCACCGCTGGGACGAAGTGCCGTCCTCGGCGACCGAGTTGTTCCTGGAGCAGCCCGTATGAGTGATGCCCTGCTCGATGTGCGAGACCTGGTCGTCCGCTACGGCACCGTCACGGCCGTGGACCATGTCTCCTTCACCGTGGACGCGGGCGAGACCCTCGCCCTGAACGGCCCCTCCGGCTGCGGCAAGTCCTCCACGATCGCCGCGGTGCTCCAGCTGCGCCGCCCGGAGGGAGGCGAAGTCCGTTTCGAGGGCCGGGAGTTGACGACCCTCGCCGAGCGCGAACTGCGCCCGCTCCGCCCCCGCATGCAGCCGGTCTTCCAGGACCCGTACGGCTCGCTCAGCCCTCGCCACCGCATCCGGGACGCGGTGGCGGAACCGCTGAAGGTCCAGGGTCGCTGGAACACCGCGGACGGCCCGGCCCGGGTCGCCGAACTCCTCGACCGGGTCGGCCTGGACCCCGCCTACGGCGACCGCTTCCCGCACGAGTTGTCCGGCGGACAGTGCCAACGCGCCGGTATCGCCCGCGCGCTGGCCTCCGAGCCCCGCCTCCTGGTCCTCGACGAACCGGTCTCCGCGCTCGACCCCTCCATCCGGGCCGGCGTCCTCAACCTCCTCGCCGACCTCCAGGACGAGCTGAACCTGGCGTACCTGTTCATCTGCCACGACCGCGCGGTTGTACGCCACTTCGCGGACCGCTCGATCGAGATGCGCGCCGGGAGGCTCGTACCGGCGTAGGCCCTACTGGGCGGGGCGGGCCACCTCGATGAACCGGCGCAGCCCCTCGGCGAGTTCGTCCGCCTCGGGGGCGCTCGGCGGGTCGAAGGTCCACTGGGCGATGAGCCCGGTCATCAGGGTCAGGATGAAGTTGCCGAGGGTGTCCATGTCCTTCTCCTGGACGTCCTCCTCGCGGCCGCCCATGAACATCGGGATCAGCCCACGCCGCGCCTCCCGCTGAGCCAGCGCGAGATGGTCCCGCAGCTCGGGCAGCTGGTCGCCCATGACGATGATCTCCATGCTGAGCCGCCACATCGACCCCGGCTCCCGCATGGTGTCGATGATGTTCGCCCACACCTCCCGGAACCGCTCGACCGACCCTGGCTCGGTACCGCTCATCGCCGGCCCTTCCGCGTCGAAGGCCTGCGACATGTCCCCGACCAGGGCCACGTACGCCTGTGCCAGCAGCGCGTCCTTCGAGCCGTAGTGGTAGCCGATCGACGCCAGGTTCGTCCCCGACTCCTTGACGATGTCACGCGCCGTCGTACGCGCGAAGCCCTTCGCCAGCAGGCAGCGCTTGGCGCCTTCGAGCAGATCCTCACGGTGTCCCATGCGGATCAGCGTAGCCCGTCGCCATACAGACGTCCTAGACGCTTGTTTTAAACAAGTGTACTAGACATCCGTATAAGACATCCGTACAGTCCCAGCCATGACGACGAATTCCGAGAACGCGCCCCCTGCCGGGCGGGCAGGCCGCCGCGAATGGACCGCCCTGTGCGTCCTGATGCTTCCGCTGCTGCTGGTCTCGATGGACGTATCGGTCCTCTACTTCGCGATCCCGGCGATCAGCGCGGACCTGGAACCGAGCGGCACACAGCAGCTGTGGATCTTCGACATCTACGCGTTCGTGCTGGCCGGTCTGCTGATGACCATGGGCTCGCTCGGCGACCGCATCGGCCGTCGCAGGCTCCTGCTGATCGGCGCGGCCGCGTTCGGCGCGGCGTCGCTGGCGGCCGCGTACGCGAACAGCGCGGAGATGCTGATCGCGGCGCGCGCGGTGCTCGGCATCGGCGGCGCGACCCTCATGCCGTCGACGATGGCGCTGACCCGCACGATGTTCACGGACCCCGGCCAGCGGGCGAAGGCGATCGGCATCTGGTCGGGCGTGATGACGGCGGGCATCGCGCTCGGTTCGGTGCTCAGCGGTGTGCTGGTGGAGTTCTTCTGGTGGGGTTCGGTCTTCCTGGTGAACCTCCCCGCGATGGCCCTGCTCCTGCTCCTGGGCCCAGTCCTTCTCCCCGAGTCGAGGAACCCGGCTCCCGGCCGCTTCGACCTGATCGGCGTCCCGCTGTCCATGGCGGCCGTCCTGCCGACCGTCTACGGCCTGAAGGAGATCCCGTCGGAGGGCTGGAACGTCCGCTACGTCATGTCGGTGACGGTCGGCCTGCTCTTCGCGGCCCTCTTCGTGCACCGCCAGCGCACGACGGCGTCACCGATGATCTCCCCCGAGCTGTTCCGCGACCGGGGCTTCGCCCCTGCGGTCGCCCTCAACCTCATCGCCGCGTTCGGGATGATGGGCTCGGCGTACTTCACCACCCAGTACCTCCAGTCCGTCCTGGACAAGAGCGCGCTGGAGGCCGCGCTGTGGGGTCTGCTTCCGTCCGTGCTCGTGGGCGTGGCCGCGCCCGTGACGACACAGCTCGTACAGCAGGGCGTGAACCGGGCGTACGTGGTGGCGGGCGGCTTCGCGACCGCCGCGTGCGGCTACGGCGTGCTGTCCACCGCCGGTTCGGACTCCCTCTGGCTCGTCCTGGCCGGTGCCGGCGTTCTCGCCGCCGGCACGGTCACCGTGTTCTCCCAGATGACCGACCTGGCCCTGAGCGCCGCCCCCGTGGAACGAGCCGGCTCGGCCTCCTCCCTCCTGGAAACCGGCCAGGAGTTCGGCGGCGCGCTGGGCATGGCCGCGCTGGGCTCCATCGGCACGGCCGTCTACCACCACGAGATGCCGGCGTCGGCCCCGGCCCCCGCGCAGGAAACCCTGGGCGGCGCGCTGGCGGTGGCCGCCGAACTCCCCGGCGACACCGGCCGGTTGCTGGCCACAGCAGCGAGGGAAGCGTTCACCGACGGAATGCGGGGCGCTGCGCTGGCCGGAGCGATTGTCCTGTTGGGGGCCGCGGTGGTGGCGGTGAGGGCGTTGCGGGGCGTACAGGTACGGAAGGAGTGCGAGGAGGTTCTGACCTGACGCCCAAGAGCTCGGGGGTGCGGTGTGTGTGGCTACTGCGGGTGAATGGTGGCTGGTCGCGCCCACGCGGCGGAGCCGCAAATCGACACAGCCCCGCGCCCCTGAAAGGGGCGCGGGGACGAACTCAGACCAGGTTCACCGAGCGGGCGGACGTCGCCCCGATCTCCGCGGCCACCTCGGCGAGCACGCTCTGCGAAACCGTGTCGTCGACGGTCAGCACAGCCAGCGCCTCCCCACCCGCCGCAGACCGAGCGACCTGCATGCCGGCGATGTTGATCCCGGACTCGCCGAAGATCCGCCCCACCGTACCGACCACACCCGGCCGGTCCACGTACCGGAACACGACCATGTGATCGGCGAGCGCGAGATCCACGTCGTAGTCCCCGACCGCGACAATCTTCTGGTGGTGCTTGGGCCCGGCCAGCGTGCCGGACACCGACACCTCCTCGCCGCTGCCGAGCGTGCCCCGCACAGTGACGACATTGCGGTGGTCGGGCGACTCGGAGCTCGTGGTCAGACGGACCTCGACGCCCCGCTCCTGCGCGAACAGCGGAGCGTTGACGTACGACACGGTCTCGTCGACGACGTCCTCGAAGACACCCTTGAGCGCGGACAGCTCGAGCACCTTCACATCGTGCTGGGTGATCTCGCCGTACACCTCGACATCGAGCCGCACCGCGACCTCACCGGCGAGCGCGGTGAAGATCCGGCCGAGACGCTCGGCGAGCGGCAGACCCGGCTTGACGTCCTCGGCGATGACACCGCCCTGGACGTTCACCGCGTCCGGCACCAGCTCACCGGCGAGCGCGAGACGCACGGACCGCGCCACGGCGATACCGGCCTTCTCCTGGGCCTCGTCGGTGGACGCACCGAGGTGCGGCGTGCACACGACCTGGTCCAGTTCGAACAGCGGCGAGTCGGTGCACGGCTCCTTGGCGTACACGTCGAGGCCCGCGCCCGCGACGCGGCCCTCCTTGAGCGCCGAGTACAGCGCGGCCTCGTCGACGATGCCACCGCGCGCGGCGTTGACGATCCGAACCGACGGCTTGACCTTCGTCAGCGCCTCGGCGCCGATGAGGCCGACGGTCTCGGGGGTCTTCGGCAGGTGGACGGTGATGAAGTCGGAGACCTCGAGCAGCTCGTCCAGCGACAGCACCTTCACGCCCATCTGCGCGGCGCGCGCGGGCTGCACGTAGGGGTCGTAGGCGACGACCTTCATACCGAAGGCGGACATGCGCTGCGCGACGAGCGCACCGATCCGGCCAAGGCCCACCACGCCGAGGGTCTTCTCGGCCAGCTCCACACCGGTGTACTTGCTGCGCTTCCACTCGCCGTTCTTCAGCGCGGTGTTCGCCTGCGGGATGTGGCGCGCGGTGGCGAGGACGAGACCACAGGCCAGCTCGGCTGCGGTCACGATGTTCGAGGTGGGGGCGTTGACGACCATCACGCCGGCCTTGGTGGCGGCGGAGACGTCCACGTTGTCCAGGCCGACGCCGGCACGCGCGACGACCTTCAGCTTCTTCGCGGCGGCGACCGCCTCGGCGTCGACCTTGGTGGCCGAGCGGATCAGGATCGCGTCGACGTCGGCGATGGCCGGGAGCAGTTCGGCTCGGTCCGCTCCGTTGCACTGCCGGATCTCGAAGTCCGGCCCGAGCGCGTCCACGGTGGCGGGCGACAGCTCTTCAGCGATCAGTACGACTGGTTTCGAGCTCACGTGAGTCCTCACAAGTCCAATGCTGCGGACGGCCGTCCCGACGGCCGCAGGCGGTGGAGGGTGGTGGCCGCGTGGAAGACGCACGACGCTGTGGGCCCTGACGCGTATGTAGTACGGCAGTGTAGTGGCGCCGAGGCGTCGCTTCACGCCGCTACGGAAGGATCACCCGAAGGGGAAAACAAGGCCGGCCATGGCTTCGGGTGAACCCCTCCATGGCCGGCCTCTCAGGTCACGCCTCTTCGTCGTTGACCCAGCTCATGAGCTTGCGCAGCTCCTTGCCCGTGGTCTCCAGCAGGTGCTCGGAGTCCTGGGTCTTGTACTCGTTGTACTTCTTCAGACCGCCGTGGTACTCGTCCATCCACTGCTGGGCGAAGGTGCCGTCCTGGATCTCGGCGAGGATCTTCTTCATCTCGGCCTTGGTGGCGTCCGTGATGATCCGCGGGCCGGTGACGTAGTCGCCCCACTCGGCGGTCTCGGAGATCGACCAGCGCATCTTCTCCAGGCCGCCCTCGTACATGAGGTCGACGATCAGCTTCAGCTCGTGCAGGCACTCGAAGTACGCGATCTCCGGCTGGTAGCCGGCCTCGGTCAGCGTCTCGAAGCCCGCCTTGACCAGCGCGGCCGTACCACCGCAGAGAACGGCCTGCTCACCGAACAGGTCGGTCTCGGTCTCCTCGGTGAACGTCGTCTTGATGACGCCAGCGCGGGTGCCGCCGATGCCCTTGGCGTACGACAGCGCCAGCGCGAACGCGTTGCCCGTGGCGTCCTGCTCGACGGCGGCGATGCAGGGAACGCCGCGGCCCTCCTCGTACTGGCGGCGGACCAGGTGGCCCGGGCCCTTGGGGGCGACCATGCAGACGTCGACGCCGGCCGGGGGCTTGATGAAGCCGTAGCGGATGTTCAGGCCGTGGCCGAAGAACAGCGCGTCGCCGTCCTTCAGGTTCGGGGCGATGTGCTCCTCGTAGACCTGGGCCTGGATCGGGTCCGGGACGAGGATCATGATGACGTCGGCCTCGGCGGCGGCCTCCGCCGGGGTCACCACGCGCAGGCCCTGCTCCTCGGCCTTGGCCTTGGACTTGGAGCCCTCGTGCAGACCGACGCGGACGTCGGCGCCCGAGTCGCGCAGCGACAGGGCGTGGGCGTGGCCCTGGCTGCCGTAGCCGATGACCGCGACCTTGCGGCCCTGGATGATGGACAGGTCGGCGTCAGCGTCGTAGAACAGCTCGGCCACTTTGGGTTCTCTCCTTGAGTGCAGGTGTTGCGTCCCACCGTATGACGGCGGAGGGAAAGGAAGTCTCGCGGTCTCGGTATGCGGGCGGTCACGGGCGGCCGGAATTCCCCCGGCCGCCCGAATGTGCCTTACGCCGACCGGTCCAGGGCGCGCAGCGAGCGGTCCGTGATCGAACGGGCGCCGCGGCCGATCGCGATCGTGCCGGACTGGACCAGTTCCTTGATGCCGAACGGCTCCAGCATCTTCAGCATGGCGGACAGCTTGTCGCTGGATCCGGTGGCCTCGATGGTGACGGCCTCCGGGGAGACGTCGACCGTCTTGGCGCGGAACAGCTGGACGATCTCGACGATCTGGGAGCGCGTCTCGTTGTCGGCGCGCACCTTCACCAGGACGAGTTCGCGCTGGACGGCGGAGGACGGCTCCAGTTCGACGATCTTCAGGACGTTGACGAGCTTGTTGAGCTGCTTCGTCACCTGCTCCAGGGGGAGCTCCTCGATCACGTTGACCACGATGGTGATGCGGGAGATCTCGGGGTGCTCGGTGACGCCGACCGCGAGCGAGTCGATGTTGAAGCCGCGGCGGGAGAACAGGGCGGCGATCCGGGCGAGGATGCCGGGCGTGTTCTCGACGAGCACCGAGAGCGTGTGCTTGGACATGGGGGTCGTACCTCTTCCTGGTGCTCTCAGTCGTCTTCGTTGTCGCCGAAGTCGGGGCGGACGTCCCGGGCGGCCATGATCTCGTCGTTGGAGGTGCCGGCGGCGACCATCGGCCACACCATCGCGTCCTCGTGGACGATGAAGTCGATCACGACCGGGCGGTCGTTGATCGAGTTGGCCTCTTCGATGGCCTTGTCGAGGTCCTCGGGGCGCTCACAGCGGATCGCGTAGCAGCCCATGGCCTCCGACAGCTTCACGAAGTCGGGGACGCGGGTGCCCCTGGCCTCCGGGTTGACGTCGTCCGGGCCGGAGTGCAGCACGGTGTTGGAGTAGCGCTGGTTGTAGAACAGGGTCTGCCACTGGCGGACCATCCCGAGGGCGCCGTTGTTGATCACGGCGACCTTGATCGGGATGTTGTTCAGGGCGCAGGTGGTGAGCTCCTGATTGGTCATCTGGAAGCAGCCGTCGCCGTCGATCGCCCAGACGGTCCGCTCGGGGGCGCCGGCCTTGGCGCCCATCGCGGCCGGGACCGCGTAGCCCATCGTTCCGGCGCCGCCGGAGTTCAGCCAGGTGGCGGGCTTGTCGTACTGGATGAAGTGGGCGGCCCACATCTGGTGCTGGCCGACGCCCGCCGTGAAGATCGTGCCCTCGGGGGCGAGTTGACCGATGCGCTCGATGACGGCTTGCGGGGAGAGCGAGCCGTCGGCGGGCTGGTCGTAGCCCAGCGGGTACGTCTCGCGCCAGCGATCGAGGTCCTTCCACCAGGCGGCGTAGTCGCCCGGGTTGCCCTCGCTGTGCTCCTTCTGCACGGCCTGGATCAGGTCGGCGATGACCTCGCGGGCGTCACCGACGATCGGCACATCGGCGGCACGGTTCTTGCCGATCTCGGCCGGGTCGATGTCCGCGTGGACGATTTTGGCGTGCGGGGCGAAGCTGTCCAGCTTGCCGGTGACGCGGTCGTCGAAGCGGGCGCCTAGGGCGACGATCAGGTCGGCCTTCTGCAGTCCGGTGACGGCGGCCACGGAGCCGTGCATACCGGGCATGCCCAGGTGCTGCGGGTGGCTGTCGGGGAACGCGCCGAGCGCCATCAGGGTGGTGGTGACGGGCGCCCCGGTCAGTTCGGCGAGCACCTTCAGCTCGGCGGTGGCCTGAGCCTTGAGGACGCCGCCACCGACGTACAGGATCGGCCGCTTGGCGGCGGTGATCAGCTTGGCGGCCTCGCGGATCTGCTTGGCGTGCGGCTTGGTCACCGGGCGGTAGCCGGGCAGGTCCATGGCGGGCGGCCAGCTGAAGGTCGTCTGTGCCTGCAGGATGTCCTTGGGGATGTCGACCAGGACCGGGCCGGGGCGGCCGGTGGAGGCGATGTGGAACGCCTGGGCGATGGCCCGCGGGATGTCCTCGGCCTTGGTGACGAGGAAGCTGTGCTTGGTGATCGGCATCGTGATGCCGACGATGTCCGCCTCCTGGAAGGCGTCCGTGCCGATGGCCTTGGACACCACCTGGCCGGTGATCGCGACCAGCGGCACGGAGTCCATGTGTGCGTCCGCGATCGGTGTGACCAGGTTGGTGGCGCCGGGTCCCGAGGTCGCCATGCAGACGCCGACCCTGCCGGTGGCCTGCGCATAGCCGGTGGCCGCGTGGCCGGCGCCCTGCTCGTGCCGGACCAGGACGTGGCGCACCTTGGTGGAGTCCATCAGCGGGTCGTAGGCCGGAAGGATCGTACCGCCGGGAATGCCGAATACCGTGTCGGCGCCGACCTCCTCGAGAGAGCGGATGAGGGACTGCGCACCCGTGACGTACTCGACGGGGATGGACTGTCCTCCGGATCGGGGCCGCGGCTGCGGATGGTGGGCCCCGGTGGCCTGCTCGGTCATCGGCATTCTCTTCTCGATGCTGAGGGTGTTTTGCGAGGGTTTCTACGGCGTTCAGGCGGCGTGCGGCTCACGTCTGACTGGTGCCCGTGCAACAAAAAACCCCTCCTTGCCATGAGGCAAGCGAGGGGAGCGCGCCGGGTACGGTCGCTGGGGATTCCGGAACGTCGTCCGGTGGGTCCCAGCTTCAGCCGACGCGCTTTCCAAGTACGAGGATTCGGGTGCGCATGGCACTGACCCTCTCCCCGGCGCGCACCGCATGTCAAGTGGGTGGGACAGGAGTCTCATTATGTGAGCGAAGGACACTTCCGCCTCCGTACACAGCGGTCACACCACTTGTGTACACCCCTGTGCCCCCGATTGCTCGTTCACCACCCGGGAGCAACAACCGGTGCGCCTCCGGTTCTCTTCCGCCGCCCGCGAACACGGGTTCCACCGGACCGTGCGGCACCGGATAGGAGCCCGCGGCCAGGGCCCGGCGCAGCCGGTGGTCGTCCAGCGGTCCGGAGAAGGCCGCGCCCTGGCCGTGGGTGCAGCCCATGGCGCGCAGGGCGACAACCTGCTCGGGCAGATCCACGCCGTCGGCGACGGACTCCAGGCCCAGGTCGTTGGCGATGCGCAGCAGCCCGCTGGTGATCTTGTGCAGCCGCGTGGATTCCACGACCCCTTCGACGAGGCCCCGGTCCAGTTTGAGTACGTCGACGGGGAGGCGGCGCAGCGCCGTGATCGCCGCGTGGCCGCTGCCGAAGCCGTCCAGGGCGACCCGGACGCCGAGGCGCCGGAGGTGGTTCAGCCGGCGCTCCAGATCGTCGAGGGAGCCCTTCACCTCGGTGTCGGACAGCTCGATGACGAGTGCGCCGGAGGGCAGCCCGTGGCGGGTCAGGAGGGTCTCCAGGGAACCGGGGGGCAGTGAGCGGTCCAGCAGGCGCCGGGCGCTCATCCGGACGGACACCGGCACGCTCAGGCCGCCCCTGAGGCGGTCGGCGGCCTGCTCGACGGCCTGCTCCAGCATCCAGCGGCCCAGCTCGGCGGTCTTGTCGCTGTCCTCGGAGACCCGCAGGAACTCGGCGGGTGTGAACAGCACCCCCTGGGAGGAGCGCCAGCGGGCCGCGGTCGCGATCGACGAGATCCGGCCGGTCTCCAGCTCCACCACGGGCTGGTTCAGCAGCAGGAACTCGCCGTCGTGCAGCGCGGCCCGCAGCCGGGTGGCCAGCTCGGCCTTGCGTACGACGTCCTGCTGCATCTGTGGCTTGTACAGCTCGACGCGGCCCTTGCCGGACGCCTTGGCGCGGTACATGGCGAGGTCGGCGTTGCGCAGCAGCTCGCCGGCGCCGAGGCCCGGCTCGGCGAAGGCGACGCCGATGGAGGCGGCCACCCGGACGTCGTTCCCGTCGATGGTGTACGGCTGCGAGAGGGTGACCCGGAGGCGGTCGGCGAGCTCGAAGATGTGCTGCTCACGGGCTGCCCGGTCGCGGGAGCCGTCGCCGACGATCAGGGCCGCGAACTCGTCGCCGCCGAGGCGGGCGGCGGTGTCCCCCTGCCGGACGGCTTCCTGGAGTCTGCGGGCGGCCTGGACGAGCAGTTCGTCCCCGGCCTGGTGCCCGATGGTGTCGTTGACGGCCTTGAAGCCGTCGAGGTCGATGAAGAGGACCGCCGTGTTGCGCAGGGCGACGCCGCGGTCGGAGGAGCGGCGGCCGGAGAGCGCCTGCTGGACGCGCTTGGTGAACAGGGCGCGGTTGGGCAGGTCGGTGAGTGGGTCGTGCTCGGCATTGTGCTGGAGCTGGGCCTGCAGGCGCACCCTTTCGGTCACGTCCCGGCTGTTGAAGATGAGGCCGCCGTGGTGCCTGTTGACCGTGGACTCCACGTTCAGCCAGCCGCCGTCGCCGGACTTGAAGCGGCACTCGATGCGGGTGGTGGGCTCCTCGGCGGGGTTGGCGGCGAGGAAGCGGCGCACCTCGTGCACCACGCAACCGAGGTCCTCGGGGTGGATGATCGAGGCCAGCTCCTTGCCCATGAGCTCCTCCGCCGGGCGTCCGTAGACCCCGGCGGCGGCCGGGCTGACGTAGCGGAGGATGCCGTTGGGCGCGGCGATCATGATGACGTCGCTGGAGCCCTGCACCAGGGAGCGGAAGTGGTTCTCCTTCTGAGCGAGCTCCTGGGTGAGGGTGATGTTGTCGAGGAGGATGATGCCCTGGCGCGCGACGAGGGCGAGCACGACCGTGCAGGCGGTGATGAGCACCACGCGGTCGATGCTGCGGCCGCTGAGGACGTTGTAGAGGATGCCCAGGGTGCAGACGGCGGCGGCCAGGTACGGAGTGAGTGCGGCCAGGGATCCGGCGATGGGGCGGGTGACCGGATACCGACTGTGACCTCCTCCCTGGAGAAGCACATCGGTGTGCCCTCCCTGTGGGCCCTCGGGGCGCTGTCCCGGGAAGTGTTCGTGCCCCACGCGCGCGTGGGTGTCGTCCTCGGGCCGGCCACCGTGCCGCCGGCCGGCCCAGGGGGCGTAGGCGAGGAGCAGGGAGCCCGCGAACCATCCGGCGTCGAGGAACTGGCCGGAGCGGTAGCTGTTGTGCAGCAGGGGCGAGGTGAACAGGGCGTCGCACATCACGGTGAGCGCGAGGGCGCCGATCACGGTGTTCACCGCGGAGCGGTGCATCGACGTACGGCGGAAGTGCAGCGCGAGCACCATGCTGACCAGGGCGATGTCAAGCAGCGGGTAGGCCAGCGAGAGCGCGGTGTACGCGGTGTTCGAGCCGTCGAGCTGGGCGGTCTGGGCCAGCGCGAGGCTCCAGGAGAGGGTGACCAGGGAGCCGCCGATGAGCCACGAGTCCAGCGCCAGGCAGACCCAGCCGGCCTTGGTGACTGGCCTCTTGGCCAGCACCAGCAGTCCGACGATGGCGGGGGGCGCGAAGCAGAGGAAGAGCAGGTCGGCGTAGCTCGGATCGGGTACGTCGCGCTGCAGGACGACCTCGTACCAGCCCCAGACGCCGTTGCCGAGGGCCGCCATCAGGGATGACAGGGCGAACAGCAGCCAGGCGGGTCGAAAGCGGCTGCGGCGGCTGCGCGCGTAGCAGAAGCAGGAGACGGCGGCCGCGGCCGCGGCCGCGGCGAGCCCGAAGTCGCCCATGACGAGGGCGACTTGCTTATTGCCCCAGCCGAGCGCGGCACCGAGTGCGTAGGCCGCGCACACCAGGGCCAGCACGAGCCGCACTCGCAGGCTCGCTCCACCGCGGCCGGACGACGGCCCGCCAAGCAGCGACGGGTCCGGCAGCGGCTTGGTCTCCCTGCGTGTGGGGCTCAGCGTGGGGGCGGACGGGCGGGGACTCACCGGGACTCCCAGGTGAGCGCCGCTCCCGTGCCCCGCCGGTCCCGGTACGTCGGATGGGTGTGTTTCCGGCGGCAGTTGTGCCTGCGGTGATGACCGTGGCCACCGTGACCGCCGTGGACGCCGTGACTCCCGTGCGGGTCTCTGCGCGTCACAGCTCGCCAGGGCCGCAGCCGTCGGCTCCGCCGCGTCGGATCGTTCGTCCATAGGCCGTGCATCGCCCGTCGCCCCCCTCGCAGTCTCAAGTCCGTCCCCGGCCGCCGAACGGTGCGCGGCGCAGCCCCTGTCGGGGACGATACACCAGTCTCGTCACTCAGGGACATAGTTCCTCTACGCTCCGTGACCGTCTGCGGCAATACGAGCACGTACCGCTTCCGTTGGAATGCGGAGGGTGCCCGAAGTGGATTACAAGTGCGCCGACTCTTCCGTCGTAAGGACCACGTTGCGCAGCGGCTCGTGGTTCACGAAACGCCCCAACTGGTCCACCAACAGCCTTTTGGCGCGCGGCAGAAAGGCTGTGCTGGGGCCGCCGACGTGGGGGCTGATGAGCACCCCGGGTGCTTGCCACAGCGGGTGCCCCGGTGGCAGCGGCTCGGGGTCGGTGACGTCGAGCGCCGCCGTGATGCGCCCGTTCTCCAGCTCCGCGAGCAGCGCCTTGGTGTCGACGACGGCTCCGCGGGCAACGTTCACCAGCAGGGCGCCGTCCTTCATCCGGGCCAGGAAATCACTGTTGACCAGGCCTTTCGTCTGCTCGGTGAGGGGAGTGGACAGAATCACGACGTCCGCCTCAGGCAGCAGGGAGGGCAGGTCGGTGAGCGGGTGCACCGGGCCGCGCGCCGTGGTGCGCTCAGAGCGCGCGACGCGCGCCACCCGCGCCACCTCGAAGGGGATGAGCCGGTCCTCGATGGCGGCACCGATCGCGCCGTATCCGACGATCAGGACCGTCCTGTCGGCGAGCGCTGGGCGGAACTCGCCCTGCCACTGCCCCTGTTGCTGCGCCCGTACGAAACCGGGGATGCCACGCAGGGAGGCGAGCGTCAGGGTCAGCGCGAGTTCGGCCGTGCTGGCCTCATGCACTCCGCGTGCGTTGCACAACTGGACGCCGGGGCCGACCGCCGACAGCCGGCCCAGGACGTCGTCCACGCCCGCCGTCAGCGTCTGAACGACCCTCAGGTTCCGCATGTGCTCCAGCGGTCCGACCCGCACCGCCAGGCGCTTCATGTACGGCACGACGTACAGGACGCAGTCCGCCGGGTCGCCCGGATACGCCTGGTCTCCCTTCTCACCCCCGTCCCAGAACAGGTAGTTGGGCCCTTCGGGGAGCCCGTCGATCTCGTCCGGGGGGATGGGGAGCCACACATCGGCGGTCACGTCAGCAGTCATGTGCGGAGGCTATGTCAGGTACCCGGGACGGCAGAGGTTAGGTTGGGGGGCCAGGAGAGGGAGGGTCACGACCAGGTGGAGCGCAGGACGATCGGCGCGGCGACGCTCGAGGTGGGGGCCGTCGGACTCGGATGCATGCCGATGACCTGGGCGTACACCGGGTCACGGCAACGGGGCGACGAGTCGGTGCGGGCGGTGCATCGGGCACTCGACCTCGGCACCACGCTGCTGGACACGGCCGACATGTACGGCCCGTTCACCAACGAACTGCTGGTGGGCCGGGTGCTGAAGGAGCGTCGCCGGGATGCCTTCGTCTCCACGAAGGTCGGCCTCCTGGTGGGCGAGCAGCACATCGTGGCCAATGGCCGCCCCGGTTATGTGAAGCGCGCGTGCGACGCCTCGCTGCGGCGTCTGCAGACCGACGTCATCGACCTCTATCAACTGCACCGCGAGGACCCCGAGGTACCCGTCGAGGAGACGTGGGGCGCGATGGCGGAGCTCGTACAGGCCGGAAAAGTACGGTCGTTGGGCCTGTGCGCGGTGGGTGCGCGGGCGGGGCGCAGGCCGGGGGCCGGCATGTACGACGCGACGCTCCGCTGTCTCCGGCGGGTCCAGCAGGTGTTCCCCGTGAGCGCGGTACAGGCGGAGCTGTCGGTCTGGTCGCGCGAGGCCCTCGCCTCGCTCCTCCCCTGGTGCGCGGCCCGCGGCATCGGCTTCCTGGCCGCCATGCCCCTCGGCAACGGGTTCCTCACCGGCACCCTCACCCCCGGCGAGGGCTTCGAACCGGACGACATCCGCGCCCGCCACCCCCGCTTCACCGCCGAGATGATGGCCGCCAACCAGCCCATCGTCGCCGGCCTCCGCCGCGTCGCGGCCCGGCACGGGGAGACGGTGACCCCGGCCCAGGTCGCCCTCGCCTGGCTCCTCTCCCAGGGTCCCCATGTGGTCCCGGTGCCTGGAACGAAGCACGCACGTTGGGCAGCGGAGAACGCGGGGTCCGCCGCACTGCGCCTGACCGCCGAAGACCTGGCGGAGATCGCCGCTTTGCCTCCGGCCCGGGGTTCCTGGGACTGAGCCGATAGCGCCCCCGCCGCCCCTACCCGTCCCATCCCCTACGGCGGGTGCGGGTCCGTGGGGGCTTGTCGCCAACACAACCGTCACGGACAAACGCACCCCGGACACCCCTCACCCCCAGCGGGGGTCTGAGGGCGGCAGCCAGCCCCCTGGGATGGGACGGGTGGTGCGGCGGGGGCGAGAAACAATGGAACCCGTGGGGCACTCGCGGTGTATGAACGGTAGAAGCCCCGCGTCGAAGGGATCGTGATGGTGCAACGTCGAGTGGTGACGGCCGCGTTGGCCGCAGCCGTGCTCCTGATGACGGCCGGCTGTTCCTCCGACGACGGAGAGCAACCGGACACACCCGGAAGCTCACCGCCGAGCAGCAGCGCGCCCGCGTCCCCCTCGGAGCAGGCCGCGGCCGAGGTACCCCCCGCCAAGGGCTCGGTGAAAGTGATCCGCACCGTCACCGAGGACCTGAACACCCCCTGGGGCCTCGCCCCCCTCCCCGAGGGCGGCCTCCTCGTGTCCTCCCGCGACGAGGCCACGATCAGCAGAATCGACACGGAGACCGGCGAGAAGACAGAGCTCGGCGAGGTCCCCGGCGTCGCCCCAGCCGGCGAGGGCGGCCTCATGGGCCTCGCCGTCTCCCCGGACTACGCCTCCGACCACATGATCTACGCGTACTTCACCTCGGAGTCCGACAACCGCATCGTGCGGATGCTCTACGACCCCGAGAAGCCCGAGGGCGAGCAACTGGGCGCCCCGGACACGATCCTCCGCTCCATCCCCAAGGGCACGAATCACAACGGCGGCCGGATCGCGTTCGGCCCCGACCAGATGCTGTACGCCAGCACCGGCGAGCGGTACGAGGGCCCGCTGGCCCAGGACAAGAAGTCCCTCGGCGGCAAGATCCTTCGCATAACGCCGAACGGCGAGCCCGCCCCGGGCAACCCCTTCGGCAACTCTCCCGTGTACTCCTACGGCCACCGCAACGTCCAGGGCCTGGCCTGGGACGGCAAGCAGCGCCTGTGGGCCTCGGAGTTCGGCCAGAACACCTGGGACGAGCTGAACCAGATCCAGCCCGGCGGCAACTACGGCTGGCCGGAGGTGGAGGGCAAGGGCGGCAAGTCCGGCTACATCGACCCCGTGGCCGTATGGGGGACGGACGAGGCCTCCCCCAGCGGCATCGCCATGGCGGAGGGTTCCGTCTGGATGGCGGGCCTCAGGGGCGAACGCCTCTGGCGCATCCCCCTCGACGGCACCAAGACCTCCGCCGACCCCCAGGCCTTCCTCGAAGGCGACTACGGCCGCCTCCGCACGGTTGTCTCCGCCGGCGGCAACAAGCTCTGGCTGGTGACGAGCGAAACGGACGGCCGGGGCTCCCCCGAGAACGGCGACGACAAGATCCTGGAGCTGGAGGTGAGGTAGCCGACCCGGCGCCTCACTCCTCGGTGCCCTCGGGCTCGGCTCCCTCCCCCGCTTTGGGCGGCCGCACGACGACCTTCCCGGACGCGAGATCTATCGGTCCACGCCCGGGATCGTTGTCCCCCACGTCCTCCCTGGTCAGCTCCAGCCGATTCTGCTCATCACGGGTGTGCTTACGGCCCGGCGCGAACAGTTCCTCGAAGGCGTTGAACACGGTGCTCCCTCCCCCTGGGCCCGCGTCTCGGCGGGCGGCTACTCGTCGTCGATCAGCGACTGGTCGAGAATCGCCACGGATACCAGGATCAGGAATGCCCGGTGGATCATGTAGTCGACGATCAGCCCCTGAGCTACGGACACCACACGGATGTCCTCACCACTCACAGCCTGGGACACCGGTGTGAAGGGATCCTCGGCCAGCTTGTGGAGCCCCTGCTCCAAGAGCTTGCGACGGTCCTCGGGGAGCGCATCACGCTGGGCTGCAGCGCGCTCGGTGAACTCAATCTGGTACAGCACGGCTCCTCGGCGGTTCGTGGCCTGCTTGCATTATCCCGCGACAAGCGGCTCCCCCGCCCCCGTAGGGAACAACCCCAGCCGATGCGCCACCGCCGCCGCCTCGCCACGCCCCGAGACTCCGAGCTTGGCCAGGATGTTGGAGACGTGGACGCTGGCCGTCTTCGGGGAGATGAAGAGTTCCTCGGCTATCTGGCGGTTGGTGCGGCCGGCGGCGACCAGGCGCAGGACGTCGTGTTCGCGTCCGGTGAGGCCGAGCGCCGCGACGGGGTCGGCGGGGGTGAGGGCGGCCTCGGGAGCACGCCCGAGGGTGAGGCGGGCGCGGCGGGCGAGGAGGGCGACGTCGTCGGCGAGCGGGCGGGCGCCGAGGTGGTCGGCGACAGCGGCGGACAGCCGTAGCAGCTCCGTCGCGCGGTCGCGGGCCCCGTCGTCGCTGCCGTCGGCCAGCAGCGCCTCGGCGAGACGGTGCCGGACGCGGGCGAGATCGTACGGCCGTTCCAAGGGCTCGAAGGCGGTGACGACCTCGGACCAGGTGTCGGGGGCCACCGTGCCCTCGGCGCGCCGGAGTTCGGCGCGTACCCAGCGTTCGTGGGCCAGCCAGATCGGGGCGCCGGTGGTGAGCTTCTTGACCATGGCGAAGATCCGGTCGAGGACCTCGGCGCGGCCGGGATCGGCGGTCGGGAGGCCTCGGGTATCGGCTTCCGCGGTGGCGGCGGTGAGCAGCAGCGGCCAGGCGTAGCGCTGGGTGCCGACGGGGAAGCCGGTGTCGAGGACGCGGGCCAGTTCGGCGCGGGCGTCGGGGAGGCGTCGCTCGGCGGCGGCGATGCCGATGGTGAGGGTGGACAGCGGCAGGTTGCTCTGCGGCATGGGGTTGTGGGTGCCGTAGTAGCTGTGCGCGGCGGCGAGTCGGTGGCCGGCCTCGGCGAGGTCGCCTCGGGCCAGCGCGATGGCGGCGAGGCACATGGCGCCGAGGCCGCCTGGCTTGGGGTTGCCGCCGCCGACCCTGGCCTGCTCGGCGGCTTCCAGGGCCTCGTCCCAACGGCCGAGGGAGATGAGCGACTCGGAGAGATTGCCCCGGATCCAGGCCTCGGAGACCAACAGGCCCATGCGCTGGGTGGCTTCGAGGCCTTCGTGCATGAGATGGACCGCCTCCTGCGAGCGGCCGACGGCCTCCAGGCAGGACGGAAGGTTGACATAGGCGCGGCCCACGACGGCTGCGGGCCCGCGTTCGAGGGCCCGGCGGCGGACCGCCTCCATCTCCGCGACACCGGCCTCGACGTCGCCGGCGTCGACCATCAAACCGCCAACGGTGAGGCGGGCGTTCAGTTCGATGTCCTCGGCGTCCACCATGCGCGCGTACTCGACGGCACGCTGAGCGTCGGTGAGCGCGCCGGGGCCGGGAGCGTGCAGCATGGACCAGTTCGCGACCCGGGAGAGCACCTCGGCGTGTACCTCGGACGGGGGCAGACCACGGACCAGTTCCTGAGCGGTGGCGATCTCCTTCCAGCCGTCGCCCCGGCCGAGGTTCTCGATCAGCAGGGAGCGCTGGATCCAGAACCAGGCCGCACGCAGCGGATCGTCGCCGCCCGCGAGCAGGTCGAGGGCGCGTCGGGTGATCCGCATGGCCCGCTCCCGCTCCCCGCACAGCCGTCCGGCGACGACGGCCTCCGCCATCAGGTCGAGATAGCGCAGCGGCGTGGTGGCCGGGTCGCAGCCGCAGGGAGGGTAGACCTCGGTGTAGTCGATGGGGCGCAGGGCGGCGCGTACGGCGTCGGGGGCGGCCTCCCACAGCTCCATCGCCCGTTCCAGGAGCCGTAGTTGCTCGGCGTGGGCGTGCCGGGAGCGGGCCTCCACGGAGGCGTCGAGCACGGCGGGCAGGGCCTTGGCGGCGTCGTGGGCGTGGTACCAGTAGCTGGCCAGGCGAGTGGCGCGACCGTCGGCGGGGAGGAGCGCCGGGTCGGCCTCCAGGGCTTCGGCGTAGCGGCGGTTGAGGCGCGAGCGTTCGCCGGGGAGCAGGTCGTCGCTGACGGCCTCGCGGACCAGGGAGTGCCGGAAGCGGTAGCCGTCGCCGCCGGGTGCGGCGAGGAGGATGTTGGCGCCTACGGCGGCCCTCAGCGCCTCGATGAGGTCGTCCTCGGGGAGCTGGGCCACGGCCGCGAGCAGGGCGTACTCCACGGTGGAGCCGCCCTCGGCGACGATGCGGGCGACCCGCTGGGCGTCCTCGGGGAGCCGTTCGACGCGGACGAGGAGGAGATCCCGCAGGGAGTCGGTGAGGGCGGCACAGCCGCCGTCGTGGGCGGCGACGGCGAGTTCCTCGACGAAGAAGGCATTGCCGTCGGAGCGTTCGAAGATGTCGTCGGCCTGTTTCGGGTCGGGTTCGGCGGCGAGGATGCCGGCCAGCTGGTGGCCGACCTCGGCGCGGTTGAAGCGGCGCAGCTCGATACGGCGGACCGTGCGGAGGCGGTCGAGCTCGGCGAGGAGCGGGCGCAGCGGGTGGCGGCGGTGGATGTCGTCGGAGCGGTAGGTGGCGAGGACGACGAGGCGGCCGGTGCGCAGGGTGCGCAGCAGATAGGAGAGGAGATGGCGGGTGGAGGCGTCGGCCCAGTGCAGGTCCTCCAGGACGAGGACGATCGTGCGCTCAGCGGCGAGGCGCTCCAGGAGGCGGGCGGTGAGCTCGAACAGGCGGGCCGTGCCCTCCTCGTCGTGCCGGGCCCGTGGGGTCTCGCCCAACTCGGGCAGCAGCCGGGCCAGTTCCTCCTCCTGGCCGGCGGCCGCGGCGATCAGCTCGGTGGGGAGCCCGCGGTACAGAGCGCGCAGGGCGGTGGAGAAGGGCGCGAACGGCAGCCCGTCGGCGCCGATCTCGACGCAGCCGCCGAGCGCGACGACCGCGCCCGCACGCACGGCCGCGTCGCCGAACTCCTCGACGAGGCGCGTCTTCCCGACCCCGGCCTCACCACCGAGGAGCAACGCCTGGGGCTCCCCCGAGGTTCCGCCGGCGGCGCGGGCGAGCGCGTCGTGCAACACCTCCAGTTCGTCGACGCGGCCGACGAACACCGGACTGACGGACATGGTCTCCACACCGCCGAGCATCGCACGCGGGTCCGACAGTCCGGCACCGATTATCCGCGAACCGGCCGCCGCCGGGCGCACGCGATGCGTTGCCGCGTTCACGCGGCGCGCGGGAACCGGAAGCGACGGACGCGTCGGCGACGCACCTGCACCCCCTCCTCGTCGTTCTCCTTTCGGTGGGCGCGGCGCGCCTCCCGTGCCTGACGGTAGTGCTCCGCCTTGCGGATCAGCTCTGCGGAACGGATCTGCTGGAGTTCGTACTCGAACATCTCGTACCCCCCGTGAAGGATCGGCTTCGGCTCGCTTCCTGCGATGCCGATGCCTCAACCTTCGTCTCCAAGGTAGGTCCGCCGCATCGGGAGAGTTCCGCATCTTGAACGGCTGAGGGGCCTTAGATCGACCGCGACATACCTACGGTCGACCTAAGGCCCCTCAGGACCCTCGGTGTTCAGGGGTGATTCAGCCGACGGACGGCAGTCCGAGCCAGACGTCCGTGTACTTGAGGACCGCGAGGATCAGGCCGATGACGCCGAGCGAAACACCCGCCCAGGAGACCGACTTGATCCAGACCGGCTGCGGCTTGCCCGGGACGCCGAACGCCGGCCGGACCAGGACCGCGACACCGACGATCAGCGCGATCAGCGCGAAGACGCCGCCCCACATCGCGGTGGCCTGCCAGGCGTCGCCGTAGACCGCCTCGAGCTGGGTGGCGACGGTCGCGTTCGTCGCGGCCTGCATCTCCAGGTTGCCGGTGATCTGCTCGCGCTCGGCGGCCACCGTGCCGACCCAGCTGCCGCTCAGTGAGATGACCGCGAGCGCGGCGGACACGATGGCGCCGGCGCCCTGGCCCACGCCCGAGGGCTCCTTCGCCTGGGCCTCAAGCAGTTCGTGGCCGTCCTCGGCATCGACCTCGGCCTGCTCGGCATCGGTCTGCTCCGCATCGGCCACGTCGGCCGCGGCAGCCTCGGGCGACTCCGCGTCGGCCTTGGTCACATCCACCTCGTCCTTGTCGTTCTTCGCCTCGGTGCCCGTACCGGCCCCTGTCTCGTCCACTGTCTTGGTTCCCATACCTCGCACCGTACAAATGTTGTCTGAGAGGTCTCTTAATGATCGCAGTGCGCGCCACGCGCGCGTGCCGCACGCCATTCCGGCGCCAGGACGGACCATATCTCCAGATCGTGCCGGACCCCTCGGTGGGGATACCTCTCCCGCTGCACACCGTCCCGGTGCATCCCCAGCCGCCGGGCCACGTTCAGGCTCGGTTGGTTCCCGGATGCCGCGATCCACTCGACCCGGTGGATGCCGCGGACGTCGACCGCCCAGTCGATGAGGATCCGCATCGCGCGGGTGACCAACCCCCGGCCCGTACCGGCGGGTTCCAGCCAGCAGCCAACCTCGCAGTTGGCGTTCTCCGCGTCGAAGTTGAGGAAGAGGACGCCGCCGACGAGCGTCCCGTCGAGCCACAAGCCGTGCAGGGAGGCGGTGTCGGCGGCGCGCATGTCGGCGTACCGCTGGAGGACTTCCCGGGCGGACGCGACGTCCGTGGCCGTCGAGCCGAAGGGGACGTACTGGTTGATGAACTCCCGCCCCCGTTCCAGGTGGGCGAGGAATTCCTCGGCGTGCCACGGCTCCAGGGGCCGGAGTTGGGCTCCGTCGTCACCCAGGGATATCGCGTACATCCTGCGGCCGCTCCTTGTCCAGATCGTCGACTGCGACGTCTGTGAGCCTCTCATGGGCGGCACGGGACTCGGGCGGTTCGATGCTGATGCGGGGCATGCGCTTGTCGAGCCAGCGGGGCAGCCACCAGTTGGCGCCGCCGAGCATGTGCATGAGAGCGGGGACGAGAAGCGTACGCAGGACGAAGGCGTCGAGGGCGACGGCGGCGGCGAGCGCGATGCCGAACATGGCGATCACACGGTCGCCGCTGAGCACGAAGGCGAGGAAGACGGAGATCATGATGACCGCCGCGGAGTTGATCACCCGGCTGGTCTCGGCGAGGCCGACCCGGACCGCGCGCCGGTTGTCGCCGGTCTCCAGCCACTCCTCGTACATCCGGCTGACCAGGAAGACCTGGTAGTCCATGGAGAGTCCGAAGAGGACCGACACCATGATCACGGGCAGGAAGGGCTCGATCGGCCCGGCGCTGCCGAGGCCCAGCAGCTCGCTCCCCCAGCCCCATTGGAAGATCGCGACGACCACGCCGAACGCGGCGGCGACGGCGGCCACGTTCATCGCGGCGGCCTTGAGCGGTATCCCGATCGACCGGAAGGCGAGCAGGAGCAGCAGACAGCCGAGCCCGATCACGACGCCGACGAACAGCGGCAGCTTGCCGACGATCACGTCCGCGAAGTCGTCGTAACCGGCGGTCATCCCGCCGACGTGCAGATCGAGCGAGGTGTCGGTCTCGGCGCGCGGCAGCACCTCGTCGCGCAGCCGTTCGACCAGATCGCTGGTCTTCTCGGACTGCGGGGAGGAGTCCGGTACGACGGTGAGGTACGCGGTGTCACCGCCGCTGCCGTACGTCACCGGGGTCACCGCCGAGACGCCCTCGGTGGCCCTGAGCGTGGTGTCCAGGTTGTCGAGGGCGAGCTTGTCGGCGGCGCCGTGCACCTCGGTGACGAGGGTGAGCGGGCCGTTCACGCCGGGGCCGAAGCCGTCGGCGAGGAGGTCGTAGGCCTGGCGGGTGGTCGTCGTCTTCGGGTCGTTGCCCTGGTCGGAGGTGCCGAGGCGGAGTCCGAGCGTGGGCAGGGCGAGCAGGGTCATGACGACGAGGGCGATCGCGCCGAGCTTCTTGGGGTGCCGTTCGACGAAGGCGGACCAGCGGGCGGCGAAGCCTGTGGGCAGCTCCGGTTGGGGGCCGTGCTCGGTGAGCCGGCGGCGCTCGCGGCGGCTCAGCGCCCGCATGCCGATGAACGACAGCAGCGCGGGCAGCAGCGTGACGGAGGCGGCGACGGTGAGGACCACGGTGAGCGAGGCGGCGATCGCGACGCCGTTGAGGAAGCCGAGCCGCAGGATCAGCATGCCGAGCAGGGCTATGCAGACGGTGGCGCCCGCGAAGACGACGGCCCTCCCGGTGGTGGCGACCGCGCTCCGCGCGGCCTCCTCGACCGGCAGGCCCCGCTTCAGCCCGCGCCGGTGCCGGGTGACGATGAACAACGCGTAGTCGATGCCGACACCGAGGCCGATCAGCGTGCCCAGCATGGGCGCGAAGTCGGCCACCGTCATGGCGTGTCCGAGCAGGGTGATCCCCGCGTAGGCGGTGCCCACACTGACCAGGGCGGTCGCGATCGGCAGCAGCGAGGCCGCGAGCGAGCCGAAGGCGAGGAAGAGCACCACGGCGGCGACGAGCACGCCCACGACCTCGGCGAGGTGTCCACCGGAGGTCTCGGTGAGCCCGATGGCACCGCCGCCCAGCTCCACCTGGAGCCCGTCGCCCTCAGCGGCCTTCGCCGTGTCGACGACGGCCTCGGCCTGCGCCTTGTCGACGTCCTCGGCCGGCTTGTCGAAGGTGAGGGTGGCGTACGCCGTACGGCCGTCCCCGCTGATCCGGCCGCCGTCGGCGCCGTCGTACGGGTCGGTCACGTCGGCCACGCCCGGCAGCTCGGCGATCTCGTCCAGGGCCCGGGTCATCGTCTGCTCGACGGCGGCGGCCCGTACGGTCCCGTCGTCCGTGTGCCAGACGACGGTGGCGCTGTCACCGCTGATCCGGGGGAACCCCTCGCTCAGGAGTTCCGTGGCGCGGCTGGACTCGGTGCCGGGGGTCTTGTAGTCGTTCGAGTACGCGGCTCCCGCGGCGGCGGCGCCGGCGACCGTGCCGGCGAACGCGACCAGCCACAGAATTACGGTGACGAGACGGTGCCGGACGCACCAGCGCGCAAGGGCTGCCACAGATCGTGCTCCTGGGGGGTTCGTTGATCTTTGACCGTGTACAGCCACAATTGGAACTGAACAGCACGCAAAGAACACATGAGCAATGCCTAGTCACTGTTGCATCCATATGTGATCGTTAGGCGGGTTTGAGGGCCTCGTCACAGGAGATGGGAGCCAGCTCACAGGACAGATGACGGCACTCTGTCGCCCTGTGTCACAACCGTGGACGCACCCGGGGGCGGTACATCGCAGTGATGTACCGCCCCCAGATGTACGGCGTGGAACTCCGGTTCGTTCAGCCCTCGCTGACGCCCAGCTTCTCCAGGATCAGCTCCTTGACGCGGGCCGCGTCCGCCTGACCCCGCGTGGCCTTCATGACCGCGCCGACCAGGGCGCCGGCCGCGGCCACCTTGCCGCCGCGGATCTTGTCCGCGATGGCCGGGTTGCCGGCGATGGCCTCCTCGACGGCCGTCGTCAGGGCGCCCTCGTCGGAGACGACCTTCAGACCGCGCTTCTCGACGACCTCGTCCGGGGTGCCTTCGCCCGCGAGGACGCCTTCGATGACCTGGCGGGCCAGCTTGTCGTTCAGGTCGCCCTTCGAGACCAGCTCGGTGACCCGGGCGACCTGCGCCGGCGTGATGGCCAGCTCGTCCAGTGCCTTGCCCGACTCGTTGGCGCTGCGGGCCAGCTCACCCATCCACCACTTGCGGGCGGAGGCGGCGTCGGCCCCGGCCTCGATGGTGGCGACGATCGGCTCCAGCGCACCGGCGTTGAGGAGCGCCTGCATGTCGGTGCCGCTGATGCCCCACTCCTCGCGGAGCCGGTTGCGGCGGACCAGCGGCAGCTCGGGCAGCGCGGACCGGATCTCCTCGACCCACTCACGCGAGGGGGCCACCGGCACCAGGTCCGGCTCGGGGAAGTACCGGTAGTCCTCGGCCTCCTCCTTCACCCGGCCCGAGGTCGTCGACCCCGTGTCCTCGTGGAAGTGCCGGGTCTCCTGGATGATCGTCCCGCCGCCGCTGAGCACGGCCGCGTGCCGCTGGATCTCGAAGCGAGCGGCACGCTCCACGGAGCGCAGCGAGTTCACGTTCTTCGTCTCGGAACGCGTACCGAACTTCTCGGTGCCGTTCGGGCGCAGCGACAGGTTCACGTCGCAGCGCATCTGGCCCATCTCCATACGGGCTTCCGAGACGCCGAGCGCCTTGATGACCTCGCGCAGCTCACGGACGTACGCCTTGGCGACCTCCGGCGCGCGCTCCCCGGCCCCGACGATCGGCTTGGTGACGATCTCGATGAGCGGGATGCCCGCGCGGTTGTAGTCGAGCAGCGAGTGGGACGCGCCGTGGATGCGGCCCGTGGCACCGCCCACGTGGGTGGACTTGCCGGTGTCCTCCTCCATGTGGGCGCGCTCGATCTCCACGCGGAAGACCTCGCCGTCCTCCAACTGCACGTCGAGGTAGCCGTTGAAGGCGATGGGCTCGTCGTACTGGGAGGTCTGGAAGTTCTTCGGCATGTCCGGATAGAAGTAGTTCTTCCGGGCGAAGCGGCACCACTCGGCGATCTCGCAGTTCAGCGCGAGACCGATCTTGATCGCCGACTCGACGCCGGTCGCGTTGACGACCGGGAGCGCGCCGGGCAGGCCGAGGCAGACGGGGCAGGTCTGCGTGTTGGCGTCCTGACCGAGCTCGGTCGAACAGCCGCAGAACATCTTGGTCTTGGTGCCGAGTTCGACATGGACCTCAAGGCCCATGACGGGGTCGTACGACGCCAGCGCGTCCTCGTACGACACCAGGTCGGTCATGGTGGTCACGGTGAAACTTCCCTCTCAGCCCAGCAGGACGTCGTCGTCGCCCAGCCGCTTCAGCTCGCGGTAGAGGATGGCGAGGCCGGTGACGATGGCGGCGGCGGACACAGCGGCGTCGATCAGACGGAGCGTGTCGTTCTCGAGGCGGGCCTTCTTGGCCTGCTTGGCGACACTGATCGCACCGAACGCGGTCGTGGCGATGGACAGATACGTGCCGGACTTGGACTTCTTGAAGCCCTTGGCCTTCGACAGTGCGTTACTCACAGCGACGGAGCCTCCTCGAGAAGCGGGTGGCCCCACTTTTCCACGAAGGCGGCCTCCACAGCAGCGCCCACCTTGTAAAGGCGGTCGTCCTGCATCGCCGGGGCGATGATCTGCAGGCCGACCGGCAGTCCGTCCTCCGGCGCGAGACCGCAGGGCAGGGACATCGCGGCGTTGCCCGCGAGGTTGGTCGGGATGGTGCACAGGTCGGCGAGGTACATCGCCATCGGGTCGTCGGCACGCTCACCGATGGGGAAGGCGGTGGTCGGCGTCGTCGGGGAGACGATCACATCCACCTTCTCGAACGACTTCTCGAAGTCGCGGGTGATGAGCGTACGGACCTTCTGGGCGGAGCCGTAGTACGCGTCGTAGTAGCCGGAGCTGAGCGCGTACGTGCCGAGCATGATGCGGCGCTTGACCTCCGGGCCGAAGCCCGCCTCACGGGTGAGGGAGGTGACCGCCTCGGCGGAGTTCGTGCCGTCGTCGCCGGTACGCAGGCCGTAGCGCAGACCGTCGAAGCGGGCAAGGTTGCTCGAACACTCGCTCGGTGCGATGAGGTAGTACGCGGCCAGCGCCAGGTCGAAGGACGGGCAGTCCAGCTCGACGATCTCGGCACCCAGCCCCTTGAGGAGCTCGACGGCCTCGTCGAACCGCTGTACGACACCGGCCTGGTAGCCCTCGCCGCGGAACTGCTTGACGACGCCGACGCGCATACCCGCGACCGAGCCGTTGCGGGCGGCCTCGACGACCGGCGGGACCGGGGCGTCGATGGAGGTGGAGTCGAGCGGGTCGTGTCCGGCGATGACCTCGTGGAGGAGGGCCGCGTCCAGGACCGTACGGGCGCAGGGCCCGCCCTGGTCGAGGGAGGACGAGAACGCCACCATGCCGTAGCGGGACACGGCCCCGTACGTCGGCTTGACGCCCACCGTGCCGGTGACGGCGGCGGGCTGGCGGATCGATCCGCCGGTGTCGGTACCGATGGCGAGGGGCGCCTGGAAGGAGGCGAGGGAGGCGGAGGAACCGCCGCCGGAGCCGCCGGGGATACGGGTGAGGTCCCACGGGTTGCCGGTGGGCCCGTACGCGCTGTTCTCGGTGCTGGACCCCATGGCGAACTCGTCCATGTTGGTCTTGCCGAGGATGACGACGTCCGCGTCCTTCAGCCTCTTGGTGAGGGTGGCGTCATAGGGCGGAATCCACCCTTCGAGGATCTTCGACCCGACGGTGGTGGGAATCCCGACGGTGGTGAAGATGTCCTTCAGCGCCAGCGGAACACCGGCGAGGGGGCCGAGCTTCTCACCCCTGGCCTTCTTCTCGTCGACGGCGCGGGCCTGGGCGAGGGCGCTCTCGCTGTCGACGTGCAGGAAGGCGTGCACCTTCTCGTCGACGGCCTCGATGCGGGCCAGGTGGGCCTCGGTGACCTGTACGGCCGTGAGCTCGCCGGAAGCGATCTTCTCGGCGATCTCGGCCGCGGTGAGCTTGATGATGCTGTCGGTCATGACGTGATCAGTCCTCCCCCAGGATCTGCGGCACCTTGAAACGCTGCTGCTCCTGGGCCGGGGCGCCGGACAGCGCCTGCTCGGGGGTGAGCGACGGACGGACCTCGTCCGCGCGCATGACGTTCGTCAGCGGCAGCGGGTGCGAGGTCGGCGGGACGTCTTGGTCGGCGACCTCGCTGACGCGGGCGACCGCGCCGATGATGTCGTCCAGCTGGCCCGCGAAGTGTTCGAGCTCTTCGGGCTTCAGCTCCAGACGCGCCAGCCGGGCGAGGTGGGCGACCTCCTCGCGCGTGATGCCAGGCATGCAGCGATCCTCTGGGGTGAGTGTGTGTGGTTTGGCGCCAATCCTATGGGGCGCGCGCCGTTGCCCGCGCCAGGGTTGTTCGCCCCCGCGCTGGGGCTGCGCCGCCGAGCCGGGCGCCATAGAGCTCGGGAGGTGAGGGTTGTCGGGCGGCTGCGGGTGGTTCGTGGTTGCTCGCGCGGTTCCCCGCGCCCCTGAAAAGCAGGGGCTGCGCCCCGTGCTTTTCGCTTTTAGGGGCGCGGGGAACCGCGCGACAAGCCCCACCGGACCCTCACCCGAAACGCCCCCTCGGGGGTCGAAGGGGCGCAGCCCTGGATGGGGGTCCCCCGCTCGAGCGGAGCCGAGAGTGGGGGAGGGACGGGTAGGGGCGGCGGGGCGAGGAAACTACTCGTCCGCCGTCGCCGCGGGCAGCGCCGCCGCCGGCCGCTGCCAACCCCGTGACCCCCGCGCCCGCAGCCACGCCGTCGTCTCGTCCGGCGGCATGGCCGCGGCGACCAGCCACCCCTGAACCGCATCGCACCCAAGGTCCCGCAACCGCTCCCACGTCTCGTCGTCCTCGACGCCCTCGGCGACGACGAGCAGCCCCAGGGAATGCGCGAGATCCACCGTGCAGCGCACGATCTCCGCGTCCTCGTTGTCGACGGCCAGCCGCGCCACGAACGACCGGTCGATCTTCAGCTCGCTCACGGGCAGCCGCCGCAGATGGACCAGCGACGAGTACCCGGTCCCGAAGTCGTCGAGCGACATCTTCACCCCGTGCCCGGTCAGCCCGGCCAGGGTGTCCGCGGCCCGCTGCGGATCCTCCAGGAGCACGTGTTCCGTTATCTCGAGCTGCAACGCCCCGGCGGGAACCCCGTGCCGGGCGAGCCGCGCGGCCACGGCCCCGGCGAAACCGGGGGTGTGGACATCACGCGGCGACACGTTCACGGCGACCGGCACATGCAGACCCTGCGCCCGCCACCGTGCCACCTGCCCGAGGGCCGTCTCCAGGACGTACTCGGTGAGGTGCGGCATCAGCCCGGACGACTCGGCGATCGCTATGAACTCGTCCGGCGGTACCTTCCCGCGCTCGGGATGCACCCACCGCACGAGCGCCTCCAGGCCGGCGACCTGCCCGTCGAAGCGGACCTTCGGCTGGTAGTGCAGCTCGACCTCCTGCGCGTCCAGCGCGCGCCGGAGGTCACCGAGGAGTCCGAGCCGGTCGGGGGTGTTGGAGTCCCGTTTGGACTCGTAGACCTCGACGCCGGTACGGTCCCGCTTCGCCTGGTACATCGCCACGTCCGCCCGCCGCAGCAGCCCCTCCGCGTCGAGCGCGTGGTCGGGGAAGACGGCGAGCCCGGCGCTGGCCTCCAGGACGAGGGTGAGCCCGTCGAGGTCGAGCGGTGAGCCGAGCGCGGCGACGAGGTTGCGGGCGACACGCGACGCGGACGTCGTGGAGTCGGCGATGGGCAGCAGTACGGCGAACTCGTCGCCGCCGAGCCGCGCGGCCTCCGCTCCGCGCGGCAGCGCCACTCGCAGCCGATCAGCTATCTGCAGCAGCAGCCGGTCGCCCGCGAGATGCCCGAGCGTGTCATTGACGGACCTGAAACGATCAAGGTCGATCAGCATCAGTGCCGCTCTCGCCCCGATGCGTTCGGCGTCGTCCAGGGCGGTCCAGGTCCGTTCGAGCAGCCATTGACGGTTCGGCAGTCCGGTGAGCGGGTCGCGCAGTTGTTCCTCCGCCCGGGCACGCGCGATCCACAGGGTGGAGTCGAGCGCGATGAGCGGGATGGCGAACAGGGGCAGCAGGAGGGGCTGGGCGGTGGCGACGACGCAGACCAGCGGCGCGATGCCGAGCAGCGCGACGGCGACGAGCCCCTGTCTCACCAGGGCCGTACGGGCGACGGTGGGTACACCGCCGCGCGGCGCGGCCAGGTACCAGAGCAGGGCGCGGGTGACCACGAGATAGGCGACGGCGACGAGCGCCACCTGGGGCGCCGAGTAGATGGTCCAGCTCTCGGGGTCCCAGGGCCGCTCCACGGAGGGAATGCGGCCGAAGGCGCGGAGGACGAGCGCGCCGACTCCGATGCCGAGGATGTCGACCGCGCCGTGCAGCACGCCCTGCCGCCAGCGGCCCCGGCGGGCGACGCCGACGAGGACCACGACGGTGAGGCTGACCATCCCTGCCGGCACCCAGCCGTACAGCAGCAGTACGGAGAGGGTCAGGGCGGCTCCGGAGCCGGTGCCGCCCCACCAGCGGGCGCGGCCCATGGCGACGAGGTGGCCGACGATGATGCCGGTGAGCAGGGCGAGGGACCAGCCGACCGCGCCGGACGGGAAGAGCGCGTGCTGCCCGGCGAAGGCCCGGTAGAAGCCGGCGCCCAGGATGGCGCCGGCGAGGCCGACGATCGCGGCGGGCAGTGCGGGCCAGGCCATGTGCCGCTCGGTGTCGTGGCCGGGCAGCCCGTGCCCTCGGCCGTCACCGAGCGCGGCCGTGACGGGTGCGGCCCCGCCGGTGCCGGCTCCGGGGCCGGCGGTGAGCTGTACCGTCGCCGGCAGGAGGGCGCCGGGTGCGCTCGCGCCCGCACGGCCCGGTGGCCACCCGGCGCCGACCCGAGGGTCCGCGCCGGTCTCCTGTCCGCCGCTCCGTTCTCGAGTTCCCTCGAACGGGCGTCCCCCCATGAGCAGGGAACGCCCCCATCGCCAGGCCCCGGACACCCGGCGCAGGCGCAGCCGCGAGTCCGGGGCGACGCTCTCGGTCGGTTCCATTCCCGTCCCTCTCACAGCCGGCGGTGCCCACGCCACGCGGCCCGTTGCTCCCGACAACCCTCAACGGCACCGCGTCCGAAAACCCACCACGCGTCCGGGCACGGCAGGCGCACATCTCAACAGTAGGCCGCACAAGGCTTTCTCGGGCAGCGGTCGACGACGGTTGCCCGAATGCGACCGGCCACCCATATGCATCTGGTATGCGCCGAACGGGTGGCGTTCAACCCCTACTCCTCGGTCGGAAGCGCGACTTCTCCTGCTGCTTCCGGTCCCTGTTCGAGCAGAACCGTGAAGCCGTCCTCGTTCAGAACCGGCACCTTGAGCTGCATCGCCTTGTCGAACTTCGAGCCGGGATTCTCACCGACCACCACAAACGAGGTCTTCTTCGAAACCGACCCGGTCACCTTCGCACCCCGGCTCTGCAGCGCCTCCTTGGCTCCGTCGCGTGTGTGGTGTTCGAGCGTGCCGGTCACCACGACGGTGAGTCCTTCGAGCGGCCGGGGACCCTGGTCCTCGCCGGAGCCCTCTTCCTCCATCCGGACCCCGGCGGCCCGCCACTTGCGGAGGATCTCCTGATGCCAGTCCACCGCGAACCACTCCTTGAGCGAGGCCGCGATGATCGGCCCGACACCGTCGGTGGTCGCCAACTCCTCCTGGGTCGCCTGCTCGATACGCTCGATCGAACGGAACTCGCGCGCGAGCGCCTCGGCGGCCACCGGTCCGACGTGCCGGATCGACAGGCCGGTCAGAATGCGCGCGAGCGGCCGCTCCTTGGCCGCCTGGATGTTCTCCAGCATCGCGACCGCGTTCTTCCTCGGCGCGCCCTCCTGGTTGGCGAAGACGGTGGCGATCTTCTCCTCGCCGGTCTTCGGATCGCGCTTGGGCAGTCCGCTGTCCTGGTCGAGGACGTACGCCTTGATGGGCAGCAACTGCTCGATGGTGAGGTCGAACAGGTCTCCCTCGTCGAGGAGCGGCGGGTCGGACGGCTCCAGCGGCTTGGTGAGCGCGGCGGCGGCGACGTAGCCGAAGTGCTCGATGTCCAGGCACTTGCGGCCGGCGAGGTAGAAGAGCCGTTCGCGCAACTGGGCCGGACAACTGCGGGAGTTGGGGCAGCGCAGGTCGATGTCGCCCTCTTTGGCGGGCGCCAGCGGCTCACCGCACTCCGGGCAGGTGGCCGGCATCACGAACTCGCGCTCGCTGCCGTCGCGCAGGTCGACCACGGGTCCGAGGATCTCCGGGATGACGTCACCGGCCTTGCGCAGCACCACCGTGTCGCCGATGAGGACGCCCTTGGCCTTGACCACGTCCTGGTTGTGCAGGGTGGCGAACTCGACCTCCGAGCCCGCGACCGTCACCGGCTCGACCTGGGCGTACGGCGTCACCCGGCCCGTACGTCCCACACCTACACGGATGTTGACGAGCTTGGTGTTGACCTCCTCGGGCGCGTACTTGTAGGCGATGGCCCAGCGCGGGGCGCGGGAGGTGGAGCCGAGGCGGCCCTGGAGGGGGATCTCGTCGAGCTTGACGACCGCGCCGTCGATCTCGTGCTCCACGGAGTGGCGGTTCTCTCCGTAGTGGGTGATGAACTCCCGCACCCCGTCGAGGTCGTCGACCACCCTGTTGTGCCGGGCTGTGGGCAGGCCCCAGGTCTTGAGCAGGTCGTAGGCCTGGGAAAGGCGGGTGAGGCCGTCCTTGAAGCCCTCCAGGGCGCCGATGCCGTGCACCACCATGTGGAGCGGGCGGGTGGCGGTGACGCGCGGGTCCTTCTGGCGCAGTGAACCGGCCGCCGCGTTGCGCGGGTTGGCGAAGGGCTTGTCGCCGGCCGCGACCAGTCGCTCGTTGAGCTCGGCGAACTTTTCCATCGGGAAGTAGACCTCGCCGCGGATCTCCACGAGGTCAGGGACCTTGTCGCCCTTGAGACGGTCCGGGATCTCGGCGATCGTGCGGACGTTCGGCGTGATGTCCTCGCCGGTGCGGCCGTCGCCACGGGTCGCGGCGCGGGTGAGGCGGCCGTGCTCGTAGGTGAGGTTGACGGCGAGGCCGTCGACCTTGAGCTCGCACAGCAGGTGGTAGTCGGGCGTGCCGACGTCCTTGGCGACGCGGTCGGCCCAGGCCGCCAACTCCTCGTCCGTGAAGGCGTTGTCGAGGGAGAGCATGCGCTGGCGGTGCTGGACGGCGGTGAACTCCGTCTCGTACGCCCCCGCGACCTTCTGGGTCGGCGAGTCGGGCGTGCGCAGCTCCGGGTACTCCTCCTCCAGCGCTTCGAGCGTCCGCAGGAGGCTGTCGAACTCCGCGTCGTCGATGACGGGGGCGTCCTTCACGTAGTACCGGAAGCGGTGCTCCTCGATCTGCTCAGCGAGACGCGCGTGCTTCTCCCGGGCCTCGGCGGGTGCCGACGCCTCGGTGGGTACGGATGCTGCGGTCGGGGCAGTCTGTGCGTCCTTGTCGCCGGCCACCGTGTTGTCCTCCCGTTACTCTGGGTTGTCCGCGAGAGATCTCGCCGCCTTGACGCAGTGGGCGAGCGCCTGCCGCGCGTACGCCGGGGAGACCCCCGCGAGCCCGCACGACGGAGTGACCGTCACCGCGTCCGCGAGAAGCCCCGGATGCAGCCCCAGCCTGCGCCACAGCGTCCTGACACCCATGACGCTACCGGCAGGGTCTGACAGTGGGCCCTCCGCGGTCGGCACAACACCGGCGAACAGCTTCGTGCCTCCCTCCACGGCTTCCCCGATCGCGTCGTCGTCACGCTCGGTGAGCAGCGAGAAGTCGAAGGAGATCGCGGCGGCGCCGGCTCGGCGGAGCAGCGCGAAGGGTACGTCAGGGGCGCAGGAGTGGACGACGACCGCCCCTTCCGTGGTGTGGACGCCGATGATGTCCCGGAGCGTGGCCTCGACGCGTTGACGGTCCACGCCGCGGTGTGTGCGGTAGCCGCTGGCGGTCTTGACCTGCCCGCGCAGTACGGCGATGAGGGACGGCTCGTCGAGCTGAAGCACGATGGTGGCGCCGGGCACGCGCCGCCGTACCTCGGCGAGGTGCAGCCGCAACCCTTCCGCCAGTGAGCCGGCGAGGTCCCGGCAGGCGCCGGGGTCGGAGAGGGCCACCTCGCCGTTCTTCAGCTCCAGCGCGGCGGCGAGCGTCCACGGTCCGACGGCCTGCACCTTGAGCGGGCCCTCGTACCCCTGCGTGAACTCCTCCAGCGCGTCCAGGTCCTCGCCCAGCCACGACCTCGCCCGCTTGGTGTCCCGGCCCGGCCGGTCCCCGATCCGCCAGCCACTGGGCTCCACGCGCGCGTACAACTCGACCAGCAGGCCGGCTGTTCTGCCGATCATGTCGGCGCCGGGGCCGCGGGCGGGCAGCTCGGGCAGATACGGCATCCCGCCGTCCGGCCACTCGAACGTCCCCGTGATGGTCTTGGCGGCCTCCCTGGCGTCGCCGCCGGGCATGGAGCCGATACCGGTGGCTGCGCCGAAGCTGAAGTTCTCGTTCACGTGCCGAAGCCTACGTAGGTCTTTGGGGGCCTGGGCGCTTCAGAGCTCGGGAAGCGCGGTTTGTGGGGCGGGTGCGGGCGGGTTGTGGCTTGTCGCGCAGTTCCCCGCGCCCCTGAAAGACACGGCCCTGCGGGCCGAAAGGCATGGGGCGCAGCCCCTGCTTTTCAGGGGCGCGGGGCTGTGTCGATTTGCGGCTCCGCCGCGTGGGCGCGACAAGCCCCCACTCACCAGCAGACGAAAGAAAGTTACCGACCCGGGCGGACCGTCAGGTCGTTGACCTCCGCGTCCCTCGGCAGATCCAGCGCCATCAGGATCGTGGTGGCGACCGACTCCGGGCTGATCCACCTCGACGGGTCGTACTCCTTGCCCTCCTGCTGGTGGACCTTGGCCTGCATGGGGCTGGCGGTGCGGCCGGGGTACACGGTCGTGACGCGGACGCCGTTGCCGTGCTCCTCGTGGCGGAGGGAGTCCGCGAGGGCCTTCAGACCGTGCTTGGAGGCGGCATAGGCGGCCCAGTCGGCGTGGGCGTTGAGACCGGCGCCGGAGTTGACGAAGACCACGTGCCCACGGGCAGCCCGGAGTTGGGGCAGGAAGTGCCGAGTCAGCTCGGCGGGGGCGATGAGGTTGACGTTGAGCTGGTGGCGCCAGGACTTGGGCGTCAGCTCACCGACCGGCCCGAGGTCGACCACGCCCGCGATGTGCAGCAACGAGTCCACCCGGTCGGGCAGGGTCTGGTGGGAGAAGGCCCAGGACAGCTTGTCGGGGTCGGCGAGGTCGCCGACCAGGGTCTTCGCGCCGGGGAACTCGGCCGCCAGCTCCTTCGCCCGGCCCGCGTCGCGCACGTGCAGGACGAGTTCGTCCCCACGCTCGTACAGACGGCGGGCCACGGCCGCGCCGATGCCGGACCCGGCCCCGGTGATCACATGAGTAGCCATGCCCGCCATGCTCGCATCAGTGGTGACCGCGTCACGCCACTCCCCGGCTCTCCTCCAGATACGCCATCGCGCCCACCGGCTCCTCCGCGAAGAACACCAGGTCGGAGAGTGGGCGCGGCAGGAACCCCTCGTCCTCCATACGCCGGAACTGCTCCTTCAGGCCGTCGTAGAAGCCCGCCGTGTTGAGGAGCACCACCGGCTTGTCGGTGTGGCCGTGCTTCTTCTGCTCCAGGATCTCGGTCGCCTCGTCGAGCGTGCCGGTCCCGCCGACCATGATCACGACGGCGTCGGCCTTCTCCAGGAGCAGCTTCTTACGCTCGGCGAGGTCCCGCGCGATCACCATCTCGTCGGTGCCGGGCCGCGCCTTGGCCGCGAGGAACTCGACCGACACGCCCAGCAGTCTGCCGCCCGCCTCCTGCACGCCGTCGGCGACCACCTTCATCAGCCCTACGTCCGAGCCGCCCCACACAAGGGTGTGGCCGCCCTTGCCGATCAGCTTGGCGAACTCCCGCGCGGGGCGCGTGTAACGGTCGTCGAGGTCGGCGGCGGAGAGGAAGACGCAGATGTTCATGCGTCCACGTTAGGGGGCGGCACTGACATCGGAGCCCGGTTGCCCGTCCTTCCCCTTCACCGCACTCACCCGGATCTTCGACTGCCGGTGCGGCAACTCCTCCCAGTCGTCCATGAAGCGCGCCGACAGGCCGTACTTCCGGGCGAGTTCGACCAGGGTGTCGGTCCGGTAGTAGAAGTCCTCGTGCAGCACCTGGTGTTCCTTGCCCTCGGTGCGGCCGAACGTGAAGTCGAAGAAGCCACCGGGGGCGAGGACGCGGCCGACATGGGCGAAACACTGCTCTATGACGTGCACCGGTGAGTGCGAGAAGACGCTGTGCGCGTGGACGACGTCGAAATACCCCTCGGGCAGGAACTCGAAGGTGAGGTCGGCGACGAGCGCCAGATGCGGCAGTTTGGATTGCAGACCCTCTCGCACGAGGGTGCGCTGGGCTTCCAGGAGGATCGCCGGCGAGATGTCGATCCCGTAGTAGTGCCCGGCGTCCAGATGGTCGATGAACAGCCGCCCGGCCCGCAGGTTCCCGCAGCCGATCTCCAGCATCCGGTGCCGGGGCTCCAGACCGTGCCGTACGAGGTAGTCGAACTGCATCCGGCCGATGCGCTCCCACTTCTCGACGGAGGGGTTGTGCCCGACGGCGGCTTCGGGGCTGCGCGCCGTGTCCGCCGCCATGACGGCCCGGTAGTACGCGATGTGGTCGCGGTGCTTGAGCCGCAGCCACGCATCCCGCGCCACCCGGTGGGCGTGCGCCGGGACACGCTCCGGGTAGCGCACGGCGTAACGGACCCGGTGGGCGATACTCCGACGGTTCTTGGACGAGCCCCTGGATGGGTTTCCGGCCGGGCTCCCGGCCGGATCTGCGGCTGGCATGCGACCTCCTGCGACCTGCGCGACCTCGAGGGAAGAACTCACCAGCAGCCTGCGCTGTACTCGGCGAGACGGCTACCCGAGGAGGGGCGATCGTGACCGATGGACATCGCATCACCATCGAACAGAGCACCGAACACGTCCGAGTGGTCCACGAGGGCGAGGTGCTCGCGGAGAGCAGCCGTCCCCTGGTCCTCCGCGAGACGGGCTGTCCCGTGCGGTACTACATCCCCGAAGGGGATGTCCGTATGGAACTGCTGACGGCCTCCGAGAACCACACCTACTGCCCGTTCAAGGGCACCGCGTCCTACTGGTCGCTGCCGGACGCCCCCGACCTCGTCTGGGCGTACCAGGACCCGAAGGCCGAGGTCGCCGAGATCAAGGGGCACCTGTGCTTCTACGACACCGAGGTCGTCGGCGACTGACACTCACCCGACCCGCCCCCGACAGGAGGCGTACAGGCGGCAGTCAGGCGATCGGAACCGCTGCCCGCCGCGTCGACGCGATCGTCGCCGAGCCCACCACGCGGGTGTCGTCGTAGAGGACGATCGCCTGGCCGGGGGCGACGCCGCGTACCGGTTCGGTGAAGTGGACCTGGAGGGTGCCGTCGATCAGTTCCGCGGTGACCTCGGTCTCGCCGCCGTGGGCGCGGAGCTGGGCGGTGTAGGTGCCGGGGCCGGTGGGGGCCGCGCCGCACCAGCGGGGCTTGATCGCCGTCAGGGCGTCGACGTCGAGGGCGGCGGCCGGGCCGACGGTGACCGTGTTGTTCACCGGGGAGATGTCGAGGACGTAGCGCGGCTTGCCGTCGGGGGCGGGGGTGCCGATGCGGAGGCCCTTGCGCTGGCCGATGGTGTAGCCGTACGCGCCCTCGTGGGTGCCCAGGACGTTGCCGGCCTCGTCGACGATGTCGCCCTCCGCCTTGCCCAGCCGGTCGGCCAGGAAGCCCTGGGTGTTGCCGTCGGCGATGAAGCAGATGTCGTGCGAGTCGGGCTTCTTCGCGACCGCCAGCCCCCTGCGCTCGGCCTCCGCGCGGATCTCGTCCTTCGTCGTCACCGTGTCGCCGAGCGGGAACATGGCATGGGCCAGCTGCTTCTCGTCGAGCACGCCGAGGACGTACGACTGGTCCTTGGCCATGTCGGAGGCACGGTGCAGCTCACGCGTGCCGTCCGGGTTCACGATCACCTGGGCGTAGTGGCCCGTGCAGACGGCGTCGAAGCCCAGGGCGAGGGCCTTGTCGAGCAGGGCCGCGAACTTGATCTTCTCGTTGCAGCGCAGGCACGGGTTGGGGGTGCGCCCGGCCTCGTACTCGGCGATGAAGTCCTCGACGACGTCCTCGCGGAAGCGGTCGGCGAGGTCCCACACGTAGAAGGGGATGCCGATGACGTCCGCGGCGCGGCGGGCGTCGCGGGAGTCCTCGATGGTGCAGCAGCCACGCGCACCCGTACGGAACGACTGCGGGTTCGCGGACAGCGCCAGATGGACGCCTGTCACGTCGTGCCCGGCTTCCGCCGCGCGGGCGGCGGCCACGGCGGAGTCGACCCCGCCGGACATGGCGGCGAGGACACGGAGGGGGCGGGGGCGCTGCGGGATCTCAGTCATAACCCTTCCAGGGTACGGGGCGCCGGGAACCGGAACCCGCGCATATCCGTTGACGATCTCGTGGGCAGCAGAAGGGCATCCGAGGACAGCGCTTCCCAGGGCAGGGGCAAGGACGGGGACCGACGCGTCGGGCGGCGGGCCCTGCTGATCGGTACGGCCGTGGCCGCCGTCGGCACGGCCGTCGTGGCCCGGGACGAACTGCAGCGCGCGTGGTGGCGGGTTCCCGGCATCGAGAAGCCGCGCAAGGACGGCGAGGTCGACTACACCGGGGCTCGGTGGGTGGCGGCGTCGGACGCGAACTGGCGGATGGCGGACCGGCCGGACGACTACGGCGTGGACATGGTGATCATCCATGTCACCCAGGGCAGCTTCGACAGCGCCGTGCAGGTCTTCCAGGACCCCGAGCACGGGGCGGCCGCGCACTACATCGTCCGCAAGGACGGGCACGTCACCCAGATGATCCGGGAGCTGGACGTGGCGTACCACGCGGGCAACCGCGACTACAACGAGCGGAGCGTGGGCATCGAGCACGAGGGCTTCGTCGACCGTCCGGAGGACTTCACCGACGAGATGTACGAGGCCTCGGCCCGCCTCACGGCCCGGATATGCGCGCGGTACGAGATACCCCTCGACCGGGAGCACATCATCGGCCACGTCGAAGTGCCGGGCACGGACCACACCGACCCCGGTGAGGGCTGGGACTGGGACCGGTACATGAAGCTGGTGCGCGCGGCGGCCCAGGCCTCGCCCGGGAGCTCGACGAGCGCCTGATCCGGTCTCCGGACATTTGGCTCCCGGTCCTGATACGCCGTCTCAGTCAGGCCGTCTCAGGTCAGGCCGGCGCTGCGGGCCCGTTCCACCACCGGGCCGATCGCCTTCGCGACCGCCTCGACGTCGGCTTCCGTGGAGGTGTGGCCGAGGGAGAAGCGGAGAGTGCCGCGGGCCAGGTCCGGGTCGGTGCCGGTGGCCAGGAGGACATGGCTGGGCTGGGCGACGCCGGCGGTGCAGGCGGAACCCGTGGAGCACTCGATGCCCTGGGCATCGAGGAGGAGGAGCAGGGAGTCGCCCTCGCAGCCGGGGAAGGTGAAGTGCGCATTGGCCGGGAGGCGGCCCTCCAGGGACGGGTCCCCGCCCAGGATCGCGTCCGGTACGGCCGTACGGATCGCGGTGATCAGGTCGTCGCGCAGGGCGCCGATCTCCCGTGCGAACCACTCGCGCTGCTCGGCGGCGAGCCTGCCCGCGACCGCGAAGGAGGCGACGGCCGGGACGTCGAGGGTCCCGGAGCGGACATGACGCTCCTGGCCACCGCCGTGCAGTACGGGTACGGGGCTGTACTCGCGGCCCAGCAGCAACGCGCCGATGCCGTACGGGCCGCCGATCTTGTGGCCGGAGACGGTCATGGCGGCGAGGCCGGAGGCGTCGAAGTCGACCGGAACCTGACCGAAGGCCTGGACCGCGTCGGCGTGCAGCGGGACGCCGAACTCCTTTGCCGTGTCGGCGAGTTCGCGGACCGGCATGATCGTGCCGATCTCGTTGTTGGCCCACATCACGGTGGCCAGGGCGACGTCGTCGGGGTTGCGAGCGATGGCCTCGCGCAGGGCGTCCGGGTGGACGCGGCCGTACGCGTCGACCGGGAGGTACTCGATCGTGGCGCCCTCGTGTTCGCCGAGCCAGTGGACGGCGTCCAGGACCGCGTGGTGTTCGACGGGGCTCGCGAGGACCCGGGTGCGGGCCGGGTCGGCGGCGCGGCGGGACCAGTACAGGCCCTTCACGGCGAGGTTGTCGGCCTCGGTGCCGCCGGAGGTGAAGACGACCTCGCTGGGGCGGGCGCCGAGCGCTTCCGCGAGGGTTTCGCGGGCCTCCTCGACGGTTCGCCTCGCGCGGCGGCCGGAGGCGTGGAGGGAGGAGGCGTTGCCGGTGACGCTCAGATGGGCGGTCAGGGCCTCTGCCGCCTCGGGGAGCATCGGGGTGGTCGCCGCGTGGTCGAGGTAAGCCATGGTGATCCCGATTCTACGGGGGCGCCGGCGCCGGCCTCGGCCGACGGGGGTGGGCGTCTCGTGGGCTCGGCACCCGGCGGTTGTTCTGCGCCTTGCCTGGGTGCACTTGGGCTCTTGCACGAGGGCGCCCGGCGCTGCTGGCTGTGCCCGCCTTCCCCCACTCTCGCCTCAGAAGCTCCAGGACACTGTGTTCGTCGTCTGCATCAGTACGGCCAGGATCGCGAGGTCTGCCACGCCCAGCCCCATGCCCAGGAAGGCTCGACCGCGCCTGGTCGTGCCGCGCTTGAGGGCGACGGCGGCCAGGACGATGGCGATGGGCCCGAGGAAGAGGTTGAGGACGAGGAGGCCCAGGAGGCCGAGGACGAAGGAGGCTACGGCCATGCCGTCGGCGTCGCGGCCTCGGGTGCGGGGGGTGGTGGCGGTGTGGGGTGCGGCGGTGAGTTGCATGGTTCGGTCTGCTCCCAAGGGGCTTTCGCGGGCGGTCAGTCGGTGGTGCGGGTGCGGCGGGCATGGCGCTCGCGGTAGGCGAAGACGGCCAGCCAGGTGGCGATGACGGCCGCGGCGACGAGGGAGACGTGGAGCGGAACGTGGGCCACGGTGCCCAGGACGACACCCAGCAGCAGAAGTGCGGCGACGAGGAACAGCATCGCGAGAAGGCCTCTCGTTACGGTTGGGTGAACGATTGTAGTTACAGTTGTTCACTGACTGCCAAGTCTAGCGCTCGCCCGGCTTTGCAAATACAGAGAACAGTTGTTAACTGCATGGCATGAGTCACACCCTCGGTGTCCGGCAGGCCCAGAAGCAGAAGACCCGGCAGGCGCTCATGGACGCCGCGCTCGGCCTGCTGGAGGAGCAGAGCCTGAGCAGCCTGGGCCTGCGCGAGGTCACCCGGGCCGTGGGGGTCGCCCCGACCGCGTTCTACCGGCACTTCCGCTCGACCGCGGACCTCGGTGTCGCGCTGGTCGAGGAGGTACTGGGCAGTCTGCATCCGGTGATACGGGATCTGATGTCGGCGGTCGGCGACAGCGACGAACTCATCGAGCGTGCCGTCGAACTGATCGCCCGCCACGTGGACGAGTACCCGGCTCACGTCCGTTTCATCGCCCGCGAGCGGCACGGCGGAGTCCAGCCGGTGCGGGCGGCCATCCGCGAGCAACTGGTCCGGTTCGCCGAGGAAGTGAGCAGCGAGCTGGCCAAGCACCCAGAGGCCGAGGGGTGGAACGAGGACGACCTGCTGATGCTCGCCGGTCTCTACGTCGACCAGATGCTGATGACGGCTTCCCTCTTCCTGGAGGCGCTGGACGAACCCGAGGAGGAACGGGCCAGGGTGACCCGACTCGCCACCCGCCGCCTGCGCCTGATCAGCATCGGCCGCCTCAACTGGCTGGACTGACAGACGGTCTCGCCTCACATACGTGGAGGGCGCGCCCGGTCATCGGGCGCGCCCTCCACGTACGTACCGGTCCGGGCACGGACCCGAGGTCGGCTCTCCTCTGACGCCGAGGCCGTGGCCGCCGCGCTCGGCGCGCCGCTCGGGGCGCCCTGGCCCTGCCGGCCGCCGCCCGGGCCACCACAGCCCCCACCGCCGCCGGGGCCGCCCTGACCGCCACCGGGGGCGCCGCTCGGCGCACCGGACGGGGCCGCGCCATCAGCCGACGGGGCGCCCGACGGAGCCGCGCCGCCCGCCGAGGGGGCACCGGAGGGGGCGCCGGACGGGGCCTGGCAGGTCTGCTGGCCGGAGTTGCCGTTGTTCGAGTTCGAGGTGGACGACGAGGAGTCGCCCGAGCCGCACGTCACCAGGAAGAGAGGGGCCACCGCGAGGAGGGCCACCGGTCGGCCTTCACCGGATCAGGGGCTCAGGGTCCCTCATGCGGGTTGTCCGGGCAGCCTCCGGCCACCGGCACCGGGCCCGGCGGGAAGTCTCCGAACAGCACCGACGCGCCACCCCCACCCGCACCGAGAGGCCCACCAATGACCGCCGCGGACGCGCCCGACACCCAGGGCACCCAGGACAGCACCGTCGACCCCCGCCCCTTCTACACCCGCGCCACCGCACAGGCCGCCGCGCTCATCGGGACCGTACGGCCGGAACAGCTGACCGGCCGGACGCCCTGCGCCGAGTACGACGTACGCACCCTGCTCAGCCACATCGTCGGCGGCACCCTCCGCATCGCGGTCGTCGGCGAGGGCGGCGACGGGCTGGCCGTACGGATGTTCGTGGACGGCGTCGGGGACACCGCATGGCCGACCGCGTACGAGGCGGTCAGGAGCAGGGTCCTCAGGGCATGGGCGGGCGACGAGCGCATGACGACCCCTGTACGCGTCCCGTGGGGCAACATCCCCGGACGGGACGCGCTGTCGGCGTACGTCATGGAGATCGTGGCCCACACCTGGGACCTCTCCGAGGGCCTCGGGCGGCCACTCGCGCTCGACCCGGAGCTGGCCAGGTTCTCCCTGGCCGCGGCGCGGGTCACGCTGCCCGACGGCTCGCGCGAGGGGCGGCCGTTCGAACCGGCGCTGCCGGCCCCCGAAGGGGCCGACGCCTATGGGCGGTTGGCGGCCTGGCTGGGCCGCAGGCCGCTCAGTTCGACAGCCTGACCCGCGCCAGTTGACGGGACTGCGCGACCAGTCGGTCGGCGCTGTCCCAGACCTCCGCGTCCTCCTCCAGGAAGCCGCCGGCGAGGTTGCGGGTGGCGATGGAGACCCGGAGCGGGCCCGGCGCCGGGCGGCAGCGGACGTGGACGGTCAGTTCGACGGTCGGAACCCAGCCGGAGATGCCCAGTTCGAAGGCGGTCGGAGGCAGGGCGTCCACCGCGAGGAGAAGCGAGATGGGGTCGGCGTCGCGGCCGTCGGCGAGCCCGAACCAGGCCCGCATCTCGCCCTTGCCGGAGGGCGCGCCGAGCACCCAGCCCAGGGTCGAGGGGTCCAGCTTGAGGAGCAGCCGGTCGGCGATCGCGGAGCTGCCGGGGACGGGGGCGGGAGCGTCCTGAGGGCCGAAGCACTGCTCGACCGGCGGGATCGCGGGCGGCTTCGCCGTCGTACGGACGTCGTCCGGGAGGGAGTCCAGGTCGCCGTAGGAGGCGAGGACACGGATCCGCTCGACCTCGTTGCCCGCCTCGTCGTACTGGAAGAGGGAGGCCTGGCCGGTCGACAGGGTGCGGCCGGTGCGGACGATGTTCGTGCGGACGACCGCGGGGCCCGGCCGGGACGCGGTCAGGTAGTGCGCGGAGACCGTGAACGGGTCGTCGTGCGGGAGCGCGTCGGCGAGGGCGCGGCCCAGAACGGCCAGCAGATAGCCGCCGTTGACAGCGCCGATGATCGTCCAGCCGGCGGAGAGGTCGATGTCGTAGACGCCGGGTTCCCGCAGGGTGACCGCGGTGTCCCGGTCGAACTCGCTGTCTCCGATGGTGGCCTGTACGAAAGCTGCTTCGGGCATGGGTGAACCGTACAACAGGTGATTACTAAGCGGTAGCTTTATAGGCTTTACCTGCGGCACAGGCTTTGCATGACCGGCTCAGACTTCCTCCACCGCCGCCGACCGCCGGTTCCACGCCCGTGGCGCCCGCCAGTGGTACCGCATCGCCAGCAGCCGCAGCACGAAGGCCGTGACGGCGGCGAGCGCGGAGGTGACCGTGGTCAGGGCGTCGTAGCGGAGGCACAGCACGACCAGGCCGGCGCCGACCATCGCGGGGACGGCGTACAGATCGCGGTCCCAGCGCAGCAGCGAGGGCACCTCGCCCGCGATCACGTCCCGCAGCACACCGCCGCCGACCGCCGTGGCGAGGCCGAGGGTGGCGGAGGCGGTCAGACCGAGGCCGTGCTCGTACGCCTTCGTCGTGCCCGCCACACAGAAGAGACCGAGGCCGGCGGCGTCGAAGACGTTCACGCCGGCCTGGATGCGCTCGACCTCCGGATGCAGGAAGAAGACGAGCAGGGCGGCCAGGAGCGGGGTGAGGAAGTAGCCGAGATCGGTGAAGGCGGCCGGCGGAACGGCTCCGATGACCAGGTCCCGGAACAGCCCGCCACCGAGCGCGGTGACCTCGGCGAGAACGGCGATCCCGAAGACGTCGAAGTTCTTGCGTACGGCGAGCAGCGCGCCGGAGATGGCGAAGACGAAGATGCCGATCAGGTCGAGCGCATGCTGGACGGATGGGGAGAAGATTTGCTGGAGCACCCGAACATTCTCACCCGAAAACACGAGTGCGCCTTGCAATGCAAGGCGCACCCAGTGCTCTACGTCACTTCTCCTTGGCGGGAGCCTCCGCGGTGGCCTCGGTCTTCACGGCCTTCGTGTCCTGCGGCTGCTGGTCCTCGAAGTTCTCCGGGTGGTGGCAGGCCACCCGCTGCCCCGGCTTCAGCTCGGCCAGCGGCGGTTCCGTGGTCTTGCAGATCTCCGTGGCCTTCCAGCACCGCGTGTGGAAGCGACAGCCGCTCGGCGGCGCAATCGGCGAGGGCACATCGCCCTTGAGCAGGATGCGCTCGCTCTTGGCGCCGCGCCGCCGGGGGTCCGGGATCGGTACGGCCGAGAGGAGGGCCTTGGTGTACGGGTGCATCGGCGCCGCGTACAGCGAGTCCCGGTCGGCGAGTTCGACGATCTTGCCGAGGTACATCACCGCGATGCGGTCGGATACGTGGCGGACCACCGACAGGTCGTGCGCGATGATCACGTACGTCAGGCCGAGCTCGTCCTGGAGGTCGTCCATCAGGTTGACGACCTGGGCCTGGATGGACACGTCGAGCGCGGAGACCGGCTCGTCCGCGACGACCATCCGGGGCTTGAGGGCGAGCGCGCGGGCGATGCCGATGCGCTGACGCTGGCCGCCGGAGAACTCGTGCGGGTAGCGGTTGTAGTGCTCGGGGCTCAGGCCCACCAGCTCCAGGAGGCGCTGGACCTCCTTCTTCACGCCGCCCTCGGGCTCGACGCCCTGGAGCCTGAACGGCGCGGAGACGATCGTGCCGATGGTGTGCCGGGGGTTCAGCGAGCCGTACGGGTCCTGGAAGATCATCTGCACATCGCGGCGCAGCGGGCGCATGCCGGCCGTGTTGAGGTGCGTGATGTCCGTGCCGTCGAACTCGATCTTCCCGCCGGACGGTTCCAGGAGGCGGGTGATCAGACGGCCCATGGTCGACTTGCCGCAGCCGGACTCGCCGACGACGCCGAGGGTCTCGCCCCGGCGGACCTCGAAGTCGATGCCGTCCACGGCCTTGACCGCCCCGACCTGCCGCTGGAGCAGGCCCTTCTTGATGGGGAAGTGCTTGACCAGGCCCTCGACCTTGAGCAGCGGTTTCTCGTCCTCGGACACTTTCTCGCCTTTGGTCCCCGTCCGGGTATCGGTCTCACTCACAGCTTCGGCGCAATCTCTTCGTTCCAGATCCGGCTGCGGTCCTCCTGCGACAGGTGGCAGGCGGTGAAGTGCCGGCCGCCGACCTCGCGCAGCTCGGGGCGCTCGGTGCGGGTGATCCCGTCCTTGGGGACGTCCGCGTAGGGGCAGCGCGGGTTGAAGGCGCATCCCGAGGGGACGTTGATGAGGCTGGGCGGCTGGCCCTTGACGGGGATGAGCCGGTCGGTCTGCTCGCGGTCGATACGCGGCATCGAGCCGAGCAGGCCCCAGGTGTAGGGGTGCCCGGGCTGGTAGAAGATGTCGTCGACCGGTCCGCGTTCCACGCAGCGGCCGCCGTACATCACGAGGATGTCGTCGGCGATCTCGGCCACCACGCCGAGGTCGTGCGTGATGATGATGACCGCGGAGCCGAACTCCTTCTGCAGATCCCGGATGAGGTCGAGGATCTGCGCCTGGACGGTGACGTCCAGGGCGGTGGTGGGCTCGTCGGCGATCAGCAGTTCGGGGTTGTTGACCAGGGCCATGGCGATCATGGCGCGCTGGCGCATACCGCCGGAGAACTCGTGCGGGTACATGTCGACCCGCTTGTTCGGCTCCGGGATGCCGACGCGGTCGAGGAGTTCGACGGCGCGGGTGCGGGCGGTCTTCTTGCTGACGTCGTGGTGGACGCGGTACGCCTCGACGATCTGGTTGCCGACCGTGTAGTAGGGGTGCATCGCGGACAGCGGGTCCTGGAAGATCATCGCCATCTCGCGGCCGCGCAGCCGGCGCACCTCGTCCGGGTCGGCGCCGACCAACTCCGTGCCGTCGAGCCAGATCTCGCCGGACATCCGCACGTTCTTGCCGCGTGCGCCGAGCCGGTGCAGGCCCATGATGGCCAGCGAGGTCACCGACTTGCCGGAGCCGGACTCGCCCACGATGCCGAGGGTCTTGCCCTTCTCCAGCTGGAAGGAGAGACCGTCGACGGACTTGACCAGGCCGTCGTCGGTCGGGAAGTGCACCTTGAGGTCGCGCACTTCGAGGAACGCCTCGGGGGCGTCCCCGGCGCGTGCGGGCTCGCCGACGGCGGCCCCGGTCTTGGACAGTTCGGTCACGAGAGCCTCACCCGCGGGTCGATCGTGGCGTACAGCAGGTCCACCACAAGGTTCATGAAGACGACGAAGAACGCCGCGAGCAGGGTCACCCCGAGGATCGGGGGCAGGTCGTTGGTGGTGATCGACTGGACCGCGTACTCGCCGATGCCGTGCAGGGAGAACACGGTCTCGGTGATGAGGGCACCGCCGAGGAGCAGGCCGATGTCCATGCCGAAGACGGTCACCAGCGGGGTCAGCGCGGCCCGCAGACCGTGCCGGACGACCACCTTGCGCTCGCGCAGGCCCTTGGCCCGCGCGGTGCGGATGAAGTCCTCGTTCATCGTCTCCAGCATGCCCGAGCGGGTGAGCCGGGCGTAGATGGCCGAGTAGAGGAGCGCCAGCGAACACCAGGGCAGGAACAGGGTGTTGGCCCACTGTGAGGGGTTCTCGGTGAAGGGGACGTACGTCCTGCCGAAAATCTCCAGCTGGTAGCTGAACAGCAGCAGGGCCAGCTGACCGGTGAAGAACATGGGCAGGGAGACGCCCGCGAGGGCCACACCCATCGCGGCCCGGTCGAAGAACGAGCCGGGCCTCAGGGCCGAGATGACACCGGCCGCGACACCGCCCAGCAGCCACAGCACGGCGGCGCCGAGGGCGAGCGAGATGGTCACCGGCAGGCGGCTGGTGAGCTGCGGCCAGACCTCCAGGTGGTCCTTGAAGGAGTAGCCGAAGCAGGGAGCTTCACAGCGGACCGTGGTGGGGCCGAGGTCGTACGTGGCACCGGAGACGATCCCCTTGAGGAAGTTCCAGTACTGCTCGTAGATCGGCTGGTCCAGGCCGAGGTTCCGCTTGACCGCCGCGATGTCCTCGGGCGTGGGGTTCTTGCCGATGTACTGCTGTGCCAGCTGGTCGGTGGTCTGTCCGGCGAGTTTCGGCAGGATGAAGAAGATGCCGAAGGTGACCGCGGTGACGACGAGCAGCAGGATCACCGCCGCGATCGTCCGGCGGAGGATGTACGAGATCACGAGGACCGGCGCCGGCGCCCGCGGGTGGCGAAACCCGCGGGCGCCAATGCCTTCACCTGCCTTCCGGGGCTACTTCTTTTCCGTGGTGCCGACGTTGAGGTAGTCGTACTGACCGCTGAAGGCCGAGGTCGACACCAGGTTGGTGGCGTACGGCGAGCGGTACAGCAGCACCTTGAAGTAGGTCAGCGGGACGATGGCGGCCTGCTCCATGACCTTCTTGTCGACCTCGGTGTACGCGGCGGTGCGGGCGGCCTCGTCGGTGTTGCCGATCGCCTCGTCCAGCAGCTTGTTGATCGCGGGGTCGTCCAGCTCGGACAGGTTGGTGTTGCCGGACTGACCGATGGCCTTGCCGTGAACGATCTGCTGCAGGAAGCCGTAGCCGGTCGGCCAGTCGGCACCCCACTGCATCATGATGAGGCCGATGTTGTTCTTCTTGTTGAACGCCGGCACACCCGCGTAGTCGGAGAAGTACTTGCCGGACGGGTACTGCTTGATGTCGGCCTCGATGCCGACCTTCTTCAGCGCCTCGACGATCGCCGTGGCCGCGTCGACCTCGCCCTGACGGTCGGTACGGGCGGAGATGGAGGTCTTGAAGCCGTTCTCCTTGCCACAGGCCTTCAGGTGCTCCTTGGCCTTGGTGACGTCACCCTTGTTGCCCTCGGTGGCGTACAGGTCGGCCTTCTCGTAGCCCGTGACGTCGGTCGGCAGGACGGTGGAGGCGATGTCACCGCGGATCGGTCCGCCCATGGCGGTCTGCACGGCGGCCTTGTTGATCGCGTACTCGACGGCCTTGCGGCACTCGATGTTGTCGAACGGCGCGACCTTGGTGTTGATCGCCGTGTAGACGAGACGGCCGCCGAGCGCGTTGTCGGTGTTGGCCATCTGGTCCTTGTCCTTCAGGACCTGGGCCTGCGTCTGGGCGTCGACACCGGTGCCCTGGATGTCGATCATGGTGTCGCCGGCCATCACGTCCTTGTCGATGGTGGCCTTGTTGACCTTGAGGTTCACCACGATCTTGTCCGGGTACTGCTTGCGCAGCGGGTCCGTCTTGGCGTCCCACTGGTCGTTGCGGACGAGGACGATCTGCTTGCCCTCCTCGTACTTCTCGAACTTGTACGAGCCGGAGGAGACGACCTTCTTGGTGTAGTCGACGCCCGTGTCCTTGGCCTTCGGCACCGGAGCCGTCTGCGGCATGCTCGCCAGGTAGTCGAACTCGGAGAACGGCTTGTTCAGCTTGAAGACGATCGTGTGGTCGTCCGGAGTCTCGATGGACGCGATGCCCTTGTCGCTCTTGTCCTTGTACGGGCCCTTGTACTTGTCCGGGTCGTCCAGCAGGTTCTGGAAGTAGTTCGGGCCGAGGGAGAGCACGTCACGCGCGAAGTTCGAGCGCTCCACGGCGTACTTGACATCCTTGGAGGTGACCGCGGTGCCGTCCTCGTACTTGACGCCCTGGCGGATCTTGTACGTCCAGGTCTTGCCGCCGTCGCTGGGCGTGCCCGCGCTCTCGGCCAGGTCCGGGACGAGCTCGTTGCCCGCCTCACCGGGGCCGGGCTTATACGTCATCAGCGGACGCGCGTAGAGGCGGCTGAAGTTGAGGCCGTACGCGTAGTACATGTTGCCCGGGTCGAGGGACTCGGGGGCGTCGGAGCTGGCGTACGTGACCGTGCCGCCCTTCGCCGTGGACTCGTTGACGACACCCTTGGTCGCGGCGTTGGCGCCGGCGCCCTTGGGGGTGTCCGAACCGTCTTCCGCCTTGCTGCAGGCGGACAGAAGCAGGCCGGCGCTGCTCACTACCGCGACTGCGGCCATTGCTGACCTTCGCATGATGGTCGGTTTCCCCTTCGTAGTTGGACAGTTGAGTAGGACGCGACGTGCGCCGCGACCGCAGACGTCAGCGGCTGCGGGGGTCGAGGGCGTCCCGGAGGCCGTCACCGAGGAGGTTGAAGGCCAGCACCGTGATGAAGATCGCGAGGCCGGGAACGATCATGTACTGCGGGTCGACCTCGAAGAAGTCGACCGCCTGGTTGAGCATTCCGCCCCAGGAGGCCTGCGGCGGCTGGATCCCGACGCCGAGGAAGCTGAGCGACGCCTCGAAGAGGATGTTGGTCGGGATGAGCAGCGTCGAGTAGACGATGATCGGCGCGACGAGGTTGGGCAGCAACTCCTTGAAGAGGACGTACGGGCCGCCGGCCCCCATCCCCCGTGAGGCATCGATGAACTCGCGCTCGCGGAGCGCCAGGGTCTGACCGCGCACGATGCGCCCCATGTACGGCCAGTTGAAGAAACCGATCACGAAGATGAGCACCGTGATGTGCAGCGGCAGTCCTTCGAGGCCGAAGGCGCCGCCCTGGAGTGTCGCGGAGATGGCGATGGCGAAGAGCAGCAGCGGGAACGCCAGGAAGGTGTCCATCAGCCGGCTGACGATCGTGTCGACCCGGCCGCCGTAGTACCCGGCGATCAACCCGAGGACCACGCCGATGGCGTTCGACAGGAGCGTCGCGCCGAAGGCCACGACCAGGGAGACCCAGGAGCCCTCCAGGATGCGGGCGAGGATGTCGCGGCCGAACTTGGGCTCGACACCCAGCGGGTGATCCCAGCTCATCCCGCCGAAGTCGCCCTTGGGCAAGGAGGTGTTGGGGTCGATCAGGTCCTGGTTGAAGGCGTTGGGGTCGAGGCCCAGCAGCGACTGGAGCGGCCGGGAGAGGGCCGCGATCAGGATCAGCAGGACGACGATGACACCGCCGGCGACCGCCACCTTGTCGCGCTTGAAGCGGGTCCAGGCGATCTGGCCGAGCGAGCGGCCCTCGATCTTCTTGGCCTCGACACCTGCCAGCACGGCCTCCGGCTGCGCCTCGGCCTGCGATCCGGTCGTCTCAATCGGTGCGGTCATCGTCCCTCGTGCTTGCCTGTGCCGGTGGTTGCCGACTGTGCCTGACGGCCGCCCGGGTCTGCGGTGCGGTCCGTCGCCACTGCTGTTCTTCCGTCGCCTGCTGTTTCTTGCCTGCTTGTTGCCCCGGCACGGGCGCCAACCTCTGTGTCGCGCCGGGCCGTTCGGGAGGAGAGAAGGACCGCGGCTCCGAACACCACCGCACGAACAGCACGTTCGACCTCCCCCCCACCGCTCTGGGGGAGTCTTCAACGGTCGCGCGATCAGGCACCAGACCCGACGGCGAAAGTATGCGCAACCGTGATGTGGCCAGCAGGGTTCCGGTATCCGAACACTGCGCTCGCGTGAGCGGCACTGACTCCCTGTTACATGTGACCCAGGTCACGGAACGAGTTCACCATGTCCAGATCACCCGCAATCGCCCCGTTCGATTGCGCGGCAATTCGGACGAAGAACACATGCCGCCAGCCCTGTTCACGACCATTACCGGCGAATTTGAGGTTCACTTGAGCGTTAGTTCGTAACAAAGACCCCGCACCATTGCGAGCCGTCTCGACAGCCGACTAACTTCATTCCCGCCGGGGGCAGCAGGACCCACTCCCCCGGGCACGGGGTTTTGACCGTTGACGGGTCAACGGGGAAACGGGGATATAAATGAATCTGCGCAACAAGCGTGCTCTTTCCGCGACTCTCGCGACGACCGCGCTCATCACCGGCGCGTTCACGGCCGCGCCGACCATGGCGAACGCCACCGAGCAGGCGCCCATGCGTTGCGAAGGCTACGTCTACTCCAAGGTCTTCAAGCTCGGCAAGCCGTGGTACGCCTCCCGCGGGCCGGTCGTGAGCAAGCGCAACAGCAGCTCCAGCAAGTCCACCCTGGTCTACTCGATCAAGACCACCAAGACCCGCACGACGACCTGGGGCGGCGAGGCCAGCGCCAGCGTGAGCTGGGGAATCGCCCAGGTCGAGGCCAAGACCAAGTACGAGGTCGCCAAGTCCGTCGCCAAGGGCCGCACCGTGACCAACCGTATGACGGTCGACCCGGGCAAGCGCGGCTACACCCAGCCGATGGTCGAGTACCAGAAGTTCCAGGTCGAGCGGTGGCGCGAGCTCGGCAACTGCAAGCACGACCGTATCGAGATCGTCGGCATCCTCAAGGGGATCACCTCCTCGCTGCACTTCGCCGAGTGCCAGACGAAGAAGGCGTCCTGCACGCCCAAGCCCTGACGCTGCCGCTGAGCTGAGCTGAGCTGAGCTGAGCTGAAAAACGTGCCGTCTGTTCTCGGGCCCATGAACAGGCGGCACGCAATACGGGGAAACAATACGGGGAAACAAAAACGGGGAATTGAATATGCCCTCGGAGTCCTTTGACCGGGAAGCCGGGGACAAAGACAACCAGGCACAAAGAATTGAAGAACGGGGAACGGGGACACAAATGAAGAAACTCATCGCGGGCGCCATGACGACCGTCGCGGTCGGAGCGATGGTGCCGCTGCTCGCCGCCGCGCCGGCGAACGCCGACGCCCAGGCCAAGGTCTGCAAGCCGGGTGCCACCAAGATCACCTGGGTGAAGACCACCAAGACACCGACGCTCACCCACGGCAAGCTGCGCACCGCGACGAAGCCGGAGCGGGTGTCCGTGCGGGTGCCCAAGGTGACGACCATCAGGGCGGCCGTCAAGGGCCCGGGGAAGCCGGCGACGGTACTGGCCTCCCTCGCGAAGCAGACCAAGCTGAAGCTGGCCGACGTCAACGAGCCCACACCCAGCCTCGTGGGCGTCTCGGCCAAGGTGAAGGCCGGCAAGACGGTCTTCTACGCCGGCACCACCAAGGCCGACGGCACATACACGTTCAGGACCTGCAACAGCAAGGGCACGGCTTACGGCGCGGCCAAGAAGGGCACCGCCGTGAGCTGGAACCTCAAGCTGTCCCGGAACGCGGTCCACTGCAGCGTCAAGACCGTCGACCCGCTGGCCGCCGCGGCCCAGCAGAAGTTCTGCCGCTGAAGCCGGTAGCGAATCTGCCGCTGAAGCCGGTAGCGAAGCGGATCGCTTCACGCACATGACGGAGCCCCTGGGGGTGTCACCACACCCCCAGGGGCTCCGCCCGTTGCTCAGTAACCGCCCGGGTAGCCGTACCCACCCGCTGCCGGGGCCTGGGCCGGGGCGCCGTGGGCCTCGCGGTCGTAGAAGGGGCGGGCGGCGGCGCGCAGCCACATCGCGACCGGGTCGTACTCGTCGGACATGGCGACGGTGGAGACGGGCAGGCCGTCCGGGACCGCGCCGATGGACTGCTGCATCATCGCCCGTACCGAGTCCACGGCGGGCGGCGAGGTGTCGTACACGTCGAGCCCGATGGCGAGGTACGGGGCGCCGAGCGCGGGTTGCACCCAGGCGCGGCGCAGGGAGCGTACGGCGGGGGTGCGGTGGGCGTTCTGCGTCAGCAGGGCGTAGAACTGCGGGATCTCGATGGCCGGTTCGGACAGCCGGAGCGGGCCGGCGGGCTGCCGCTCCAGGCCCGTGGCCATACGACGCAGATCCAGCCAAGGGATGCCCACGCCGCCGCCCGGCGCGTGCGGGTTCAGCCAGAGGCCGTAGTGGTCCGGGTAGAGGGTGCGGGCCACGTCGAGGCCGTCGACGACCTCATAACTGCGGTTCCAGCCACTGGCGGATAGCTCCTGGGCGGAGGTCACGCACGGGGCGTAGTTGAACCCGTCCACCTCCATGTTCCCGTACTGCGCGTCCGGGGAGCCGGCCTGGCCGTGCCACAGGAGCATCCAGATCTGGCCGGTGGAGGGGGCGGCCAGGGCACGCAGCAACGCCTCGTAGGCGTCGTATCGCCCGGGCGTCACCTGGCGCAGCATGTGCTCGACCTGCCCGGTCGCCGTGCCGCTCGCGCTCACGTTGGCCGCCCTTCGGTTTGAGCCCTGGTTGGGGTTGGACCCTGGTTGTGGGTCCAGCTTAGGTGGTGTGCGGTTTGAGCCGGTCAGGGCTCGGGGCTTGTTGTGCGTTGCGGGCCGCGCGTGCGTGGGGGTTGATCGCGCCCACGCGGCGGAGCCGCATATCGACACAGCCCCGCGCCCCTTGAAGACCTGTCAGTAGCCCTGTTGGTAGAAGGGCCGTGCCTTCTCCCGGAGCCAGTCGCATACCGGGTCCTGGGCCACATCCAGGAAGACCATGTTTACCGGCCAGGGGACGGGGGCCTTGGCCAGGGCGCGGCCCAAGGCGTCCAGGGGGACGGTGCGGTCGGTCTCCCAGGAGGCCAGTTCGATGCCGATGAACATCACGGGGGCGGCCGTCTCGATGGCGGCGAGGCAGCGGCGGGCGGTGAGGACGACACCGGTCGCGGCGAACTCGGCGGAGGCGGCCGCGAGGAAGTCCAGCGGGTCGTCCTGCCAGTCGGGCTCGAACAGGCGGACCCGGGCCCCGCTCGCCGCCCCGTCCAGCGAGGTCCGCCCGGCCCGGCACAGTTCGGCCACGGCGGGCGGCGGCAGCGGGATGCCCACGACACCGTCCGGGTTGAGGGCGATCCCGGCCTGCGGGGGCAGGCCGCGGGCGAACTCGACGGCCGGCGCGATCGTGTACGACATGTGGTTGCCGACGACCTGGCGGAACTGCTCCTCGGAGCTGAAGACCGGCACGTACACCTGCCCGTCGAGCTCCATCGTCGGCAGGTCGAGCTGGCCGCTGTGCGGGCCGCCGCCCTCGGGCAGCGGCACCCAGACGAAGCTGCGGGCCAGCACCTCCACGATCCGGGCACCCGCCGAGGGCACCCCGAGAGCCGCGGAGAGCACCTCCTCCAGCTCATTGCCGGGCCACCCGCCATGCCCATGAGGGTGCGCCTGTGCCGGAAAGTCCGCCGCGAAGTCCATCTGCTGCCTACCGCTTTACTCCGTGATGCTGTTGTCCCCGAACTTTAATGCGCCGAGCAAGGGCAGCGCCCCCGAAGGGGCGGAGGGCTGTGTCGATGTGCGGCTCCGCCGCGTGGGCGCGATCAACCACGACGCACCCGCAGCCCGCAGCCCGCAGCCCGCTATGTGCAGCAAGTCCCAAGCTCTCAACGACTCAACCCACGAAGTCGATCCTCTTCAAGACATCCGCCGCGTCCCGATCGATCAGCACCGCAGCCCCGCACCCCTCCGGCAACCGTCCCTCCTCCACCGCCCGCAGCAGCCGAGTCATCGCCGCCCGATGCCGCGCGAAGGCATACCGCGACACTCCGCGGCCGCGGCTGCGCTGGCCGTCGCGAGCCTCACCGGGAGTGACGTCGAGCAACAGCAGATGCAGGGTGCCGCCCCGTTTCCCGGCCTCGCGCGCGAGCCACGCCCGTACCCACGCCTGCGTCCCGCAGTCGTGCACGACGACACCCTCGCCGGACCGCAGCGCGCGCCGCAGTCCGGTGTAGTGGGCGAGGCGCACGAACGGCCGGTAGACCGCGTACGGCAGGAAACGCGCGAGGCGGGCGTCGAAGCGGTCGCGGGTGTCCTGGGAGTCGATCCGGATGCCCGGCACCGCGCGCCGCATCAGGGTCGACTTTCCGCTGCCGGGGAGCCCGGTGACCACCACGAGGTCGTCCGGTCCGAAGGACAGCTCGTGCGGACTTCGCCCGGCCCGCTCCCTGAGGTCGCGGACGACCGCCCTCGGGAACGGGCCGCACGCATCACCGGCCGGGGCAGCGGGCTGCTTGGGCAGCGCGCCGCCCCAGGTCGTCGCGTACGCCGTGGTCCTGTTCACCGTTGCCGTCCTCCCCAGGGGTTGGAAGACCCATCCCCACAGACTGTAAAGAGAAGGTAATGCCCGATCTCTCCTGGTTCAGTCCTCGTATGGCCACAAGAGTGCTACGGATGCAATGATGTGCGCGCCAACTGCATACCGGCCGCTTGAATCCGCGCGGGAGAGCTCCCAGCAGTCGTTCGCTGGGGCGCCGAAGGAGCAAGTCCCTCCCTTGAATCTCTCAGGCCCAGATACCGCGCGGGCGAGGCACATCTGAAAAGCGAGTCGCTACCACAGTGGCTCCACCCACGGTGCAAGTCACGACCACCGGTACATACGGTCACCGGTACGTACGGTCGTGGTGAACCTCTCAGGTTCCGATGACAGATGGGGAGGAAAGACCTCGCCTGTCATGCCATGGGAGCAGAACCGATGAGCAGCAACGCCCCCGCTGAACCGCGTCGTACCGCGCTCGATGCCCTGCATCGCTCGCTCGGCGCGACGATGACCGACTTCGCGGGCTGGGACATGCCCCTGCGATACGGCTCCGAGCGCGACGAGCACAACGCCGTACGGACGAAGGCCGGGCTCTTCGACCTGTCGCACATGGGCGAGATCACGGTGACCGGGCCGGAGGCGGCGCAGCTGCTGAACTTCGCCCTGGTCGGCGACATCGCCTCCGTCGGCGTCGGCCGCGCCCGCTACACCATGATCTGCCGCGAGGACGGCGGCATCCTGGACGACCTGATCGTCTACCGGCTCGCCGAGACGGAGGCCGGGTCTTCCCACTACATGGTCGTCGCCAACGCCTCCAACGCCCAGGTCGTGCTGGACGCGCTCACCGAGCGTTCCGCGGGCTACGACGCCGAGGTGCGGGACGACCGGGACGCGTACGCGCTGATCGCCGTCCAGGGCCCCGAGTCGCCCGGGATCCTCGCTTCCCTCACCGACGCCGACCTCGACGGCCTGAAGTACTACGCGGGTCTGCCCGGCACGGTCGCCGGTGTCCCGGCGCTGATCGCGCGCACCGGGTACACCGGCGAGGACGGCTTCGAGCTGTTCGTGCGGCCGGAGCACGCCGTGGAGCTGTGGCAGGCGCTGACCAAGGCGGGCGAGGGCGTCGGTCTGGTGCCGTGCGGGCTGTCCTGCCGGGACACGCTGCGTCTGGAGGCGGGCATGCCGCTGTACGGGCATGAGCTGTCCACCGAGTTGACGCCGTTCGACGCCGGGCTCGGGCGGGTCGTGAAGTTCGCGAAGGAGGGCGACTTCGTCGGGCGTGCCGCACTGGAGGCCGCCGCCGAGCGGGCCGCGAGCAATCCTCCGCGCGTCCTGGTGGGACTGGTCGCCGAGGGCCGCCGGGTCCCGCGCGCCGGGTACCCGGTCGTCGCCGACGGCCAGGTGATCGGCGAGGTCACCTCGGGCGCCCCCTCTCCGACCCTGGGCAAGCCGATCGCCATGGCGTACGTCGACGCCGCGCACTCCGCGCCCGGTACGGCCGGGGTCGGGGTGGACATCCGAGGCAGCCACGAGCCGTACGAGGTCGTGGCGCTGCCGTTCTACAAGCGCCAGAAGTAAACACTGTGCGCGGCGGCCCCTGCAGCCGCGGTGACGCCCGCGCACATTTCCGCTGTTCACGCTCGCTTTCCGCAGTACCCCCTTCATCACCACTCCCGCGCGTACAGGAGAATTCAGGCCATGAGCAACCCCCAGCAGCTGCGCTACAGCAAGGAGCACGAGTGGCTGTCAGGCGCCGAGGACGGCGTCTCGACGGTCGGCATCACGGAGTTCGCGGCGAACGCGCTCGGCGATGTCGTCTACGCCCAGCTCCCCGAGGTGGGCTCCACGGTGGCCGCGGGCGAGACCTGCGGTGAGCTGGAGTCGACGAAGTCGGTCAGCGATCTCTACTCGCCGGTCAGCGGTGAGGTCACCGAGATCAACGAGGACGTGGTCAACGATCCGTCGCTGGTGAACACCGCCCCGTTCGAGGGCGGCTGGCTGTTCAAGGTACGCGTCGCGGAGGAGCCGGCCGACCTGCTCTCCGCGGACGAGTACGCCGCCCACACCGCCGGCTGAGAAGACGAGGTCGTACGCATGTCGCTTCTGAACACGCCCCTCCATGAGCTCGACCCGGAGGTCGCCGCCGCGGTCGACGCCGAGCTGCACCGCCAGCAGTCCACCCTCGAGATGATCGCCTCGGAGAACTTCGCTCCGCTCGCGGTCATGGAGGCGCAGGGCTCGGTGCTGACCAACAAGTACGCCGAGGGCTACCCCGGCCGCCGCTACTACGGCGGCTGCGAGCACGTCGACGTCGCCGAGCAGATCGCCATCGACCGGCTCAAGGACCTCTTCGGCGCCGAGTACGCCAACGTCCAGCCCCACTCCGGTGCCTCCGCCAACCAGGCCGCCCTCTTCGCCCTGGCCCAGCCCGGCGACACGATCCTCGGCCTGGACCTGGCACACGGCGGTCACCTGACGCATGGGATGCGGCTGAACTTCTCCGGCAAGCAGTTCAACGTGGTCGCCTACCACGTGGACTCCGTCACCGGCCTGGTCGACATGGCCGAGCTGGAGCGGCTGGCCAAGGAGCACCGCCCGAAGGTGATCATCGCGGGCTGGTCGGCGTACCCGCGTCAGCTGGACTTCGCCGCCTTCCGCCGGATCGCGGACGAGGTCGGGGCGTATCTGTGGGTGGACATGGCCCACTTCGCCGGTCTGGTCGCGGCCGGGCTGCACCCGAACCCGGTCGAGTACGCGGACGTGGTCACCTCCACGACGCACAAGACCCTGGGCGGGCCGCGCGGCGGCATCATCCTGGCCAAGAAGGACTTCGCGAAGAAGCTCAACTCCTCCGTCTTCCCCGGCTTCCAGGGCGGCCCGCTGGAGCATGTGATCGCCGCGAAAGCGGTCTCCTTCAAGGTCGCGGCCAGCGAGGAGTTCAGGGAGCGTCAGCGGCGGACGGTCGAGGGTGCGAAGATCCTCGCCGAGCGGCTCACGGCCGCCGATGCCCGTGCGGCCGGCGTGAACGTGCTCTCCGGCGGTACGGACGTGCACCTGATCCTGGTCGACCTGCGCGAGTCCGACCTGGACGGGCAGCAGGCGGAGGACCGTCTCCACGAGGTCGGCATCACCGTCAACCGCAACGCCGTCCCGAACGACCCGCGCCCGCCGATGGTGACGTCGGGCCTGCGGATCGGCACCCCGGCCCTCGCCACCCGCGGCTTCACCGCCGAGGACTTCGCCGAGGTCGCGGACGTCATCGCGGAGGCGCTGAAGGCGCCCTCTCCCTTCGGGGCGGCCGACGTGGAGGCCCTGAAGACCCGGGTCAAGGCCCTGGCCGACAAGCACCCGCTCTACCCCGGCCTCGGGAAGTAACCCGGGCTTCACCGGCACGCAGTGCCGTTTTTCGGGGGCACCGCGCACACTGGGCAGTGAGCGCGGTGCCCCATCCCCTGCACAACCTCCCCCCTCCTGAGGAGTCACCGTGGCCATCTCGGTCTTCGACCTGTTCTCGATCGGCATCGGCCCGTCCAGCTCCCACACGGTCGGCCCCATGCGCGCCGCCCGCATGTTCGCCCGCCGGCTGCGCAACGAGGAACTGCTCGGCAACGTCGCCTCGGTACGCGTGGAGCTGTACGGCTCCCTGGGCGCGACCGGCCACGGCCACGGCACCCCCAAGGCCGTACTCCTGGGCTTGGAGGGCGCTTCCCCGCGCACGGTGGACGTGGAGTCGGCCGACGAACGGGTGGAGGCGATCAAGGAATCGCGCCGCATCCGCCTCCTCGACGCCCAGGAGATCGCGTTCGACTTCGACAAGGATCTGGTCCTGCACCGCCGCAAGACCCTGCCGTACCACGCCAACGGGATGACCGTGTGGGCGTACGAGTGCCGGGCAGCAGGCGGGGACGGACCCCGGTGGCCACGATGAGTCCGTCGTACGGCACCTCCGTACCGTCGGCGAGCAGCACCGTGCCCTCGGAGACATTCACGCTGATGGCCTCGCAGCCGTAACGGGCGTCCAGGTCGAGGGCGCCGAGATCGGCCGGAGCGCGCAGGGGGAGCCGGTCGGGGCTCCAGGCGCCGGAGAGGATCTCCTTCGACAGGGGCGGGCGGTCGTAGGGGGCGGCGGGTTCGTCGCCGATGAGGGTGATGGTGCCGGTGTGGCCCTCCCGGCGGAGGGTTTCGGCGGCGGCGAGGCCGGCGGCGGAGGCGCCGACGACGACCACGCGGCCGGCCGGGGGCACGCTCACGACTCCTCCAGGCGGATCGCGGCCGCGGGGCAGACGGTGGCGGATTCGCGAACCGCGTCGTGAAGTTCAGCCGGCGGGTTCTCGCTGAGGAGGACGACCAGGCCGTCCTCGTCGCGCTGGTCGAAGACGTCGGGGGCGAGCAGTACGCACTGGCCCGAGGCGACGCACTTGGGGACGTCGACTTCTACACGCATGGTGTTTCTTCCCTGCTCTCAGTTGGGGGGATCAGGTGGCTCCGGTCACCAGGTGACGGGCAGCTCGACGACGCCGTAGACGACGGTGTCCTGCTTGAAGGCGATCTCGTCCATCGGTACGGCGATCTTCAACTCGGGCAGTCGGCGAAAGATCTCGGGCAGCACGATCTGGAGTTCGGCGCGGGCCAGCGGCTGGCCGAGGCACTGGTGAATGCCGTAGCCGAAGGCGAGGTGCTGGCGGGCGTTGGCGCGGTCCAGATCGAAATCGTCGGGAGCGGTGAAGAGTTCCGGATCGCGGTTGGCGACGTGGACGGGAACGATCACACCCTCTCCCGCGCGGATGGTGACGCCGTCGATGGTGACGTCCTCGATGGCGGTTCGGCGCAGCCCGCCGTGCACGATCGAGAGGTAGCGCAGAAGCTCCTCGACCGCGCCCGCGACCTGCGCTTCCCCGCCGAGGATGTGCGGAATCTGGTCGGGATGGCTGAGGAGGGCGATGACGCTCAGCGCGATCATGTTCGCGGTCGTCTCGTGTCCGGCGAACAACAGGAAGGCACCCAGGTCGGCGGCGTCCTGATCGGTGATGACGCCCTCGTCCGCCTGCGCGGCCAGCCGGGTGATCACGTCGTTCCCGGGCTTGGTGCGCTTGGTCTCCACGAGTCCCACCAGATATTCGGAGAGGCTCGCGAGCGCCTGCGTGGCCTTCTGCGCCGTGGCGTTGAAGTCGACGATGGCCTTCGAGTGCTCCTGGAAGAACGCGTGGTCCTCGTAGGGCACACCCAGCAGCTCGCAGATGACCAGGGACGGCAGCGGCAGCGCGAAGTGCTCCACTAAGTCGGCGGGACCGCTCAGCTTGGTCAGGTCGGTGAGGAGCTCATCGGTCAGGCGGGCGATGGCCGGGCGCAGCTCGTTGATGCGCTTGACCATGAACTCCCGGGTCAGGGTGCGCCGCATCGTCGCGTGGACGGGGTCGTCCTGGTTGGCGAAGAAGCCACGCCGGCCCTGCGGGGTGTCTTTCCTGAAGGTGGGTGCGCCGGGATGGGTCGGATCGGTGCTGAACGCCGGACTGCCCAGCACGGTGCGGGCGTCCTCCCAGCGGGTCACCAACCAGGGGCTGAGCTGCCCCTCCCACAGGGAGACGCGGGAAATGGGCTGCTTCGCACGGAGTTCGGTGTACAGCGGCGGGGGGTCCAGGGGGGCGCCCTTCGGGCGGGTGAGCGTGAACGCGGGGACCGTCGGAGACGAGGTCATGACTGCGCCTTTCCATCATCGGCTAACGCTGTTAGTTGAACAGACGTTAGGCTAACAACGTTAGTCGACAAGTGGGAAGTCCCTGTGCCGGCTCGGACGAAGCGCCGACCCCGGGAGACAGGGCGCACCGAGGGTCGTAGGCTGCTGCGGACAGCGAGGAGGAGGCTATGAAGTCGCAGGTCAAGCGGGTCCCCAACGCGCGGGGCGAAGGCGAGCGGCTGCGGCAGGAGATCCTCGGCGCGGCGACCCGCATCCTTGAGGAGACAGGGCGCGAGGACGCGCTCTCCCTTCGCGGGGTCGCCCGCGAGGTCGGCATTTCCGCACCCAGCGTCTACCGGCACTTCAAGAACAAGGCCGACCTGGTTACCACAGTGCTCGACGTCACCTACCACGCACTGGCCGTCGCGATGAGCGAGGCCGGCGAGTCGGCCGCCGCGGCGGGCGCGGACCCATGGGGGCGCGTGCGGGCCACCGTCACCGCCTATCGCAGATTCGCCATCGACAAGCCCCGCCGCTACCGGCTGATGTTCAGCCTGGAGTACGAGCCCGACCGGCCACCGACCACCGGCCACCCCGTCGGCACCGTGCTCCAGGCGTGGACCGACACGGCTGACGCCTACCTCGCCGAAGTGGTCCCCGGCCGTCGGGCGGAGGCGCAGGACTTGGGTGTCCACCTGTGGACCGCCTTGCACGGTCAGCTCATCCTGTGGCGCACCCTGCCGAGTTCCGCCGCCGGCAACGAAGCCATCCTGATCGAGTTGGAGGAGTCCTTGCTGCGACGCCTGCTCCCGGCATCGGAGGCTGCGAGCCCCGCGGAGTGACAGGCCAGGGCTGGCTCCCTGCTCCGGGAAGGTGGACGAGGTCGCCCGATCGTGCGCCGCTCGAAAAGTCATCGGTGCGCCTCACGCGGCACACCTGTACTCGTTGATGACTCCGCCGAGGATCCGGGTGCGTAACCCGCTCATTCGCGGCAACGAACAGCGTCTGCATTGACCGGCTTCGAGCCTGATCTCAACTCGGAGATGAACGCTTCCACCCCCGACGGCGCCCACTGCCACGGGTACCGACCGGTGAACTCGGCGAACCGACGGACGAGCCGAGCACGCTCGCCGATCGTCGTGTCCCGCAGCATCCGGCTGTGCCGCTGCCGAGTCCAGCCCTCCACCATCTCGTCGCTCGCGATCCGATGGGCCGCATGAGCGAGCCGGTCGAGGTCCCGCGACAGCCCATTCAGATTGACGGTCGCGAAGACCGCGCTGGTCACCGGCGCATCGTAGGGTGTCGGCGGAGCGGTCGCCGCCAAGCTGGTCGCCCTCGGCTGACTCCCTCAACTGCCCAGCCATGGGCAGGACTTACCTGAGCACCACTCAAGGGCCCTCGCGTAGGTCCATGAACTCGTTGAGGTACCGAGATTTCCAGTTCGGCGTCGGTGACGGCGAGCCGACCGAGGCTGTACTGATGTCGGCGCCGAGGAATGGCAGTTCCGGGGCGTACCGGATGTTGCGAGAGCGCCGGCTGCCTCGCGAGGCGGCGGGGCAGCCGGCCACGCCACCCGCCTACCACCCGTCTCCTGGATGGCCCCTGCCGCCCGGCAGGTCGGTCTCGGCCAGGAACCGCCATTCTCGCGCCGTCGCACGCCAGCCGTCCCGCCTGAAGACATGTCCGCAGGACATGATCACGAAAGGCATGCACGACCACCAGCGAAGAATTCGCTGGTGAGCCCCCTGCGCCTGGCAGCCGATCACAGCCACTCAGCGCCCCTTCAGCGCCTCATCGGACCGACTACTCATCGCGCCGCCCCCGTACACGAGGCGAACCGGCACGTGACCTCACACCGCCCCTGACCAGCGGCGACACGCTCAGCAGCCTGAAAGGGTGCGGATTTGACCCGGATTCGACCCGAGGGCCCCAGACTCCAAAACGATCAGTAGTTGACCTGCGGTGATGCTGATTCTTGCCGCTGTACCGAGCATCCATGAACAGACGGGTAGCACATTTGCAATTAAGCGGACATGTTTGGGCGATTAACGGTACGCAGTGAGTAGTCGCACTCACTGTCGCCCTCTCCGGCCAACCCAAGCGCGAACCGAACAGCAGCACCATCCGGGCCACCTACTCTGGCGACTAGAGGCTGACAGAACAGGGCTCTGACCAGCCTCTTTACAGAAGTTCTTCCGCCTGGCAGAAGCCGCCTTGCCGAGCCGATGCAAGCCTCACGACCCTGATCCCAACCACGGCACGCGGGGCGACGACGCCCCGCCGACAGGGACGGGACCGCCCATGCCTCACATGACCGCCTTCGCCAGGAACCAGTGGTACGTCGCCGCCTATGCCCATGAGGTCGGGCGGGAGCTGCTCGGCCGGACGATTCTGGGTGAGCCGCTCGTCTTCTACCGGACGGAGGAGGAGGGGACGCCCGTCGCGCTGCACGACCGGTGTGTGCACCGCCGGTACCCGCTGTCGAAGAGCGGGCTGGACGGGGACCGGATCGTGTGCGGGTACCACGGCTTCACGTACGACACGACGGGCGCGTGTGTGTATGTGCCGGGGCAGAAGCGGATTCCGCGGACGGCGCGGGTCGCCTCGTACCCGGTGGTCGAGCAGGACTCGCTGATCTGGGTGTGGATCGGCGACCCGGCGCTCGCCGACCCGCAGACGATCCCGCGTGCCAAGCACCTGGACTCCCCCGGCTGGCTCACCGTGCGCGGTATGGAGCCGATCGACGCCGACTACGGGCTCCTCGTCGACAACCTCCTCGACCTGTCGCACGAGACCTATCTGCACGGCGGGTACATCGGCACCCCCGAGGTCGCCGAGACGCCGATCACGACGGAGGTCGACGAGGGGGCCGGGATCGTGCGGGTCAGCCGGCACATGGACGACGCCGAGTGCCCGCCCTTCTACGCCAAGTCCACCGGCATCACGGGCCGGATCACCCGCTGGCAGGACATCGAGTACCACGTGCCCTGCCTGTACCTGCTGCACAGCCGGATCGCGCCGGTCGGCGTGCTGCCCGAAGCCGACGGCAGCGACCCGAACGGCTTCCACACCGAGATCACGTACGCGATCACCCCGTCCTCGGACGGCAAGGTGTACGACTTCTGGATGGTCTCGCGCGACTGGGCGACCGACAACGACGAGGTCACCGAGTTCCTCAAGGGCAACAACCACACGGTCGTCATGCAGGACGTCGACGCGCTCAACCTCCTCCAGGAGACGCTCGGCACCGAGCGCACCGGCTACCAGGAGCTGAGCATCAACATCGACACCGGTGGTCTCGCCGCCCGCCGTATCCTTGCCCGACTGATCGAGGAGGGCGACAAGCCCGTGGAGAAGGTCCTGTGACGTCACCGACCGGAGAGGTCTACCGCATCGACTGGCTGCCGGGCACCGACATCCTGCACGGCACCTGTCACTGCGGGCGTGAACACACCGCGCAGGACCCGATCGATATGTGGGAGTGGATGCTCGCCCATCCGCAGGGACACGAGCCGCAAGGAAACACCTCATGACCGTGTACGAAGCCGAACTCGTCGTCGAGAGCAGGGAGTTCGCCGCCGACGGCGTGCTCGCCCTCACCCTCCGCCACCCGCTGGGCGAGGAACTCCCGGCCTGGGAACCGGGCGCGCACATCGATGTGCTGCTGGCGCCCGAGCTGGAGCGGCAGTACTCCCTGTGCGGCGACCCCGCGGACCGGCACAGCTGGCGGATCGGGGTCCTGCGGGAGCCCGAGGGGCGTGGCGGATCGGCCTATGTGCACGCCGAGTTGCGGCAGGGCGACAAGGTCCGGGTTCGTGGGCCGCGCAACAACTTCGCCCTGGAGTCGGCGCCCCGCTACCGGTTCGTGGCCGGCGGCATCGGAATCACTCCCATTCTGCCGATGCTGGCCGCCGCACAGCAGTCGGGCGCGGAGTGGACTCTGCTCTACGGCGGGCGCAGCCGTCGATCCATGGCGTTTCAGGACGAGTTGGAGGCATACGGGGACAAGGTCACAGTCGCTCCACAGGACGAGACCGGGCTGCTCGATCTGGGCTCGGTGCTCGACGACCTCGCCGAGGGGACCCTCGTGTACTGCTGCGGTCCGGGTCCCCTGCTCGACGCGGTCGAGGAGCGGTGCCCGGGACGGGCACTGCGGGTGGAGCGGTTCCAGCCCAAGGAGCAACAGACCGGCCCGGACAGCGAGTTCGAGGTCGTACTGGAGCGCACCGGCAAGACCGTGACCGTTCCCGTCGGTGTCTCCGTGCTCGACACGGTGCGGGCCGCCGGGGTCGAGGTGCTCTACTCCTGTACCGAGGGCACCTGCGGGACGTGTGAGACGGACGTCCTCGACGGCACCCCCGACCACCGGGACTCGGTGCTGAGCGACGAGGAGCGCGAGGCCGGGGAGACCATGCTCATCTGTGTGTCCCGCTGTCGGGGGGCGCGGCTCGTGCTCGACCTGTAGCCGCGCCGGGGGCCACGGCCGGCATCCGGCCCGTGGCCGTCCCGGCCACTCCCAGGTCCGCCTCGATCCGGGCCACCGCCGCGAGCAGATGGGGCAGCAGGTCACGGCGTACCGACTCCACGGAGTTGCGGCTGGCGTGCACGGGGATGTTCACGGCGGCCACCACCTCGCCGTCCCGGTCCCGTACCGGGGCGGCGACGGACCTCAGCCCCTCCTCCAGTTCCTGGTCGACGATGGCGTACCCCTGCCGTCGTACGCGGCGCAGTTCGGCCCGCAACTGGTCCGGTGACACCACGGTGCGGCGGGTGAAGGGCTTGAGGTCGGCGCGGGCGAGCCGGGCGTCGATCTCGTCGTCCGGCAGATGCGCGAGGATCACCCGGCCGACCGAGGTGACGTGGGCCGGGAAGCGGGTGCCCACGGTGATCGTCGCGCTCATGATGCGACTCGTGGGAACCCTCGCCACGTACACGATGTCCTCGCCGTCGAGGACGCACAGCGACGACGACTCCCCCACCTGCGCGACCAGCCGCTCCAGATGCGGCTCGGCGAGGTCGGACAGGGTGAAGCTCGACAGGTAGGCGTAGCCGAGTTCGAGTACGCGCGGGGTCAGCCGGAAGAGCCGGCCGTCGGTGTGGACGTATCCGAGGTCGACGAGGGTGAGCAGGAAGCGGCGGGCGGCCGCCCTGGTCAGCTCGCAGGTGCGGGCGACCTCGCTCAGCGTCAGCGAGGGGTGCTCGGCGTCGAAGGCGCGGATCACCGCGAGGCCCCGCTCGAAGGACCGGACGAAATGCGGTTCGCGGGCTCCACCGAACCCGGCTCGATCTGACATCGTCGCCTCCACGAGGACGCACGAAGGCGCACCCGAAATGCGCTCTGTACACACCTGAGATGCGCTCTGCACGCACGGAAGTGCGCTCTGCGCACGCTAAGAGCACACTTCTGCAACTGTCAACGACCTTGCGCTGCAGGGGCATTGACCCGCCCCCGGCGACGCTCTACGTTCCCGCTGTGCACTGTTGTGCGGTCTGCGCACACCTTGTCGAGTAACCGTCCCACTAGGGGGAGCCATGCGTCGTCTGCCCATCGGCCTTGCGGCCGGCGCTCTGTTTCTGGCCGCCACGGGCTGCGGTTCGTCCGACTCCTCGGGGTCGGGCGGGGTCGGCGCGTCCGGCGGTACCACCACCCTCAAGGTCGGCGTCATTCCCATCCTGGACGTCGCTCCCGTCTACCTGGGCCAGAAGAAGGGCTTCTACGCCGAGCGGGGCCTCAAGCTGGAGCTGACGCCCGCTCAGGGCGGGGCCGCGATCGTGCCCGGTGTCGTCTCCGGCCAGTTCCAGTTCGGCTTCAGCAACACGACGTCGCTGCTGGTCGCCCAGTCCAAGAATGTGCCCGTCAAGGTCGTGGCGAACGGTGTTGCGTCCACCGCCGAGGAGGGGGCCGACTTCTGCGGCATCACGGTGAAGAAGGACAGTCCCATCAAGTCCCCCGAGCAACTGGAGGGCAAGAAGGTCGCGGTCAACACGCTCAACAACATCTGTGACACCTCGATCAGGGAGTCGATCCGCAAGGCCGGCGGCGACCCGTCGAAGGTCGAGTTCGTCGAGATGCCCTTCGACCAGATGCCCGCCGCGCTCGCCAAGGGCCAGGTCGACGGGGCCTGCACCCCGGAGCCCGCGCTGGCCACCGTCAAGGCCGCCGGCGGCCGGTCCATCGCGTCGAACTTCTACGATGTGGACCCGAACCTCACCGTGGCCATGTACTTCACCTCCCAGCAGTACGCCCAGAAGAACCCGGAGCTGGTGAAGAAGTTCCAGGAGGCGACCATCGAGTCCCTCAAGTACGCCGACAGCCACCCGGACGAGGTACGCGAGATCCTCACCACGTACACGAAGATCCCGAGCGACCTGCTGGACAAGCTGACCCTGCCCCACTTCCCCGCCGAGCCGGACCGGGCCTCCATCGAGAGGCTGGCCGAACTCGGGCAGCAGGACGGACTGTTCGAGAAGGTTCCCGACCTGGACAAGCTGCTGCCGTGAAGGTCACCAACGCCGTCCTGGGCGCGGCCGGGTTCGCGGGGTTCCTAGCCCTGTGGGAGGCGGTCCCGCGCCTCGGGTTCGTCCAGGACGACTTCTTCCCGCCGGTCAGCCGGGTCGCCGCCGCGCTCGCCGCCGAACTCGCCGACGACGCGTTCTGGACGGCGCTCGGGGACACGCTCACCGGCTGGGCGCTCGGACTCCTCATCGCCGTGACCGCCGGGATCCTGGCCGGAGTCGTCATCGCGGTCGTGCCGTATCTCCGCGAGGCGACAGCCTCCACGATCGAGTTCCTGCGCCCGATCCCGTCGGTCGCCCTGATCCCGCTCGCGGTACTGCTCTTCGGCACCGAACTGCAGTCGGTGCTTCTGCTGGTGGTCTACGCGTCCTTCTGGCAGATCCTGATCCAGACCCTGTACGGCGTCCAGGACGTCGACCCGGTCGCCGAGGAGACCGCCCGCTCCTACGGGCTCGGCCCCTGGGCCCGGGTACGGCACGTCCTGTGGCCGACCGCCCTGCCGTACGTCATGACCGGCGTTCGGCTGGCCGCCGCCGTGGCCCTCATCCTCGCGGTGACCGCCGAACTCGTCATCGGCGCACCGGGGTTGGGCGCGCGTATCGCGGTGGCGCAGACCTCGCAGGCCGTGCCGGAGATGTACGCGCTGGTGGTGGTCACCGGGGTGCTGGGGCTGCTGATCAACCTGGGCGCGCGGACGGTGGAGCGGCGGGCACTGGCCTGGCACCAGTCGGTGCGCGGGGAGGTGGCGGTGTGAGACTCGTCCTGCTGCGGCTGCTGTTCGTCGTCGCCCTGCCGCTGGTCCTGGTCACCGCGTGGTGGCTCGCATCGGACGACAGCACCGATGTGTACTGGCCGCCCCTGCGGACGATCCTCACCACCTTCCCGGACGTGTGGACGGGTGAGCGGCTGCGCGCGGACGTCCTGCCCAGCCTGCTGCGTCTGTCGGCCGGCTACGCCGCGGCGACCGCGGTCGGCGTCGCACTCGGCACGGTCATCGGTTCCTACCGGCGGGTGCGTGCGGTGTGCGAGCCGGTGCTGGAGTTCCTGCGGGCGGTGCCGCCGCCGGTCCTCGTCCCGGTCATCATGCTGTTCGCGGGCATCGGCGACACGATGAAGATCGCCGTGATCGCGAGCGGCTGTGTGTGGCCGATCCTGCTCAACACGGTCGAGGGCGTGCGGGCGGTGGACACGGTGATGTCCGAGACGGCACGGTCGTACGGCATCACGGGCACGGCACGGCTGCGGAACGTCGTCCTGCGCTCGGCGAGCCCGCAGATCTTCGCGGGGATGCGTCAGGCGCTGTCCATCGGCATCATCCTCATGGTCATCAGCGAGATGTTCGCGGCCAGCAACGGTCTGGGCTTCACCATCGTCCAGTTCCAGCGCGGCTTCGCGATCCCCGACATGTGGACCGGGATCCTCGTCCTCGGTCTGCTCGGGTTCGCGCTGTCCGTCGTGTTCCGGCTGGTCGAGCGGCGCGTGCTCGGCTGGTACCACGGTCAGCGCGCGTCCTCCCGGCGGTCGCATTGAAGCTTGAGAAGGGGCGAACCATGCACGCCTTGCTCGAAGTGTCGGGCCTGCGCAAGGTCTACGAGGGTTCCGGGCGCCGTGTCGAGGCGGTGCGGGACCTGACCTTCACCGTCGACGCGGGCGAACTCGTCTGTCTGGTGGGCCCGTCGGGCTGCGGCAAGACGACCCTGCTGAAGTGCGTGGCCGGACTGTTGAACCCCACGTCCGGCGAAGTCCTCCTGGAGGGACGGCCGGTGAGCGGGCCGCCGCCGGGCATGGCGGTCGTCTTCCAAGAGTACGGCCGCAGCCTGTTCCCCTGGATGCGGGTCCGCGACAACGTCGAACTTCCGCTCAAGCAGAAGAAGTTGAGCAAGTCCCGCCGCCGCGAGCTGGTCGACGACGCCCTCGCCTCGGTCGGCCTGGCCGACGCTGCGGGCGCGTACCCCTGGCAGCTGTCCGGCGGTATGCAGCAGCGGGTCGCCATCGCCCGGGCGCTCGCGTACGAGCCGGACGTGCTGCTGATGGACGAGCCGTTCGCCGCGGTCGACGCCCAGACCCGTGCCGATCTGGAGGACCTCGTCCGGGGCCTGTGGCGGGAGCGGGGCATCACGATCCTCTTCGTCACCCATGACATCGACGAGGCCGTCTACCTCGGCGAGCGGGTCCTGATCCTGTCCGCCTCCCCCACAGTCGTACAGGAGCAGCTCAAGGTCGATCTGCCGGTCGAACGCGACCAGTTGCACACCCGAGTGGCACCGCGCTTCGCGGAGCTGCGGACCCATGTGTACGAGCAGATCCAGGCGGCGAAGCGGGGAGTTCCGCTGGGCAAGGATTGACCTCCGGTGCCGTCGGCGACCTGAACGCCGGCGGCACCGGAGGGGGTGCGGCTCACTTGTGGGGTGAGGGCACCACGCTGAGGTGGCTCGCGGTGGTGCGGCGTGGGCGGCGGGGCCTGCGGTGCGTGTCGGACGGGCGGCCGGCGTCGCGCAGGACGAGGGTCATACGGGTGTAGCCCAGGTCGCGGAGGGTGTCGGGGGTCTCGTCGATCACCCGGCAGTCGGTGGCGCCCCAGCGCGGGTCGGGGTGGAGCAGTGGGCGTACGGCGCCGTCGCGCTGGGCGGCCTCGGGGCCGACCGTGCGGAGCCAGTGGGGCAGGCCGTGCCGGTAGGCGGCGTCCATGATGGGGTCCTGGGCGATGTCGCGGCGGATGGACAGCAGCCCGCCGTCCTGGGCGTGCCGTTCCACGGCGGCGGCGAAGTGGGCGAGCATCGGCAGGCACCAGCTGGACTCGTGTTCGCCGAGGACCGTGGCGGCGTCGGGGTGGAAGAGCACGAAGCGCAGGAAGTTGTCGCCCGGCATGGCCGTCGGGTGCGGCCCGACACCGCTGAAGAGGGCCTGGAACGCGGAGTTGGTGAGGACGACGTCCCAGCGGTGGTCGAGCACGGCGGACGGGAAGGAGACGGCCTCCAGCAGGGTGGCGTAGTCCTGGAGGTACGCCTGTGCTTCCTGGGCTTCGAGAGTGTCGGGGACGGCCTGCGGTGCCGACCGCTGCCCTCCTGCCTGATATGCCATCGGGAGGTCACCCCTCTTGCCTATGCGGCCTTCACGCGGCGTCTTGATCCTCCTGCCCTCGACTCAGTCGTGTCAACTATCGTGGCATTCGACGCCGGTTGACGGCTGAATCTCGCCACAGTTGTGGCGAGACCTGGATGAGAGTTCGACCGAACCGCTAGTCTCCCCGCAGTTCACGGTGTACTTGCCGGGACCAGGGTCTCGCGCCAGGCTTGGATCCACGGATTCCGCAGTACCGCGAAATTGGCCTGAGAGAGACGTAGGAGATCTGTCGGTGACGGATGGCTTCGAGGTTCCGGACGCCACGGCGACGGTTCTGCTGCCGGCCGTCGTGGCCCGTGTCACCGCGCTGACCGACAGGCTGGGCGTGGCGCACTCGGAGGTCTTCGACACCCGACGGCTCTCGGTCGCGTCCGGCGTGCCGGAGGCGGTGGTGAAGGCGCTGCTCAGCGGGCAGCGCGCCGGTGAGCCGGACATCCAGGCACGTTTTCTGCAACGCCTGGACCTGCTGCGACGCACCAGACTCAAGCCCAACGGCCGCAAGTACACCCAGCAGGAGATCGCCGACGGCGCCGGTATGTCGCGTCAGCAGGCGGGTGCCCTCATCAACGGCGACCGGCGCCCCACGATGGAACACTGCGACGCCATCCAGCGCTTCTTCAGAGTGCACGCCGGCTTCCTCACCGCCGAGGATCCCGAGGCGCTGGCGAGCGCCCTGATGCGCACCGAGCAGGAGCTCCTCCAGCAGCTCGCCGACCGTGAACGGGCAGCCGCCGAGGCCGCCGACGACCCGCTGCAGCGGCTGCTGCAGAACCACGGTGTGCGCTCCATCGCCTGGCGGGCAGCCCAGTTGCCCACCGACCAGCACCGCGACAAGGTGGCGGAGTGGCTGGACATGCTGCTGGAGAGCGTCAAGCGGCCCGAGTCCTGACCGGGGGAGAACTGTGGGCATCGGAAAGGAAATGCGCCGTCTGTGCGGCGAGTTGGTCGGCGAGCTGACGCTCCCGGCGCCGGCGGACCCCGCCGACATCTACAGCGCCCTGTGCGACGCCATGAGCAGACGCCGTGGCCGCCCCGTCCACTACCGTACGGCCGCTTTCCCGCCCGGTACGGCCAGTGGGCTGTGGCTGGACATGCCCGAGCGGGACCTCGTCGTCATCGAGGAACGCACCGCCCCCGACCACCAGTTGGTGATCCTCGGCCACGAGCTGTGGCACATGCAGGCCGGGCACTGCGGTCAACATGTGCAAGTGGCCGAGAGCACTGTGGGCGCCGCCGTCGCCGCGCGCTTATTGAACGAGGACGCCGACCTCCAGGCGACGGTCCTGAGGGTCGCCGCCCGCACCCGGTTCGACCTGGCCGACGAGCAGGACGCGGAGAGCTTCGGACTGCTGCTGGCCAGCAAGTGCCGTACCTGGCTCGCCGGTTCGGCGCTGCGCGGGCCCGTGCGACGCGATCATCTGGCCGGCCGGATCGGGGCTTCCCTGGGCTACCGCGGTCCGCAGGGCTGAGCGGCGGAGCCGCCGACACCTATGGACGGGTCCAGCTACTACATACCGGCCGTCGCGATGACGGTCGCCCTCGCCCTCAAGACGCCCGCGCTGCTGCGCAATTGGCGCGACCCGCTGCTGAGGTCCGTGTGCGCGCTGATGACGCTGGCCTGTCTGGTGTTCTTCTTCGCCGCGCCCCCGACGATCGCCGAGGTCAATCGTGTCACCGGGGTCACGAACATCTCGGCGGCCGTCGTCTACGTCCTGCTGAGCGCGTTCAGCGGCTCCTGCCTCGTGCTGATCGTCAACTGGCGGGGCGGTCCGCCCGAGTCGACCCGCAGGCTCTCGCGCCGCTGGATCGCCGGGTACGGCGTGGTGTGCGCGGCGATCGTGGTGCTGTTCCTGCTCGGCGACGCGCCCCTGGAGCGGGTGCGGGACTTCGACACGTACTACGCCAACACCCCGTTCCTGCGCGAGATGATCGTGCTGTACCTGGTCGGGTTCACCGTCGCGGGCGTCGCGATGAACCTGATGTGCTGCCGCTGGGCGCTCCAGGTGCACGGCTGGCTGCGCGCCGGACTGCTGATCATCGCGCTCGGCTATCTCGTCAACGTGCCGTTCGCGGCGGTCAAGTTGATCGCCGTGGTGGCCCGCTGGCAGGGCGGGGACCTGGACTACCTGAGCACGTACGTCGCCCCCGCGCTGTCCTCGGTGGGCGCCCAGGTCTGCGCGCTCGGTTTCTGTCTGCCGCTGGCCGGGGAGCGCATCGGCGACTCCTGGACCACCTGGTCCATGTACCGTCGACTCGGGCCGCTGTGGCGGGAGTTGCGGCCCGTCTGGGCCCAGGCGAGCCACGACGTACGGATCTCCTGGTGGGCTCCCGCACAGCTCCAGATGACGCAGCGGGAGTCCGACATCCACGACGGCATGCTCAGCCTGTACCCGTACTTCGACTCCGAGGTGCGTGCCAAGGCCTACGACGCGGCCGTGGCGGCCGGTTCCGAGCCGGTCCAGGCGCGGGCCGAGGCCGATGCCGCGATGGTGACGGCGGCGGTACGGGCCAGGGCGGACGACCCGGAGGGCCGGGTCATCAGTTCGGCGGTGACCGACGCCCCCGACCTGCCGGCCGAGAACCCCCGTGACCTGGTACGGATGTCCATCGCCCTGCGTCAGTCCCCCGTCGTAGCGGCCGCCCGCGAGTGGGCCGCCGCGACCAGGTCAGGAAGCGACTTTCATGAGCGAACCCGTTAGCGGCACACCCGACACCGCGGTCGCGACCGCCCGGCGTGCCGTCGTCCTCGGCGCGGGACTGGCCGGTCTGCTGACCGCCGCCGCGCTGCGCGACCACGCCGAGGTCACCGTCGTCGAGCGCGACGAACTGCCCGAGGGGCCCGAGCCCCGCAAGGGTGTCCCACAGGCCCGTCACGCCCATCTGCTGTGGTCCGGCGGGGCCCGCGCGATGGAGGAGCTGCTGCCCGGCGTCACGGAGGCCTGGCTGGCGGCCGGAGCCCGGCGGATCCCGCTGCCGACCGGCCTGGTCTCGTTGTCCGCCCAGGGGTGGCTGCGGCGCTGGCCGGAGATGGAGTTCATGATCGCGTGCAGCCGCGATCTGCTGGAGTCGGTCGTCCGCGCCCGGGTCCGGTCCGACCCCCGGGTCACGGTCCTGGAGCGCACCGAGACCCTGGGCCTTCAGGGCGACGCCGCCAGGGTCACGGGGGTACGGGTCCGGCCGGCCGGGGGCGAGGAGCGGGTCCTGGCCGCCGACCTGGTGGTGGACGCCTCGGGCCGCGGTTCACGGGGCACCGCCTGGCTCGACGCGCTGGGGGTGCCGGCCGCGCGGATGGAGGAGGTCGACTCCGGGCTCGTCTACGCCAGCCGGATCTTCCGGGCGCCCGAGGGCACCGAGGAGTTCCCGGTGGTCAATGTGCAGCCGGACGTGACACAGCCGGTGCCGGGGAAGGCCGCGACCCTGGTGCCCATCGAGGGTGGCCGCTGGCTGGTGACGATATCGGGCACCCGCGGCGGTCAACCCACCGCTGCCGCAGAGGAGTTCGAGGAGTTCGCCCGCGCGCTCCGGCATCCGGTCGTCGGCGAGCTGATATCCCGCGCGGAGCCGCTGACGGACATCATGGTCACCCGCAGCACGATCAACCGGCGGCGCTACTTCGAGAAGGTCTCCGACTGGCCCGAGGGGTTCGTCGCGGTCGGCGACGCGCTCGCCACGTACAACCCGATCTACGGCCACGGCATGTCCGTCGCCGCCCAGGGCGCCCTGGCGCTGCGCGAGCGGGTCGCGGCGCACGGCATCACGGCACCGGGGCTCGCGCGCCGCATACAGCGGGCCGTCGCCGTACCGGTGGGCATCGCCTGGGAACTGGCCACCGGCACGGACATCCGCTACCCCGAGGCGATCGGCAAACAGCCGAACGCCGGGCAGAGGCTCTTCCAGCGTTACGTGCGCCGGCTGATGCGCACGGCGACCGGGCGTCCCCTCGTCTGCAAGGCCCTCCTCGGTGTCATCACCCTCAACGAGCCGGCCGGCGCCCTCGTCAGGCCGGAGGTTCTCATGGCGGTACTGCGGGGCCCGGTCAAACCACCGCTGACGGGACCGCCGCTGACGGACCCTGAGCGGGAGACGACGCTCGGCGCGTCGCGACGGTAGCCGTAGCGGGCCCCCTTTTCCCTGCGCTTTTCCTCCGCCGGCCGGGCGAACGAACGTGGGGGGAAACGGGATTGTCAGTGGCGGGCGGCAAGCTGGTGGTGTGTCACGTCCACGTGGCGCTTCACGGATCCGACCAGGGGAGAGCCGTTCGATGCCGACCGCCGTACTGACCGACCGCGAGCGCACCGCCGTCCAGGCGTATCTGCGGCTGCTGGGTACCGTACGAGCCGCGTTCGACGGGCCGCCGGAGTCCCGCCGACCACCCGTGGTGCCGACCGCCGCCCTCGCCGAGGCGGAGCAGGCGCTGACAGCGGCCGGACTGGCGGGCAATGAGGAGGAGTTCTTCCGGCTGCTGAGGAGCTGGTGCCCGGACGTCTGAGCGCCGGGTGTGCCGTTGTATGTCGGGCGGTCCGTCGGGGTGCACCGGCGGACCGCCGCCACGGGCCTCAGCCGGCCGGGGTCAGATACATCCCGGAGGCCTGGTCGACGAGTTGCCGCAGCGCCGCCATGTACTTCTCGTGGCCGCCCAGTTCACCGAGGACGCGGTACGCCTCGTCGCGGTACGCGGAGAGGTCCTTCTCGTAGCGGCGGAGAACGGCGGGGTCGAGCAGCAGGGCCGTGAGTTCCGTGCGGGACTGTTCGGACGTGCGGGCGGCGGCGCTCAGTTCCGCGATACGCGCTCTGGAATCGGGCGGAGTCTCTTCCAGGGCGCAGGCGAGGAGATAGGTCACCGTGCCGTTCAGGAGATCCTCGTTGCGGCCCGAAAGGATGTCCTCCTGGTCGTTGAAAAGCTGCCAGAGGATACCGAAGACCGCACCGAATCCGCGCCACAGCTCGGTGCGCTCACTCCCGGCTCCGGACAGCATCGCCGCCATTGCCGTGATCATCCCGAAAGGGGCGCCGGACTTCCCTCGACAGGCCGCGACGACCGCATCCCGTGAGGCGTTGTCCAGGTCGCCCCGCAGGTCCCTCAACTGGCCTTCCACAGCGTCGATCCAGCAATTGACGATTTCACCGGTCAAGGCGTCACGGACCGCGTCCGGGACCGGCTGGGCCCGTATGACCCGGATGGGTAAAGCCTGTCCGCTGAGGACGGAGGCCAGCAGAGCCGCGTCCGCGCCGAGTCCGTCGGGGATGCCCGCGCCGTGGCCGTCGGACAGGTCGTCGAGATAACAGGCGGAAGTCCACCACAGGACATGCACGGCCGACAGGGGAACGGCCGGTGCGGTTTCACCGGTCTCGGCCGCGTGGACGAGCAGCGGGAGCACGGAGAGCGGATATTTCATCTGCTGGTGCCCCAGCAGCGCGGATATGGAGGCCCGTACCGCTGACGACTCCGGCCCGAGACTCTCCAGAGCGGACGCGATGTTCGCGTCGATATCGGCCGCGACCTGTCTGTGCAGATCCAAATAGGAAAAGGAGTTCAATTGGCATCCTCTTCTTCCGTGGGGAAGCGAACCGGGACCGCCGTCGCCACGAGCCCGTGCCGGACGGTCCAGCGTCCGGTGAAGACCGTGATGCGTCGGCCGCCCACCACCGGTCCGGGAACGAGGAGTTCGGCGCGCAGACCGCCGCGCCGGCCGTCGGCGTCGACGGTCACCTCGATGTCGGCCTCCGAGAAGTCCAGCCACCGGCCGGTGAGCGGGAACCACGCCTTGTAGACGGATTCCTTGGCGCTGAACAGCAGGCGGTCCCAGTGGAGCGTCGGACGGTCGGCGGTCAGCCGGCGCAGCCGGGCCTCCTCCGTGGGGAGCGCGATCGCCTCCAGCACACCCTCGGGCAGGGCGCTGTGGGGTTCGGCGTCGATGCCGAGGGAGGCGAGGTCGGTGGTGCGGACCAGCGCGGCGGCGGCGTACTCGTCGCAGTGGGTCATGCTGCCGGTCAGTCCGTCCGGCCAGCCGGGGGCACCGCGCTCACCGGGCAGGATCGGCCGCGGCGCCACGCCGAGCTTCTCCATGGCACGCCGGGCACAGACGCGGACGACGGTGAACTCACGGCGCCGCTTGGGCACCGCGCGGGCCACGAACGCCTCCTCCTCGGGGTAGAGGGCGCCCTCCCAGGCTCCGTCGGCCGTGTCATTTGCGTGCGCCTCCACGGCCACGACCGACTCCGGGAGCAGTTCCTCGATCACCGGCTGAGACCTCCATCGGCAGAATGCGGCGCAGCCTTCCCGGCGGTTCCGGGCGCGGACGCCACTCGCGGGGGTAACCCACGGACACCTCTTCGAATCGGACCCCGTCCAGCCAGGTGGTCCGCGGAATGTGCAGATGGCCGTAGACCATCACCTCGACGCGGAAGCGCCGGTGCCAGTCGGCGGTCAGTTCCGTGCCGCACCACATGGCGAACTCGGGGTAGCGCAGGATGTCCGTCGGGTGCCGGTCGAGCGGGTAGTGGTTGACCAGCACCGTCAGCAGGTCGGCGGGCAGTTCGGCGAGCCGGCGCTCGGTCTCGGCGACCCGGGCGCGGCACCAGGCGTCACGGCTCGGGTACGGGTCGGGGTACAGCACGCGCTCGTCGGTACACACCACGCCGGTGCCGTACGCGTACTCCAGGCCCTCGTCCTTCGTCGTGCAGCCCTTGGGCAGGAACGTGTAGTCGTACAGGAGGAACAGCGGCGCCACGACCACGGGGCCGCCCGGTCCCTCCCAGAGGGGATAGGGGTCCTCGGGGGTGACGACGCCCAGGTCGCGGCAGACGGCGACGAGGTGCTCGTACCGCTCGACACCGCGGTACGGGACGGTCTCCTTCGGGTGAGTCCACAACTCGTGGTTGCCCGGCACCCACACGACCTTGGCGAAGCGGCCGGCGAGGGTCTCAAGGGCCCACCGGATGTCGGCGACGGTCTCGGCGACGTCGCCGGCGACGAGGAGCCAGTCGTCGTCCGTCTCGGGCCGCATCCTCTCGACCAGGGCGCGGTTCTCGGGATAGCCGATGTGCAGATCGCTGATGGCCAGGAGATTCCCGTGACGGCCGACCTTCGACTCCACCCGCGCTCCCCTCCGTGACACCGATCGAAAACACGAGAACACATGTGCGCACCGACGGACAAGGCCGACCCGCCGAGACCATTGGGCAGAGCGCTACGATGCGTCCCGGCAAGCGCGGCACGCAAGGATTAACACCCGCGTGACAAAAACTTCGGGCCGAGTGGCCGTATGATCCCTCCAACACCACCGCCACGCCCTCCCTTTCGCGTACGGCGGTTCGGCGTACCTCCAACTCCCTTGGCCGGGCACGGCCTGCTCCGCCGTGCCCGCGAACCGTAGAAAGGCGGCCTGCATGGTCTCTCGCGTACGCGTCTGGCTCAACCGCACGTACGCGGAGAACGTCTTCTTCATGGACCAGCTGCGGAGTAATCCACACGCTCGACCAGTGGACATCCATGCCACCCACGGTGACGCCGACTCCCCCGTACTGGCCGCCGCCGACACGGCCGACCTCGAGCCCGAGGGCCTCTCCCCCGCCGCGTACGTCGAGTACGCGCTCGACCAGTGCGCCAAGCGCGGCATCGACGTCTTTGTGCCCCGGCTGCACCAGGCCGCCATCGCCGCGCATCGCGAGGAGTTCGCGGCCGTCGGTACGGCGCTGCTGGCGCCGCCCGCCGAGGCCATCGAGGTCTTCGAGGACAAGGTGACCGCGTACGAGGCGGTCCAGGCATACGGGGTTCCCGTCCCGCCGTGGTTCCGGGTGACGTCCGTCGATGAACTCGTCGCCGCGGTGGAGGAGTTGGAGGCCGGGGGGCACAAGGCATGCTTCAAGCCGGCGGCCGGAGCGGGTGGCGTGGGCTTCCGTGTCGTCACGCGCGCCCCCTTCTCGCTCGCTCACCTCAACGGGTTTCCGAGCCCGTATGTGCCGCTCGACCTCGTCGTCGAGGCCCTGCGCGCCGCCGACGAGCAGGTGGACTGGCTGGTGATGCCGCGCCTCGAACAGCCGGAGGTGTCCGTCGACTGTCTGACCGGCCCCGACGGGCGGGTCCGGATGGCCGTCGGCCGTACGAAGAACGGACGGCGGCGCGGTTTCAGCCTCAACCCCGCGTGGATCGAACCGGCCCGGCTCATCGCCGAGACCTTCGGGCTCCACTACCTGACGAACATTCAGTTCCGCATGTATGGCAACAAGCCCGTGCTGATGGACGTCAACACCCGTCCGGCCGGCGGGCTCCACCAGCTGGCCCTCTGTGGGATCAACGCGCCCTGGGCCGCTGTTCAGTTGGCGCTGGGCGAGGAGACCGGTGATGTGATGCCGGGGCGGCTCGGGCAGGACTACACGGTGGTGTCGGGGCCGCGGGCTGTGCGGTCGGTGTCGGTGCCGCATCAGGGCATGGACGTACCGGCGGCCGTCGGGGTGCCGGGAGCCGCGGGTGTGGCGGTGGTGGAGGTGCCCGTGGGCGCGGTGGCTCCGGCTGGCTGCAAGCCGGCCACGGATCGGCCGCTGGCGGTCTGACCGGGCTTTCTCGCCCCCGCCGCCCCTACCCGTCCCATCCGCAGGGGCTGCGTCGCCCCTGCGACCCCGCCACGCCTTCGAGCTCGATCCGGTCGGTTTGTCGGCGGGTGCGGGTTGGTCGTGGTCGCTCGCGCCCACGCGGCGGAGCCACAAATTGACACCGCCCCGCGCCCCTGAAGGGGCGCGGGGATCGCCGGGATCACTGAGTTACGCGGAGTAGCCCCATGCCCTTGCCAGTTCCTTGAGGCGGGGCGGGAGTTCTGCGGTGGGGTCGGCCTGGCGGGCCTGCTGGATGCGGCCGGACTTGATCGTGGAGGACCAGTCGCCGAGCTGGGGGCGGAACGTGCCGTGGTCCTTGGAGCCGTAGTCGAGCATGGCGGACTCCCAGGGGATGTCGAGGTAGTCGCAGATGCCCTGGGTGACCTTTTCCGGCTCGGAGGTGAGGTCCTCGTACGTGATGACATGGACCGGCAGGTTCTGGCGGGCCTCTTCCAGCTTCTCGCTGTAGGAGAGGACCTCGGCCCGGATCGCCTCGTGGTCGGGGTCGGTACGGCGGCTGGTGAGGGACTGGACGACCGCGCCGGGGTGGCGGAGCAGCAGGATGTAGCGGGCGTCCGGCCAGCATCGCTCCAGGCGCGGCCAGATGAGGGTGTTGGGCGGCGTCTTGTCGACGATGATCCGCTTGCCGCTGCGGCTGAGTTCGAGGTGGAGAATCCGGTCCCAGAGGACGTGCTCCAGCTCGGTCTTGTCGAGTTCGAGCGCCTGCATGGCGGGCGCGGTGAAGTCGCGGGAGAGATGGACGTGAACGGTGCGCAGATGCATCTCGTGCGGGGCACGGATCTGACTGTGGCTGTTGAGGATGACCCGCAGCAGCGTCGAGCCGGAACGCACCGAGGAGAGGACGAACACCGGCGACTCCACCAGCCGGGGCGCACGCGGAGCCACGTACTTCGGCTCTTCGGCGCCGGCCTCGGTCCGGGGCGCCGGAACGGCGTTCAGGGGCTTCTTCGGCGGGCTCACCGCCTCGGCGATCAGTCTGCCGCGGCGCCTCAGCCCCTTGCCGATCGCTGACATTCGCGGGTCTCGCACGATGACACCTCACAACTCTCACTCGCATTATCCCGTATCACACGGTCGGTAAGAGAACTTTAGGTGTCATGAAGGGAACGAACGGGGGTCGCGGCGGGTAACCCACCCGCCGCGACCTGGGCTTTTACGTGTTTCTTAATTCTTGATGGGAACGGCGGTCACGACTGCCCCACCGCCAGACGCAACGTTTTCACCTCGAATGGCCTCAGGGTCACGGGAACACCGTCGCCGTCCGTGGCCGCCTCCGACAGGGGGCGCTCCAGCAGGTCGGTGATCTGGGCCCCGGCGAGCGGGAATCCGGTACGCAGAACGCCCTGGGCCCGGCCGCCGCGCGACTCGTACAGCCGGACGACGACGTCGCCGGACTCGTCGTCGGCCAGCTTGACCGCCTCGACCGTCACGCCCTCGCCGTCCACGGAGACGACCGGATCGGGTGCGCCCGCCGCGTCCGCGACGCGCAGCGGCAGGTTGAGCGCGTAGCCCTCGGCGACGGCGTCCTCGATGGTCGCGCCCGGGAGGAGGGAGTAGGTGAGGCGGTGCTTGCCCTGGTCGGCCTCGGGGTCCGGGATGCGCGGGGCGCGGACCAGGCTGAGGCGGACCGTGGTGGTCGTACCGCCGTCCTCGCGGACCGTGCGGGAGACGTCGTGGCCGTAGGTGGAGTCGTTGATCACCGCGACGCCGTAGCCGGGCTCGGCCACGTGCACCCAGCGGTGGCCCGACACCTCGAAGCGGGCCGCCTCCCAGCTGGTGTTCGTGTGGGTGGGGCGCTGGATGTGGCCGAACTGGATCTCGGCGGAGGAGTGCGGGGCACGGACGTCGATCGGGAAGCCGGCCTTGAGGAACTTCTCCGCCTCGTGCCAGTCGATGTCCGTCTCGAAGTCGATACGGGGGCTGCCGGCGCGCAGGGTGATCGTCTGGGTGATCCTTGAGCCCTTGCCGAACGATCGCTCTACGCGGATGGCGCCTCGGAGCGGGTCCTCCTCGACCACGGTGACGGAGTCCGCCTCCAGCAGGTCCGTGTAGCGGTTCTTGTAGTGCTTGTCGACGTCCCAGGCGTCCCAGTAGTTGGGGAGGTCGGTGTGGAGGCGGAGGAGGTTGCCCTTGTCGCCGAGGACTTCGCGGTCGGCCTTCAGGTCGCGGACCGAGGCGAGGGTTCCGTCCTCGGCGATCTCGACTCGGACCAGGCCGTTGTCGAGGACACGGCCGGAGACGGTGACCGGGTGCGGGGGTTCGGTGGGGGTGAGGGGTGCGCTGCCGTTGGCGGGAACCTGTACGTACGCCAGTGCGTCCGCAGGCGTACGTACCACCTCGGCACGGTCGCGCGGGCTGGTGTTGAAGACACGTGTGTCACCGGCACCGAGAGCCGCGACCGCTGCCGCCGTCAGCTCCTCCAGTTCCTTCGCCACCCGTGCGTACTCCGCCTCTGCCTCGCGGTGCACCCAAGCGATCGAGGACCCCGGCAGGATGTCGTGGAACTGGTGAAGGAGGACCGTCTTCCAGAGGCGGTCGAGCTTCTCGTACGGGTACGAGTAGCCCGGTGCGTGCAGCGCGGCCGTGGTCGCCCACAGCTCGGCCTCGCGCAAGCGGTGTTCGGACCGCCGGTTGCCCTGCTTGGTGCGGGCCTGGGAGGTGTACGTGGCGCGGTGGAGTTCCAGGTAGAGCTCGCCGTTCCAGACGGGGGCGTCCTCGTACTCCTCGCGGGCCTTGGCGAAGAACTCGTCGGGGTGCTCGACCACGACCTTCGCCGAGCCCTCCAGGTCGGCCAGACGCCTCGCCCGCTCCATGATCTCGCGGGTGGGGCCGCCGCCGCCGTCGCCCCAGCCGAAGGGGGCGAGGGAGCGGGTGCCGGCGCCCTTCTCGGCGTAGTTGCGGACGGCGCGGGCCATCTCCTCGCCGCTGAAGCGGGCGTTGTAGGTGTCGACGGGCGGGAAGTGGGTGAAGATGCGGGTGCCGTCGATGCCCTCCCACCAGAAGGTGTGGTGGGGGAACGTGTTGGTCTGGTTCCAGGAGATCTTCTGGGTGAGGAACCACTCGTTGCCGGCGAGCTTGGCGAGCTGCGGGTAGGAGGCGTTGTAGCCGAAGGAGTCCGGCAGCCAGACGCCCTTGGTCTCGATGCCGAAGTGCTCGATGAAGAACCGCTTGCCGTGGACGAGCTGGCGGGCGATGGCCTCGCCGCCGGGCAGGTTGCCGTCGGACTCGACCCACATGCCGCCGACGGGGGCCCACTGGCCCTTCTCGACGGCCTTCTTGATCCGTTCCCAGACGTGCGGGTAGTTGTCGCGCACCCACTCGTACTGCTGGGCCTGGGAGCAGGCGAAGATGAAGTCCTCGTACTCGTCGGCGAGCGCGGTGACGTTGGAGAACGTACGGGACGTCTTGCGCTTGGTCTCGCGGATGGGCCACAGCCAGGCGGAGTCGATGTGCGCGTGGCCCACACCGGACACCACATGCGCGCTCGCGTGGGCGGGCTTGGCGAGGACGGGGGCCAGGATCGCGCGGACGGCGGTGGCGCTGCCGGAGACGTCGTCGAGGTCGACGGCGTCCATGGCCCGGTCCAGGGCGTGCAGGATCTCGTGGCGGCGGGGCTCGTGCTCGCCGAGGTGGACCATCAGCTCGCGCAGTACCTGGAGGTCCAGGTCGAGGTGGAAGACCTCCTCGTCGAGGACGGCGATGTCGGCGCGCTGGAACGTGTACAGCGGCTTGTCGCCGGCCGTCAGGATGTCGCCCAGCGGTGTGATCTTCGAGAAGTTGTCGGCGAGGATGTCGGGGTTGGAGGCCGCCTCGACCAGGTAGTCGATGGTCTCGCCGCCGCTGACCGGGTTGCCGATCGGCACGTACTGGTTGAGCGGGTTGACCGCCTTCAGGGGGGTGCCGTCGGTGAGGTGGACGAGGGCCTCGGCCTGGTTGCCTGGCCAGTCGCCGACGAAGCCGAGGTCGATGACGGCCTCGACACGGCGGCCGGCCCACTCGGCGGGCACCTGGCCGTGCATCCGGAACCAGGTCGTGCCCCACGGCGGGCCCCATGGTGTGTCCATGGCGAAGGGCGTGTACGAGGCGGCCGCGGCCTCCTCGAAGGGCACGGGCTCGCCGGGCGCCTGCCAGGCCTCGACCTGGAAGGGCACGGAGGCCGCGTAGATCGCGGGCTTGATGCGCTGGGTGTGGACGCGCTCGACGCGTTCCTCGATGCGGCGGCGTTCGTCGTGCATGGCCGTGGGTCTCCTAGGAGTGGGGTGCGGCTTCAGTTGAGCATGGGGAGGCTGCCCACGGCAGCCCGGGGTTCTACTGCAGGTACCCGAGGCCGGGGTGCACCGCCGTGTAGCCCTCGACGAGGCGGCGTGCCACGTTCACCGAGTCGACCAGGGGGTGCAGGGCGAAGGCCTTCACGGCGGTCGCACGCGCACCCGACTCGGCGGCGGCCAGGACCTCGCGTTCGACGGCCTTGACCGCGCAGACCAGGCCGGTGGCGTGGTCGGGCAGCGGGTCGACGGCGACCGGGTGGGCGCCGTTGGCGTCGACCAGGCAGGGCACCTCGATGACGGCCTCGGTGTCGAGGACGGAGAGGGTGCCCTTGTTGCGGACGTTGAGGATGAGGGTGGTGCGCTCGTCGCGGGCGATGGCCCGCATCAGGGCGAGGGCGACCTTCTCGTAGCCGCCGGAGAGGTCGTCGGCGTCGCGTTCGCCGGCGCCCGCGGTCTCCCGGTTCTCCGACATGTAGGTGGCCTCGCGCTCGGCGCGGGTGCGGTCCCATGCCTTCAGGGCGTGGGCGTCGGGGCGCCGCATCTCCTCGTAGAACTGCGCCTGCTGGTCCTTGAGGAAGGCGCCGCGGGTCTTCTCGGCCTGCTGGTAGGCGCGGACGGCTTCGCGGTTGAAGTAGTAGTAGTGCAGGTACTCGTTGGGGATGGCGCCGAGGGACTGGAGCCAGTCCACGCCGAAGAGCTTGCCCTCCTCGAAGGAGCCGAGGAGGTCGCGGTCGGCGAGCAGGCGGGGGAGTTCGTCGCGGCCGGCGACGCGCAGGCCGCGGACCCAGCCGAGGTGGTTGAGGCCGACGTAGTCGATCCAGGCCTCGCCCGGGTTGGTCACGCCGAGCACGCGGGCGATACGGCGGCCGAGGCCGACCGGTGAGTCGCAGATGCCGATGACGCGGTCGCCGAGGTGGCGGGACATGGCCTCGGTGACGAGTCCTGCCGGGTTGGTGAAGTTGATGACCCAGGCGTCGGGAGCGAGTCGAGCGACTCGCTGGGCGATGTCGACCGCCACGGGCACCGTGCGCAGGCCGTACGCGATGCCTCCCGCGCCCACGGTCTCCTGGCCGAGCACGCCTTCCGCGAGGGCCACCCGCTCGTCGTTGGCCCGGCCCTCCAGGCCGCCGACACGGATCGCGGAGAAGATGAAGTCGGCGCCGGTGAGGGCCTCGTCGAGGTCGGTGGTGGCGGTCACCTCGGGGGCATCGGGCACGTCGGCCGCCTGCTCGGCGAGGACGCGGGTGACGGCGGAGAGCCGCTCGGCGTCCAGGTCGTGCAGGACGACTTGGGTGACCCGGCCCTCGGCACGGTCCCCGAGGAGCGCCCCGTACACGAGGGGCACCCGGAATCCTCCGCCGCCCAGAATCGTCAGCTTCACGCAACTACCACCCTTTGCCGATCGTGCATTCGTGCCGACTGTTCCGACACGTGTCAGCCCTCCCCACACGGGTGCGGGTCGGGCCGTCGTCGTGGATCATTCCGCCGCCGGCGTGGTTCATGCCCCCGTACGCGGGTCATGCCTTCACGACCTCCACCCCGGCCTCCTCCAGCGACGAACATGTCGCCTGGTCGGCGGGATCGTTGGTCACCACCACGTCGAGTTCCCCGGGACCGCAGACCCGCGCCATCCCCGTACCGGGAAACTTGGCGGAGTCGGCGAGCAGGACGACCCTGTCGCTGGCCTTGATCATCGCCCTTTTCACGGGGACCTCGACGACGGTCGTGTCCATCACCTGGCCGCCGGGCCGCACTCCGCTGGTGCCGAGGAACAGCCAGTCGGCGTGGAGCTGACGGAGGTTGTCCTCTGTGAGGAAGCCGACGAGGGAACGGTACTCGCGGCGGACCATGCCGCCGAGCAGCACCAGCTCGATGCCCTCGTCGTCGGCGAGCTCCTCATAGACCACCAGGTTGCTGGTGATCACGGTGAGGCGGCGGCCGTGCAGCTGCCGGGCCAGGCGGTAGGCGGTGGTCCCGATGTCGAGCAGGACGGACTGGCCGTCGCGGACCATCGACGCGGCCTTCGCCGCTATCGCGTCCTTCTCGGCCACCCGCACCTCGGCCACCTCGGCGAAGGGCTGGTCGCCCTCCTCCACGACCGCGCCGCCGTGCACACGCGTGAGCAGCCCCTCCTCCTCCAGTCTGACCAGGTCACGCCTGATCGTGGCGGGGCTTACACCGAGCTGCTCGGAGAGATCGGTCACGGCTGCGGGGCCGCCTGATCTCAGGGCCCGCAGGATGAGTTGGTGTCGTCGTTCTGCCAGCACGCGCTGAACAGTACTCGTCATTCCCAATCATTTCCATGCTCACTTCTGCTCGGGTATTGACCAATCCCCCGGAGCAGCGCACGATTCCGGGCATCGATTTGAAGAGTTCTGACGAGAGGTGCGCACGTGGACGACGACCGGCCCGACGTGCTGCTGACCGGGCTGCTCTTCTACGACCTCGTCCTCACGGGGTTGGGAAGGCCACCCACGCCAGGCGAGGAGATCTGGACCGACGGCATGGGCTGCGGCCCGGGCGGCATCGCCAACCTGGCGGTCGCCGCCGCCCGCTTCGGCCTGAACACCTCCCTGGCCACGGTCTTCGGCGACGACCACTACGGCGCGTACTGCCGTGACGTCCTCGCCGGCCAGGAGGGCCTGGACCTCTCCCTCTCGCGCACCGCGGACGGCTGGCACACCCCCGTCACCGTCTCGCTCGCGTACGGCAATGACCGCGCCCTGGTCACCCACGGGCAGGAGCCGCCGCACTCACAGGACGAGCTGATGCGCACCCCGCCGGAGGCGCGCACGGCGCTCGTACACATCGAGGCCGAGCCGCGCGAGTGGCTCGCCAAGGCCGCCGCGAACGGCACGCACATCTACGCGGACGTCGGCTGGGACCCCACCCAGCAGTGGTCCCGCGACCTCCTGGACCAGCTCGCCCTGTGCCACGCCTTCCTCCCCAATGAGACCGAGGCGATGGCGTACACCCGTACCGACAGCGCGGTCGCGGCGCTCGGCACACTGAGCGAGCTGGTTCCGGTGGCCGTGGTCACCCGCGGCGGCGAGGGCGCGATCGCCGTGGACCAGACGACCGGCGAGTACGCCGAGGTCCCCGCCCTCGACGTCGACGTGCTCGACGCGACGGGCGCCGGTGATGTCTTCGGCGCGAGCTTCGTCGCGGCCTCCCTCGGCGGCTGGCCCCTGGTGGAGCGGCTGCGATTCGCCGTGCTGGCCGCCGGACTCTCCGTGGGCCACCACGGCGGAGGCCTGGCCGCACCGGGCTGGTACGGCGTCCATCAGTGGTGGTACGCCCAGACCGACCCCGAGGTCCGGCGCGCCTACGACTTCCTCGCCGACCGGCTGCCGAGCGACCCGGGCCCGCCGGTGCGGTACGCCCCGGTCACTCCCCCGAACCTCACCCCCCGCTGAACCACCCCTGCACCCCCTGCACCCCCTGCACCCCCTTGTTGGTCCCCTCGTACGCCTCGTACGTCGAAAAGATCCGAAAGGCGGTGGGAGCTGTGCGGCTCTCACGAAGAGGCCTGCTGCACGCGGGCCTGGCCGGTACGGCCGCCACGGCGCTCGGCGGCCTCACGTCCGGCTGCGCCGTCCCGTACGGCTCCAGTGGCCGGAACATGGTCCTGTGGTACTGGAGCGGCGGGCTGAGCGACACCGTCGTGAAGAAGGCCACGGCTCGCTACGGCAGCGCCGTCGACCTCAAGCCCATCCAGATCGGCGGCTACTACCGCTCCAAGCTGATCACCACGATGACGGGGCGCTCCCATGTCCCCGACATCGCCGGTCTCAAGGGCGAGGACATGGCCTCGTACCTGCCGAACGCGGGCCAGTTCGTGGACCTGCGCACGCTCGGCGCGGAGAAGCTCAAGGGCCAGTACCTGGACTGGAAGTGGCAGCAGGGCATCGCCGAGGACGGCTCGATGGTGGGATTCCCCATCGACTGCGGTCCGGTGGTGCACTACTACCAGGCCGCGGTGTACGAGAAGGCGGGGCTGGCGTACGAGCCCGACGACGTGTCGCGCGAGATGGACACGTGGGAGAAGTTCTTCGCCGCCGGTGAGCAGCTGAAGAAGCGGGTGCCCGGCGCGTTCCTGCTCGTCGACGCGAGCGCCGTGTTCGAGAACTCCGTCGGGCAGAGCACCAAGCGGTACGTCGACAAGGACCGGAACTTCATCGGCGACGAGGAGCACATCCGCACCGCCTGGGACCGGGCCGTCGAGGCGAAGCGGCGCGGCCTCGTCTCCAGCATCGTCAACGGCACCCCGGACTTCAACGCGGCCACCGAGAAGGGCCTGTTGCCCACCCAGCTGGGTGCCTCGTGGGCTGCGGGCGACCTCAAGCTGGGTCTGCCGAAGACCAAGGGCCAGTGGCGGGTGGCCGCGATGCCGGGCGGGGCGGCCAACAACGGTGGCTCGTTCCTCTCGATCACCAAGGCCTGCCGGGAGCCTGAGCAGGCGTTCGAGATCATCGGCTGGATCCTCAACGCGGACAACCAGGCCCAGGGCTTCGTGGACGCCGGGCTCTTCCCGTCCACCCCCGCCTCGTACGAGATGAAGAAGCTGCGCGAGCCGGACCCGTTCTTCGGTGACCAGATCACGATGGATGTCTTCGGGCCGGCCGCCGAGAAGATCCCGGTCTCGTTCAACAGCCCGTTCGACGTGGCGCTCGGGCAGCCCATCAAGGACGAGATCAAGAACGTCGGCGTCCTGGGCAAGGACCCGAGGAAGGCCTGGAGTGACGCCATGAGCAAGTGTCGCCGCATCGCGAAGCACCTGGGGGTGACCTACTGATGGCCACCGTCCCCGCGCTGGAGAAGCCCCCGGTCGTCGTGGTCGAAGCCCCGGTCGAGGCCCCGAAGAAGGGCATCCTCAGCTACTGGCGGCTCTACGCCGCGATTTCCCCCTTCTATCTGCTCTTCCTCGCCTTCGGCCTGATCCCCGTCGGCTTCTCGCTCTACGTCTCCTTCCACCGGTGGGACGGTCTCGGCTCGATGGAGTGGGCGGGGCTGTCGCAGTACCAGTACCTGCTGAGCGACAGCGACTTCTGGGGCTCGGTCGGGAACACGATCGTCATCTGGGCGCTGGCGACCTTCCCGATGATCTTCCTGGCGCTGGTCACGGCCGTGATGCTCAACTCGGCGGTGCGGTTCAAGAACCTCTACCGGTTCGCGTACTTCCTGCCGAACGTGACCTCGGTGGTCGCGGTGGCCATCATCTTCGGATCGGTGTTCTCCACCAACTTCGGTCTGGTGAACGCCCTGCTGCAGGCGGTCGGTCTCGACCAGGTGGCGTGGCTGAACACCCCGTGGGGCATCAAGGTCTCCATCGCCACCCTGATGACCTGGCAGTGGACCGGCTACAACGCGATCATCTTCCTCGCCGGGCTCCAGACGATCCCGAGCGATCTGTACGAGGCGGCGCGGATGGACGGCGCCGGGCCGGTGCAGACGTTCTTCCGGATCACGCTTCCGCTGATGCGGCCGGTGCTGCTGTTCGTGCTCGTGGTTTCCACGGTCACGGGTCTGCAGAGCTTCTCCGAGCCGCAGATCCTGCTGCAGACCACGGCCAACGAGTCGACGTTCTCGGGCGGTCCCGACCACGCCGGCCGGACGATGGTCCTCTACTTCTTCCAGCAGACCTTCGACAACAACGACTTCGGCTACGGCGCCGCCGTGGCGTGGGGCATCTTCCTCGTCGTCGTCCTCTTCTCGATCATCAACTGGCGGCTGGTGCAGCGCCGGCGCGAAGAATAGGAGGCCGCCACCATGGCATCCGTCCAGGGCGCACGGCGCCCCAAGGCCATCAAGGGCACCCGCGGCAGAGGTTTTGCCCTGCACGCGTCGCTGATGCTCGGCGTACTGCTGTCGGCGTTCCCGTTCTACTGGGCGATCATCATGTCGACCCACACGTCGACGGAGATCTTCTCGTATCCGCCGAAGCTGCTGCCGGGCTCGCACTTCCTGGAGAACACGCGCAGCCTCTTCGACAACATCGACTTCTTCGGTTCGATGCTGAACTCGCTGCTCGTGGCCGTCTCGGTGACGTTCCTCGTACTGTTCTTCGACTCACTGGCCGCGTTCGTCTTCGCCAAGTTCCAGTTCCCCGGGCGGCGGCTGCTGTTCGCCCTCATGATGATGATCTTCATGGTTCCGGCGCAGCTCGCGGCGATCCCGCAGTTCGTGATCATGGCGAAGATCGGCTGGGTCGGTTCGATGACCGCGCTGATCGTGCCGGCGGCGGCCAACGCGTTCGGTATCTTCTGGATGCGCCAGTACATGAAGGGCGCGATCCACGACGAACTGCTGGACGCCTCGAAGCTGGACGGCGCCGGGTTCATGCGCCAGTACTGGCACGTGGCGCTCCCGGTGGTGCGGCCGGGGCTCGCCTTCCTCGGCATCTTCACCTTCATGGGCCAGTGGAACGACTACGCCTGGCCGTTGATCGTCCTCACCAACCCGGACAACGTGACCCTCCAGGTCGCGCTGTCCCAGCTCAACGGCGTCCACGGCACGACGGACTACGGGATGGTCATGACGGGCGCGCTCCTCGCCCTGATCCCGCTGTTGATCGTCTTCGCCATCGGCGCCAAACAGATCATCGCCGACCTCGGCAAGGGAGCCATTCGCTGATGCCTCGCGATCCACTGATCGCCCTCCGCCCCTGGGAGTCACCCGAGGTGACCTCCTGGGGGCGGTTGCCCATGAGCGCCGTCGACCGTCGCGACCGGGCGCTCTGCCTCGACGGACAGTGGCGGTTCCAGCTGCTGCCGTCGCCCAGGCACGAGCCCGGCCCCGGCTGGTCCTGGGCCGGGCTCCCGGGTTCCTGGGCCCTGCACGTCGCGGAGGACCCGCCGCGGTACACCAACGTCCGTATGCCGTGGCCCGAGTTCCCGCCCGAGGTGCCCGCCGCCAACCCGACCGGTGTGTACGAGCGGGAGATCGACATACCCGCCGACTGGACCGGCCGCCGGATCGTCCTCCAGGTCGGCGCCGCCGAGAGCGTGCTGCTCGTCCATGTGGACGGGCAGCCCGTCGGCATCTCCAAGGACTCCCACCTCGCGGCCGAGTTCGAGCTGACGGGCCTGGTGCGCCCCGGCTCGCCCGCGACCGTGCGGCTCACCGTCGTCAAGTGGTCCGACGCCTCGCACATCGAGGACCAGGACCAGTGGTGGCTCGGCGGCATCACCCGCTCGGTTCTGCTGTACGCCACCGATCCGCTGTATCTCGCGGACGTGACCGTGCGGACGAGGTGCGACGGGGAGCTGCGCGTGGACTGCCGGGTGCGGTCGGCCGAGGCGACGGGCGCGCTGCCCGGCGGGTGGTACGTCAGCGGGGAGCTGGACGGCCTCGGGCTTGTTCAGGACACCGAGTTCGACCGGGTCAGCAAGGAGGACGAACGGGTCTCCGACTTCCTCGGCGAGGTCCGGCTGCGGACGGTCGTACCCGAGGTGCGCACCTGGACCGCCGAGACCCCCGAGCTCTACGGCCTCACCGTCCGGCTGCACCGCGCCGACGGCACCGTCGCCGACACCTCGCACCACCGGATCGGCTTCCGCGAGGTCGAGATCCGCGGCCGGGACCTGCTCGTCAACGGGGAGCGGGTCTACATCCGGGGCGTGAACCGGCACGACTTCCACCCCCTGACCGGCCGTACGGTGTCGTACGAGGAGATGCGCGCCGACCTGGTCACGCTGAAGCGGTTCGGCTTCAACGCGATCCGCACCTCCCACTATCCGGGCGACCCGAGCCTGTACGACCTCGCCGACGAGCTCGGCTTCTACGTCGTCGACGAGGCGAACATCGAGTCGCACGACCACGCCCATGAGATCGCCGACGACCCGCGCTATCTGAACGCCTTCGTGGACCGCGTCTCCCGTATGGCCCTACGGGACAAGAACCACCCGTCGGTGATCATCTGGTCGCTGGGCAACGAGTCCGACTACGGGGCCCATCACGACGCGGCGGCGGGCTGGCTGCGCCGTCACGATCCGACGCGGCCGATCCAGTACGAGGGCGCCGCCAAGCTGGACTGGGCGGCCACGGACGACGCCTCCGACATCGCGTGCCCGATGTACGCGCCCATCGAGGACTGTGTCGCACACGCGCTCTCCGGTGAGCAGACCCGGCCGCTGATCCAGTGCGAGTACTCGCACGCGATGGGCAACAGCAACGGCACGCTCGCCGACATGTGGGCCGCCATCGAGGCCACCCCAGGTCTTCAGGGCGGGTTCATCTGGGAGTTCTGGGACCACGGCATTCTCCAGCGTGTGAACGACGGACGACCGGCCGGGCGTGGGGGCGCCGGGCTCTACGAGAGCGGAGTCACCGCCCCCGGCCATCGCTGGGCGTACGGCGGCGACTTCGGCGAGACCATCCACGACGGCGCGTTCATCGCCGACGGGGTCGTCTTCCCCGACCGCACACCCAAGCCGGTGATGTACGAGCACCGGGAGATCGCCTCGCCGGTACGGCTGTCCGTGGAGGGCGAGGGCAGCTGGCGGGTGCTACGGGTGCACAACAAGCAGCACTTCCGTGATCTGTCGTGGCTGGCCGCCGAGTGGGAGTTCGCGGCGGCCGACGGCGGCAGCTGGACCGTGCCCGCCCAGCTCCCCCACGTCCCGCCCGGCGGCTCGGCCGTCGTCGACCGGCCCGAGGTGCCGGGCGGGGCCGGCGAGATCTGGCTGACGCTGCGCGTGACGACGGCCGCCGACGGATCCTGGGCACCGCGCGGCACCGAGGTGTGCAGCCCGCAGGTGCGGTGGTACGAGGCGGACGAGGGCGAGCCGATGGTGGGCTCCGAGGGCGAACTGGGCCACGTGCCTGCGCCGGAGACGGACGAGGACGGGCTGCTGCTGCACCCGCTGCTCGCCGCCCCGCCGACGCTGAGCCTGTGGCGCGCCCCTACCGACAACGACGTACTCGGTGGCATGGCCGGCCGTTGGCGCGAGCTGGGCCTGGAGCGGCCGGAACGGGAGACGGTCTCCGTGGAACGCAAGGATGCCACGGTGCGGGTCCGGTCCCGCTGGCTGACGGGTGCCGGGGCCGTCGAGCACGAGCAGACGTTCACGGCGCTGGTCGACGGCCGGATCCTCGTCGAGGAGACGGCGGTGCTGCCCGAGGAGCTGACGGACGTGGCCCGCGTCGGCACGGTCTTCGAGACCGCCGACGGCTTCGACCGCCTCGCCTGGTACGGGCAGGGCCCTTGGGAGAGCTATCCGGACCGCGCGGCCGGGGCGCCCGTCGGGCACCACGCGGCAGCCGTGGACGAGCTGTTCACCCCGTACCTGCGCCCCCAGGAGAGCGGAGGACGGCACGGTGTACGGCATTTCACGCTCTCGGGAGACGACCACGTCCTGGCGGTACGGCTGGACCGACCGCGTCAGGTCTCGGTCACCCGTCACCGCGCGGAGGAGCTGGCCGCCACCGCGCACCACGACGAACTGGAACCCCGGCCGGGATGTGTGGTGCACATCGACGCGGCCCACCGAGGGCTGGGCACCGCCTCGTGCGGCCCTGACACCTCGCCTTCCTATCTGATCCCACCAGGTGTCCACCGCTGGGCGTGGACGCTGCGTGCCCTCTGATCCCACCCCTCATTCGCTGTTGTCACCCGTTGTTGTCACCGCTGTTGTCACCTTCACGGAGCACCTGTGTGTACTTCGCATGACCACGAGCAGGGCGAGGCCGCCCAGGCCGGCGCCGGCAGACGCAACTTCCTGCGTGCCACCGCCCTGATGGGCGCCGCTGCCACGGCCGTCGCCGCACTCCCGGCGGCCACGGCGCAGGCCGCGCCGGCCGAGTCCCGCACCGCCGCTTGGCGGCCCGATCCGGACAGCCGCCGTTTCACGCTGGCGGTGATGCCCGACACCCAGTACCTGTTCGACGGGCCGAGCATCGACAAGGCGCCCGTCGAGGCGTCCCTGCGCTACCTGTTGGAACACGGCCGGGAAGAGAACATCGTCTTCCTGTCCCACCTCGGTGACCTCACCCAGAACGGCACGAAGGAGGAGTGCGCGGCGATCGGTGAGGCGTTCCGGCTCCTCGACCGGCGGGGTGTGGGCTACAGCATCCTCGCGGGCAACCACGACGTGAGGTCGTCGACGACCGACCAGCGGGGCTCGACCCCGTACCTGGACGTCTTCGGCCCCGACCGCTTCAAGGACAAGGCCACCTACGGAGGTTCCTCCCCGGACGGCTACAACTCCTTCCACCTGTTCAAGGCGGGCGGCCGGCAGTGGATGGTGCTGGCGCTGGACTGGCGGCTGTCGGACAAGGGATACGCCTGGGCGAAGGAGATCATGGCGCGGCACCCGAAGACGCCGGTGATCCTGACGACCCACGAACTGGTCGTGGAGGACGACGCGTTGTCGTCCTACGGTCAGCAGCTGTGGGACCGGCTGATCAAGGACCACGACCAGATCTTCCTCACCCTCAACGGTCACTACTGGCCCGCCGGCCGGGCGACCCGCAAGAACGCGGCGGGACATGACGTCCACCTGCACCTCACGAACTACCAGAACCGGTACTTCGGCGGCGCGGCGATGATCCGCCTCTACCACTTCGACCTCGACCGGAACGCCATCGACGTGGAGACGATCTCCCCGTGGATCCTGGGCCGGGCCGCGAAGGGACTCAACGAGCTGGAGCGACAGGAGATCGAACTCTCCGGCGACGCCGACCGGTTCACGGTCGACATCGACTTCGCCGCCCGCTTCAACGGCTTCGACCCGGTGGCCGCCCGCGCGGAGCGGCCCGTGTCCAAGCTGCTGATCCCGGGCACGGTGGCGTACTGGCGGTTCGACCAGGCCGTGAGCGACACCGTCCGCGACCGCTCCGGACGCGGCAACGACCTCACCCTGGTCACCGTAGGCGGCGGCAGGCTGGGCTGGTCCGCCGACCACCACCCCGACCAGCCCGGTCACGGCAGCCTGGAGTTCCAGGGCTTCAAATCCCCGCTCAAAGGCGCCTATCTGCGTACGGTCGACGGTGCCCCGCTCAACTCGGCGACGTTCGCGAACGGCTACACCATCGAGGCGTTCTACCGCCTCCCGGCCGACTGGAACCCCTCCCACAACGCCTGGTCGGGCCTGGTCAGCCGCACCGGCACAGGCGGCGCCGCCGGCAAGACCGCCGACGACCCGGACGAGCCGCTCGCCACCCTGTCCCTCTCCAACGACCGCGAGCCGCAGTGGGCCATGCGCCCGCTCAACCAGCAGGGCATCGCCACCAACTGGGGCCAGGAGACACCCCTGGAGACCTGGTGGCATCTGGCGGTCGTCAACGACGGCGAGCACACCACCCTGTACGTGGAGGGCTGCCCGGTCGTCCGCAACCCGAAGGCGGCCTCCGTCGGCATCACCTCCGTGGGCCTGCCGTGGCTGCTCGGCGGCTACGAGTACGGCGGCAGGATCGACCAGATCCTGTACGGCCGCCTCGGCGACGTCCGCATCGTCGAACGGGCGCTGCCCGTCATGTCGTTCATGAACCGCTGACATCCCCGGAAGGCCTGTACGACCATGTCCGAGCAGCAAGAGCAGCAACTGCCCGCCTGGGCCGACCCGTCCGTCTCCCCCAACTCCCTGGACCCGCAGGGCCTCTCCCGCCGCGGGCTCCTCCGCGGCGCGGGCCTGTTCGGGGCCGCGTTCGCGATGGGCTCACTGGCCACGCCCGCGACGGCCGACTCCCGCCCCTACGGCGGCGACGACCCGCGCCTCGCGTACCTCGTCGGCGACCACCACATCCACACCGTCTACAGCCACGACGCCAAGTACACGTTCTCCCAACTGGCCGCCGCGGGCGCCAAGTACGGCCTTGACTGGCTGGTGTTCACCGAACACTCCAACATCGGGCACGCCAAGTACGGTGCCTCGCTGGAGCACGAGGAGATCCTCAAGGCCCGCGCCGAGAACCCGCGTCAGCTGATCTTCCAGGGCCTGGAGTGGTATATCCCGGCCGCCGAACACTGCACCGTCTTCACGGCCCCCGGCCCGAACGAGGTCGACGTCCTCACCCGGTTCGAGAACGCCTACGACGGCAAGCTGCTCGGCTACGCCGAGGGTTCCGTGGGCGGCGCGGCCACCGCCCGCAACGAGGAACACGCGGTCAAGGCCATCCAGTGGCTGGCCGAGCAGCGCCGCACCGGCTACATCGACGACGTACTGGTGCTCGCCAACCACCCCATGCGCCTGGGCATCGACTCCCCGCACGAGATGCGCAACTGGCGGGACGCGGCCCCCGAGATCATGATCGGCATGGAGGGCGCACCCGGCGCCCAGGGCGCGGCCATCCCCGGCTGGCGCGGCACGACCTCGATCCGCGGCGAGTACGAGAACAAGCCGTCCGCCCAGTCCTGGCCCGGCTACCCGGCGGAGGCGTACCTCACGTACGGCGGTTTCGACTGGGCGACGGCCACGGTCGGCGGCCTCTGGGACTCGATGCTGGCCGAGGGCAAGCTGTTCTCGATCACCACCAACTCCGACGCCCACCGCATCGTCTTCGACACCTGGAAGAACGGCGACTGGGCCGCCGGCCAGAACTTCGACAACACCGGCAGGCTCCCCGACCCCGTCAACACCGACACCCCGCAGCCCGGCAGCGACTTCTGGCCCGGTCAGTTCAGCCGCACCCACGTCGGCGTCACCCGCTACGGCTACCGCGCCGTGATGTCGGGCCTGCGCGCCGGCCGCGTCTGGCTCGACCACGGCCACCTGCTGGACGGCCTGGACGTCCGGGTGAAGCGCACCCACGACCACGGCCGGGGCGTCACCCTCGGCGGCCGCCTCCGCGTCCGCAAGGGCGAGAAGCTCACGCTGAACGTGACGGTGACGACCGCTTCGCGTCCCAACCCCCAGGGAATCCTCCCGGAGTTGGCCCACGTGGACGTCGTCCGGGGGACGGTGCAGGGTCCGGCCGCCGACCGGGACGTCTGGAAGGCCCCGGACACGAAGGTCGTCCACACGACGGACGTGACCGGCCGCAAGGGCACGTACACCCTGCGCATTCCGCTCACGGCCGGGGACGAGTCCTTCTACGTCCGCCTGCGCGGCAGCGACGGCAACCGCAACGGAGCGGGTTACCTGGGCGCATCGGTCGACCCCCACGGTCCGATCCCCCACGCGCCGGGCAACGGCGACCCGTGGGCGGACACGTGGTTCTACTCGAACCCGATCTTCGTGGACGTATCAGGAGGCTGAGGGGGCGCGCCCCCTCAAGGGGCGCGGGGAACTGCGCGACCAGCCACGACGGTCCCGCAGTTCCCCACAACGCCTGCCCCTGCGGCGCTCCAAGCGGAGCGCTTACGCGTAGAAGCGGGAGAGGCTCTGCAGCACAGCCGCCGGCTTGGCCCCACCCTCGATCTCGATCGTGCCGTCAACCGTGATCTGCACGCCCCCCGGCACGTCCTCCACCGACGCCAGCTTGCCCACGAGCCGAATCTTGGACCCGACCTTCACCGGCGAGGGGAACCGCACCTTGTTCAGCCCGTAGTTGACCTTCGTCGAGACACCCTCGACGTCCAGCAACTCGGTGAACAGCGGAATGAACAGCGAAAGGGTCAGATACCCATGAGCGATCGGGGCCCCGAAGGGGCCCTCCGCCGCCTTCTCGGGGTCGACGTGGATCCACTGGTGGTCCCCGGTGGCGTCGGCGAACGTGTTGATCCGCTCCTGGGTGACCTCGATCCACTCACTGGCCCCGAGGTCGCTGCCCGCGAGCTTCTTCAGCTCGTCGATGCCGTTCACGGTGATGCTCATATCGTTCCTTACCTAAGAGTTGGTGCCGTAGTGCTTGCGCACCCGGGCCTTCAGCAACTTGCCGGAAGCGGTCCGCGGAAGCTCGTCCGCGATCACCACCGACTTCGGGATCTTGTACTTGGCCAGCCGCCCCGCGAGGGACGCCAAGACCTCGTCCGCGTCCAGGGCGGCACCCTCCCGCGGCACGACCACGGCCCGCGGCACCTCGCCCCACTTCTCGTCCGCCACGCCGATCACCGCGCACTCGACGATGTCGGGGTGGGTGAGGAGCTGGTCCTCGATCTCGGCGGGGTAGATGTTCTCGCCCCCGGAGATGATCATGTCCTTGATGCGGTCGACGATGTAGACGTACCCGTCCTCGTCGACCCGGGCGGCGTCCCCGCTGCGGAACCACCCGTCGGCGAATACCGCGGCGGTCTCCTCCGGCAGCCCCCAGTAACCGGGCATGACATGCGGCCCACGGACCACGACCTCGCCTGTTTCGTCGACGTCGACCGGTGTCATGTCCGGCCGTACGACCCGCACATCGCTGAAGAAGTGCGGTACGCCCGCCGACCCGGCCTTGCTCACGGCGTGCTCGGCATCGAGGAACAGCGTGCCGGGGGCGGCCTCCGTCATGCCGTAGCCCTGGAGGAAGGTGAGCCCGCGCTCCTGGAACTTGGCGATGAGCGGGGTCGGCACCGGCGAACCACCGCACGACAGCATCCGCAGCGAGGACAGATCGGCGTCGGCCCAGCGCGGATGACGGGCCACCTGGTCGAACATGGTCGGCACCCCGAACATGAAGGTGATCCGGTGCCGCTCGATGAGGTCGAACGTGGCCTCGGGGACGAATGCCTCGACCAGGACGCACGTACCGCCCTTGAGCAGCACGGGCAACGTGAGCATGTTCAGCCCGGCCGTGTGGAACAACGGCGCGGAGACCAGGGCGCGCTCGTCGGTGATGATGTCCTGGTCGACGAGCACGTTGACGGCGTTCCAGATGATGTTGCCGTGTGTGAGCATCGCGCCCTTGGGGCGGCCCGTCGTCCCCGAGGTGTACATGATGATGCAGGTGTCGTCGGCGGTGACCGACTGGTCGATCGGCCCGGTCTCCGCCCCGGCGAGCAGCGCCTCGTACTCGGTACCCACCTCGACGTACGTACGGACGTCGGTGTCGCCCGGCAGCCCCGCGACGAGTCCGGTGAACCCGGACGCGTACACCAGTGCCTTGGCTCCGGAGTCGGCCAGTTGATAAGCGATCTCGGGCCCCGCGAGGCGGGTGTTGAGCGGGACGAAGACCGCGCCGAGGGTTCCGGCGGCGAACAGCGTCTCCAGGTACGAGGGGTGGTTGGGCCCCAGATAGGCGATCCGGTCCCCTCGGCGTACGCCGGAGGCGCGCAGCGCGTGGGCGAGGCGCGTGGTGCGCTCGTGCAGTTCCCCGTAGGTGATGCTCGTGTCCCCGTGGATCAGCGCGGTACGCCCGGGGGTCTTGCGGGCCCGGCGGGCGGGCCACGATCCCAGTCCCTCATTGCGCATGTCTGTGCCCCTGTCCCTCATTGCACATGGGGTGTGTCCTTAACCGTGTCGTCATGGTTTCGTCAGGCCGAGCAGCCGGGCGGCGTTCTCCTTCAGGATCTTCGGCTTGACCTCGTCCTTGATCGACAGCTTCTCGAAGTCGGCGAGCCAGCGGTCGGGGGTGAGGACGGGGTAGTCGGAGCCGAAGAGCACCTTGTCCTTCAACAGGGTGTTCGCGTACTGCACCAGCTGCGGCGGGAAGTACTTCGGCGACCAGCCGGACAGGTCGATGTGCACCCCCGGCTTGTGCGTGGCCACCGCCAGCGCCTCGTCCTGCCAGGGGAAGGAGGGGTGCGCCAGGATGATCTTCAGATGCGGGAAGTCCGCGGCGACGTCGTCGACGTGCAGGGGGTTCGAGTACTTCAGCCGGATGCCGCCCCCACCGGGCACACCGGCGCCGATGCCCGTCTGTCCGGTGTGGAAGAGGGCGATCGTGCCGGTCTCCTCGATGACCTCGTACAGGTCGTACGCCACCGAGCGGTCGTTGGGGAAGAAGCCCTGGATGCTGGGGTGGAACTTGAAGCCCTTCACCCCGTACTCCTCGACCAGGCGGCGGGCCCGCTTGACGCCGGCCTTGCCGCGGAAGGGGTCGATGGAGGCGAAGGGGATGAGTACGTCCGCGTTGGCGGCGGCCGCCTCGGCGACCTCCTCGTTGGGGACGGGCTCGGTGCCGGTCGCGGACTCGGCGTCGACCGTGAAGATCACGGCGGCCATCTTCCGCTCGCGGTAGTACGCGGCCGTCTCCTCGATGGTCGGCTTCCGCTTGCCCTCGACCTTGAAGTAGGCCGAGGAGGCGTCGTGCAGATCGTCGTCCAGGGAGGAGGTGCCCTTGGAGGACACCTCCGCGTGGGTGTGGACGTCGATGGCGACCAGTTCCTCGACGTTCATCACGCCTCCGGGATCTTCGGGGCGGGGACGCCCACGGTCTGCGGCTCGGAGCCCAGCGAGGTCGGCCAGACGTCGGCGAGGGCCTCGGGGGTCCAGCCGCCGTTCGCGTACGCCGTCTTGATCTCCTGCGGATGCGACCAGAGTGCCACCTTGTCGCCGCCGATGCCGATGGCCTGGCCGGTGACCCCGCGGGCGGCCTCGGAGGCGAGGAACGGGATCAGGGCCGCGCAGTCCTCGGGGGTGCCGAAGCCCTCGCCCTTGCGCAGGAAGTCCGGGAACGGCTTGCCCTCGCGCAGCGCCTCCACATACGGGGCGAAGACCGGGATGGTCTCGGTCATGGCGGTGGCGGCGACCGGGATGATCGCGTTGACGGTGATGTTCGCGCGGCCCAACTCCATGGCCCAGGTGCGGGCGAAGGCGGCGATACCGGCCTTGGCGGCGGCGTAGTTCGTCTGGCCGAAGTTGCCGCGCTGGCCGGCCGGGGAGCCGACGAGGATCAGGGAGCCGCCCTCGCCCTGCTCGCGCATGCGGATGGCGGCGGCGCGGGCGCAGGTGAAGGTGCCCTTGAGGTGGGTGGTGATCACCGCGTCGAAGTCGTCGTCGGACATCTTCCACAGCACCTTGTCCCGCAGGATGCCCGCGTTGGTGACCAGGATGTCGAGTCGGCCGAACTCCTCCACCGCACGGTTCACCAGCTTGTCGGCCGCCTCGGACGTACCGACCGGCACGACCTCGGCCACGGCCTTGCCGCCCGCCTCGGTGATGGACTTCACGGCCGCTTCGGCCACGGCCTCGTCGATGTCGTTGACGACCACGGAAGCGCCGGCGGCGGCCAGGGCCTGTGCGTAGGCCAGGCCGAGGCCTCGGCCACTGCCGGTGACGACGGCGACCTTGCCGGTGAGATCGATGCTGGGCACGAGTGGGGTCCCTTCAGGTGGCGGTGCGGCGTCGAACGCTTGGCGAGCGTCTGCCGACTGCGGCTACGAAATCGAAGTTAAGAGCAATAGTTGTTGACGTCAATAGTTGTTGTTGCCAGATCTTTGGGGCATGCTGGGGTAGTACGTATGCGCCGCCCCTCTCCCGGGGCCTCGACCAGGGAGTCCGCCATCGCCGGCCAGCAGACGCAGAACCCCGCCTCGATCGAAGGGCGCGAGCCGTGGATGCGCGGGCTGCACGCGGACACGGGGTATCTCCTGTACCGCCTGGGCCTGCGCTCCGGGCAGCTGTTCAACGCCTCGCTCCAGGAGTCGGGCCTGCGGCTGCGGCACTACGCGCTGCTGCGCCTTCTCGCCACCTCGCCGGGTGCGCTCCAGCGGGAGCTGAGCGCCTCCCTCGGCTATGACCCGAGCGCGATCGTCGGGCTGGTGGACGACCTGGAGAAGCTGGGCTTCGCCGAGCGGCGCCCCTCCCCCGACGACCGCCGCAGCCGGATCATCGTCCTCACCGAGGACGGCCGCTCCTTCCTGCGGAACACCGACGAGGCCGGGCAGCGCGTCACGAACGAACTGCTCGGCCCGCTCGACGCCGCCGAGCGCGACACGCTCCATGTACTGCTGCAGAAGGTCGCCGAAGCCGGACTGGGGTGACGCCATGCCGATGACCACCGACGCCCTGCCGACAGCGGGGGCCGCCCGCTCCGCCCCCGACCGGCTGCTCGCCGTGCTGGCCGCCTTCGACCACGACCACCCGGCGCTCTCGTTGACCGACATCAGCCGCCGGGCCGGGCTGACGCTCACCACGGCCCATCGGCTGGTGGGCGCGCTCACCGAGTGGGGCGCCCTGGAGCGGGACGCGTCCGGTGTCTACCACGTGGGTCTGAGGCTCTGGGAGATCGCCGCGCTCGCCCCGCGCGGGCTCGCGCTGCGCCAGGTCGCGCTGCCGTACCTGGAGGACCTGTACGAGGCGACGCACGAGAACGTGCAGTTGGCGGTGCGTGACGGCGACGAGGTCGTCTACATCGAGTGGCTCTCCGGGCGCTCGGCGGTCGGCGTCCACATCCGGGTGGGCGCCCGCTGGCCGCTGCACGCCACGGGCGTGGGTCTGGCACTCCTCGCGTACGGCGAACTCGCGGCCCAAGAGGAGTACTGCCAGGGGGAGTTGGCCTCCTTCACCCCGTACACCATCACCGACGGAGCCCAGTTGCGGCGGGCGCTCGCCGAAGTACGCCGTACGGGTGTGGCGGTGAGCAGCCGTCAGGTCACGGAGGACGCGCTGTCGGTGGCCGCCCCGGTGCGCGGGCCGGGCGGAGCCGTGGTCGCCGCCGTGTCGGTGGTGGTGCCGCAGGCCGGCGCGCAGGTACCGGTGCTGGCCCCGGCGGTCCGGGTCGCGGCGCGCGGCATATCACGGGCGCTGGGCTGGCGGCCGGACGAACCCCGACGCGGATCGGCGATCCCGGGCCGGGGCACTTCCTCGTCCTGAGCGGTGCCCGACGCGTCCTGAACGGTGCCCGACGCGTCCTGAACGGTGCCCGACGCGTCCTGAACGGTGCCCGACGCGTCCTGAACGGTGCCCGACGCGTCCTGAACGGTGCCCGACGCGTCCTGAACGGTGCCCGACGCGTCCTGAGCGGTGCCGAGCGGTTACTTCTTCACCAGCGACTGAGCCGCGTACGTCACCGTCGCGCCCGCGTGGGTGGCGGTGCCACGTGCCGTGAGCCAGCCCTGTCCGGCGTCCGCGGCGGGGGTGACCTCCCAACGGGTGGTGAAGCGGCCGCCGGAGCGGATGCGGTCCGTGGTCACCGGCCCGAGCGCCCGCACCTGCCAGCTGTTCGGCGCGGTGAGGGCGAGCCGGGCGGCGGTCCAGGGCCGGGCGGAGCCGTTGGCGCAGGTGGCCGTGACGAGGAACTTGCCGTTCTTCCGGGTCACTTGGAGGCTGACTCCGAACGGCTTGCGCTTGTACGTGTCCACCCACGAGGTGTGCATCAGGGCCACCAGCGCGTCGGCCTGGGCGGGCCGCCTGGCCGCCAGGTTGTTGCGCTCGCCCGGGTCGCGGGCGAGGTCGTACAGCTCGACCTCCCACTGGCTGTCGGGCGCGTCCCGGCTCTGCCCCGGCGCGAACCGCACCGCCTTCAGATTGCCGCGTCGCACCGCCTCCGCCGCCCGCTTCGCGCGGCCCTGGTCGACCCGGTCGGCGCGCGGGGTGACGCCGTTGTGGTTGCGGTAGAAGTACAGATGGTCGTGGCGGGCGGCCTGGTGACCGCCACCGCGCAGCAGCGGTGCCACGGAGAGCCCGTCGATGTCGGACGGGGCGGGCGCGCCCGCGAGGTCGGCGAGCGTCGGCAGCAGATCGATCAGCGGGGTCGGCCGGTCGGTGGTGCCGGCCGGGACGCGCCGCGGGGACCAGGCGATGAGCGGGACGCGGATGCCGCCCTCGTACAGGTTGCGCTTGTAGCCGCGCAGCGGGCCGTTGCCGTCGAAGAGGTCGGGGTTGGTGCCGCCCTCCTCGTGCGGGCCGTTGTCGCTGGTGACGATGACGAGGGTGCGCTGTGCGATGCGGTGCCTCTTGAGCCGGTCGACGATGTTGCCGACGAGCGTGTCCAGGCCCGTGACCTGGGCCGCGTGCTCCTTGTCGGGGCGGGACCAGGGCTTGTCCGCGTACTCGCCGACGTTCGGGGCGAGGCTCGGGGCGTGCGGCACGGTCGGGGCGAGGAACAGCAGGAACGGCTGGTCCTTGTGGGTGTCGACGAAGCCGAGGGCGCGCTCCTCGAGCAGGTCGGGCGCGTAGACCTTCCGTGCGTCGTCCCGGTTCTCGGGGATGCCCTGCTTCTTGTCGTTGTCCCACAGGTACGTCGGGTAGTAGTCGTGGGCGTGCTTGTGCGTCAGATAGCCGTAGAACTCCTCGAAGCCACGGGCGTTGGGGTGGCTCGGCTGGTCCGGCTCCTCGGGGCCGAAGCCCCACTTGCCGATGAGTCCGGTGCGGTAGCCGAGGGCACGCAGCGCCTCCGCGAAGGTGAAGTCGTCCTCGGTGAGGCTGCCCTGGCCGCCGGGACCCCACGGGTTCGTGCGCACGGTGGCGTGGCCGCTGTGCAGGCCGGTGAGCATGGAGGCGCGGGCGGGGGCGCAGACCGGTGCGGGCGAGTAGGCGTCGGTGAAGCGCAGGCCCTCGGCTGCCAGGGCGTCCAGGCGCGGGGTGTGGATCAGTTTCTGCCCGTAGGAACCGAGTTCGCCGTAGCCGAGGTCGTCCGCGAGGACGACCACGAAGTTGAGCCGCTGCGACGGGGCCTGGGCCGCGGGCACGATCGACACGGGCGGACGACTGGCCTCCGCCGCGGCGTCGCCGGCGGCCGCCTTGCGTCCCTCGTGCGCGACACAGCCGGCCACCGCTCCGGTCGCGCCGAGGGCGGCGGTCCCGGCGAGAAAGCGACGGCGGCTGGACATACGGACTCCTTGGATGACGGTCGTCGGGTGGTCGTGATCCGATCATGGACTGACACTCGGAGCACAACCATGCACAGGGCATGAACACCTTGTTGCGGCAGGTCATGGGGGACCGCGGTGATCAACTGTGCGACCCCCGACCGTAGAGAGGGGGAATCCGGCGTTCTGGTTCCCCTCACAGGCAGTGATCTTGCCAGTGGCCGACGACAGCGCGCACACCGGGCCCGCCCATCAACAGCGCTCCGGCCCCCTGAGCCGTCGTCAGGGGGCCGGAGCGCTCTTGTATGTCTTGTGTGTCAGACCGAAAGACCCTCGTAGACGGCCGCCAGGATCATGAAGCCCCGCTCGTCGCCGAGACCGCCCGGGTCGATCATCTGGTTCATCGTGTACGCGACGGACATCCGGGCGTCGAGGTCGACCAGGACGACCGAGCCGCCCCAGCCGCCCCAGAAGCAGGTGCGGGGATTGGGCAGTTGGCCGGCGTTCAGGCCGTAGCCCATGCCGTAGCGCATCGGTACGCCCAGGACGCGGTCCGTGCCGTTGAACTGCTCCTCCAGGGCCCGCTCGCACCCCTTCTCCGACAGCAGCCGAACGCCCCGGGCCGCTCCCCCGCAGGCCAGCAGTGACTGCACGGCGGCGACCGAACGGGCGTTGCCGTGACCGTTCGCGGCCGGGATCTCGGCGCGCCGCCAGGCGAGGGTGTTGGCGGTGTCCGGCGGGATGGCCGGGTTGGGCGGCACGTCACCCCGGGGCGGGGACGAGGGCGGCGCGAGGATCGGTGCGACACGGTGATCGTGTTCGGCGGCCAGGCCGATGTGGAAGTCGGCGCCCAGCGGTCCCGCGACCTCCTCGGCGAAGAAGGTGCCCAGGCTGCGACCGGTGACCCGGCGTACGACCTCCCCGACCAGATACCCCTGGGTGACCGCGTGGTACCCGGCTTCGGTGCCCGGTTCCCAGGCCGGTGCCTGCGCGGCGAGCCGGGCGGTGACGGTCGGCCAGTCGTAGAGGTCGTCGATCGTCGTCGGCGCGTCCCAGACATGCAGCCCGGACGTGTGCGAGAGCAAGTGACTCACCCGTACGCCCTCCTTGCCCGCCGCGGCGAACTCGGGCCAGTACGCGGCCACCGGTGCGGCCAGGTCCAGCTCACCGCGGTCGGCCAGGATCAGCGCGCACAGCGCCGCCATCGTCTTGGTGGTCGACCAGACGTTGCCGATGGTGTCCCGCTCCCAGGAGACCGTGCGGCCGGCGTCGACATACCCGCCCCACAGATCAACCTCCGGCTCCCCATCCACGTAGACGGCGACCGAGGCCCCGACGTCCTTGTCGTCCAACGAGGCCGCCAGCGCTTCCCGCACCGGGGCGAATCGATCCGTGCATGTGCCGTGGGTGTCCGCCATGGGGCGAAGCTAGCGGGTGGTTCGGGGGGCGGGCCATCGAATAAAGGGTCACAGCAGTCGTTTCAACGCCAAGGACAGGCCGGTCCGCCCCCGGTTCGGCTGAACGCCTGGGCTGCCTGCCGCAGCTGCCGTACGAATGGGCGTGGTGGGAAATGCCGCTGAGTGACGACGGTCCCCTCGTCAAAGGCGGGTACGAGCTGCTGGATCGGCTCGGTTCCGGTGGCATGGGTGTCGTCTGTCTCGGGCGGTCCGCGTCGGGGCGGCTGGTCGCGGTGAAGCTGGTGCACGCGCAGTTCTGCGAGGACGAGGAGTTCCGCTCGCGGTTCCGGCAGGAGGCCGCGGCGGCCCGCAGGGTCAGCGGCGCGTTCACCGCGCCGGTGCTCGACGCGGATCCGGAGGCCGATCGGCCCTGGATGGCGACCCAGTACGTGCCCGGCCCGACCCTCTCCGGGCTCGTCCGCAAGGAGGGCCCGCTGGACGCGGCCCGGGTGAGGCCCCTCGCCCTCGGGCTCACCGAGGCGTTGCGGGACATCCACCCAGGCCGGTGTCGTGCACCAGGACCTCAAACCGGCGAACGTCCTGATGGCCGAGGACGGTCCGCGCGTCATCGACTTCGGTATCTCGCGCGCCTGCGACAACCAGGCCCTGGCCAGGACCGGCCGGGTGATCGGCACCCCGCCCTTCATGTCGCCGGAACAGCTGCGCTCGCCCCGGGACGTCACCGCCGCCTCGGACGTGTTCTCGCTCGGCTCGCTGCTGGTGTACGCGGCCTGCGGGAACAGTCCGTTCGAGGCGGAGAGCCCGTACATGGCGGGCTATCAGGTGATGTACGAGGAGCCGGAGATGGATTCGGTGCCGGAGCCGCTCAGAGCCATCACCGCGCGCTGCCTGGCGAAGGATCCGGCGGCCCGTCCGGACCTCATCGAACTGCACCACCTGCTTGACCTCTCCGCTCCGGCGGTGTCGGCGGCGCGGGACGAGGTCTACTTCGCCAACCGGTTCGGCCGGCTGCTGGGTCTGGACGCCGCGACAGGCGCCGAGTTGTGGCGCACGGGCCCGCTCGACGATCCGGGCGACATCGCGGCCGAGGCCCCACCGAGCGTGCTGCTCGTCGGGGACGCGATCGTGGCGATGGCCGGGGACACGGCGTTCTCGGTGCGCCCGGACGAGCCGGAGGCCCGGTCATCGCCGGCGGGAGCGAGGCCGGCCGGGGACTGACCGCCCGTCGCCTCGTCCCTTTGATGCGCACCTTCACATCATGAACTCGCCGCAGAGGTACGGACTTTCTCCGCTTTGACTCTTGACGACCGCAGAGACGGAGCGCACATTGTCCGCACGCTCATCCTTGAGAGCGCTCTCAGAACGGGACTCCACGGAGCGCTCCCCCACCCGCGCACTTCACTCCGTACACCTGAAGAGGCCGCTATGAGTGAAAGCTCCGAACCTTCCGGCATACCCATCAGACGCCGTCGCCCGCTCCGGCGCGTACTCCTCGCCGTCGTCAGCGCGTTGGCGCTGGCCACGGCCGGGGCGACGGCCGCGCAGGGTGACGCGCCCGCGCCGCCCACCGGCTGGACCCGGGTCTTCGTCGACGACTTCAACGGCACGGCCGGCACCGGCGTCAACACCTCCAACTGGCAGTACGCAACCGGCACTTCGTACCCCGGCGGGCCCGCGAACTGGGGCACCGGTGAGGTCGAGACGATGACGAGCAGCACGAACAACGTCTCGCTCGACGGCAATGGCAACCTGCGCATCACCCCGCTGCGCGACTCGGCCGGCAACTGGACCTCGGGCCGTATCGAGACCAACCGCACCGACTTCCAGCCCCCGGCGGGCGGGAAACTGCGGGTCGAGTCCCGGCTCCAGATGCCGAACGTCACCGGCACGGCCGCCGAGGGCTACTGGCCCGCGTTCTGGATGCTGGGCGCGCCGTACCGGGGCAACTACCAGAACTGGCCGAGCGTCGGCGAGCTGGACATCATGGAGAACGTCCAGGGCCGCAACCAGGTGTGGGCCACGATGCACTGCGGCACCAACCCCGGCGGGCCGTGCAACGAGACGACCGGCCTGGGCAACTCCACGGCCTGCCCCAACACAACCTGCCAGTCGAGCTTCCACACCTACACCATGGAGTGGGACCGCTCCGTGACGCCGGAGACGATCCGGTTCTCCGTCGACGGCACCCGGTTCCACTCGGTCAACGCGAGCCAGGTCGATGCCACCACCTGGAACAACGCCACCAACCACGGCTTCTTCATCATCCTGAACGTGGCGATGGGCGGCGCATTCCCCGACGCGTTCGGCGGCGGCCTGGACGGCGACACCCGCTCCGGTGTCCCCATGGTCGTGGACTACGTTCAGGTCCTCTCGGCCGCCGGGAGCACCACCACGCCTCCACCGTCGGGCACCCGTGACGCGTACAGCGCGATCCAGGCCGAGTCGTACGACAGCCAGAGCGGCGTCAGTACCGAGACCACGACCGACAGTGGCGGCGGCCAGAACATCGGTTCCCTGGCCAATGGCGACTGGGCGCTCTTCCAGAACGTCGCCTTCGGTTCCACGGCGGCCACCCAGTTCATCGCCCGGGTCGCCAGCGGCGCGGGCTCCGGTGTGAGCGGGCTCGTCGAGGTACGCCTGGACAGCCGTACCAACGCCCCCATCGGCAGCTTCTCGATCGCCAACACCGGTGGCTGGCAGTCGTGGCGGACGGTGCCCGCGAACATCAGCGGGGTCACCGGCACCCATGACGTCTACCTGACCTTCACGAGCGGTCAGCCGCAGGACTTCGTGAACGTGAACTGGTTCAACTTCCGTCGCTGAACGGACCTGTTGGCCGTATGGCCGTGCGCCGTATGGTCGAACACCGAGGGGCTCCACGCGTGCGTGGAGCCCCTCGGCAGTTTCCATGCGGAGTCATCGCACCGCAGCGAACGTCGTCACCACCGCGAGGGAATCACTGTCGGCCGTCCGTGGTTGACGCGACCGTCTGAAGGAAGATGATCACTGTGACCTCCGAGGCAACCGAAGCGGCCGCCGCCGCGGACCCCCTGAAGCGCCTCTCCGACGCGGGCGTCTCCATCTGGCTGGACGACCTTTCCCGCGAGCGCATCGCCTCCGGGAACCTCGCCGACCTCATCGAACACCGGCACGTCGTCGGCGTGACCACCAACCCGTCCATTTTCCGGGCCGCGATCGGCGCGGGAGTGGGCTACGAGGGGCAGCTCGCCGACCTGGCCGTGCGCGGGGTCGCGGTCGACGAGGCCGTACGGATGATGACGACCGCGGATGTCCGCGCCGCCGCCGACATCCTGCGCCCGGTGTACGACGGGACCGCCGGCCGTGACGGGCGGGTCTCCATCGAGGTGGACCCCCGTCTGGCCCACGACACCCGGGCGACGATCGCCGAGGCCGAACAGCTCGCCTGGCTGGTCGACCGTCCGAACGTGATGATCAAGATCCCGGCGACGAAGGCCGGCCTGCCCGCGATCACCGAGGTCATCGGCCTCGGCATCAGCGTCAACGTCACGCTGATCTTCTCGCTGGAGCGCTACTACGAGGTGACGCACGCCTATGTGACTCCACCCACGCGTAAACGCGCGGGCTTCCTGCGTCGGTGGTTAAGCCGCCGCGCAGAGGACCAGCCCGGCCCTGTTGAGGACGTTCGTCGCGCCGACGTGGTCCGCGTTCGCCGCGAACCCACACGCCGTGCATTCGAACTTCGCTTGGGTGACGCGGTTCTCCTTCGCGACGTGCCCGCACTCGGGGCACGTGCGGGAGGTGTTGCGCGCGTCCACCGAGACCACGAGGCGACCGGCACTCTCAGCCTTGTTCGCCAGGATCGTCAGGAACTGCGCCCAACCCGCGTCGAGGATGCTGCGGTTGAGCCCGGCCTTGGCGGCGGCGCCGTTGGGGAGACACGCGCCGTCGTTGTCGGGGTGGGGCTTGGCCTTGGGGGCGCGGGTCATGCCCGCTGTGTTGAGTCGCTCGTGCGCGATGACGTCGTGGTCCCGCACGAGGGTGCGGGCGGTCTTGTGGTGGAAGTCGGCGCGCTGCCGCCGGATCTTGCCGTACAGCTTGGCGACCTTCCGGGCCGCCGCGCGGTGGCGCTTGGTGCGCTGCCGGGTCCGCTTGGGGAACATCGCGAGGTGCTGTTGCGCTTCGGCCAGTTCGTCGGCCATCTCCTGGAGGAAGCGCGGGTTGGCGACGTGTTCGCCGTCGGAGGTGGTCAGGAAGTGGGCGATGCCCATGTCGATGCCGACGATCGCCCCGGTGGGCGAAAGCTCCTCGGCGGGGACCTCGTCGCAGGCGAGGACGACGTACCAGCGGTTTCCCTCGCGCTTGACCGAGATCGTCCTGACGCGGCCCTGCACGGGCCGGTGCTGGTGCACGCGGACGTGCCCGACGCCTTGGAGGCGCACGCGGGTCTGCGGGTCGTGGGGGGTGGAGTCCCAGCGGCAGCCGTCGCCGTCCTTCGGGACGGTGACGGTGTCGAAGTGTCCGACGCCCTTGAAACGCGGGTAGCCCGGCATGAGACCGGCCTTGACGCGGCGGAAGAACGCCTGGAATGCCTTGTCGAGGCGGCGCAGGGTGGCCTGCTGGGAGGAGAACGACCAGCGGCCCTGACGCTCGGGGTCGAATGCCCGGATGTCCTTGAGCTGGGCGGACTGGTCGCCGTAGCGGACGGTGCTCTTCGAGGCGTGCCGGTAGGCGTCCCGGCGTTCCTGGAGAGCGCCGTTGTACAGGGAGCAGTGGTCGGCCAGCATCTCGCGCAGTGCGACGGCCTGACGGGCGGTGGGGCGCAGGAGGAACTTGTACGCGCGGATCACGAGCCGTCCCCCTTCTTCCACGGGCGTTCCCACTGGGTGTTGATGTACTTCTCGACCGTCGCCGCCGACACGGCACCGGCCGATGCCGCGAAGTACGACGACGACCACAAGGTGGGCATCCGCGACTTCAGGTGCGGGAACTCCTCGCGCAGGACGTGGGAGGTGAAGCCCTTGAACTGGTTGGCCACGTACGAGGCTGACGACTTCGGGTCGTGCTTCACGAAGAGGTGGACGTGGTCGGGCATCACCTCAAGGGCGATGATCTCCCAGCCGCGCTCGTCTGCCTTCTGCCGGATCAGTTCGTCCAGCCGTGCCGCGACTGGGCCGCCGAGGACCGGACGGCGGTACTTCGGGCACCACACGATGTGGAGCCCGAGGTCGTACACGCCGCCGGAGAATCGGCGAACCTTCCTGGTCACGGCCATGCGATCACTATACACACGCCGCAGGTCTAATGCGGCAGAAAGGCGGCACAGGTGAACAGTGCAGATCCGTGCACCCAGTTGAGGTCAGAGCAGCCCAGAGAAACCATTCCCCACCCCGCTAAAGCGGGGCGTCCCCTGGCTAGACCCTGATGGCGGGCCTGGTGAAGGCGCAGGCGGCGGGCCTCGACCTCACGGCCATCCACTCCGTCGCCTCCTTCTTCGTCTCCCGCGTCGACACCGAGATCGACAAGCGGCTGACACTCCTCGGCACGGACGAGGCCCTCGCCCTCAAGGGGAAGGCGGCCCTCGCCAACGCCCGGCTGGCGTACGAGGCCTTCGAGGAGGCCTTCTCGACGCACCGCTGGGAGGCCCTCGAGAACGCGGGTGCGAACCGGCAGCGGCCCCTGTGGGCCTCGACCGGCGTGAAGGGCCCGGAGTACAGGCCCACCCTGTACGTGGACGAGCCGGTCGCTCCGGGAACGGTCAACACCATGCTGGAGGCCACCCTGCACGCGACCGCCGAGCACGGTGTCGTCCGCGGCGACACGGTCACCCGCGGCTATACGCAGGCCCGTGCCGACCTCAGGGGCGTCGAGGCGCTCGGCATCTCGTACGCCGAGGTCGTGCGGCAGCTGGGGGAGGAGGGCGTGGCGAAGTTCGCGACGGCGTGGCAGGAGCTGCTGGACGCGGTGACGAAGTCCCTGAACAGCAAGGGAGTTGACGAGGAATGAGCACCGGGCGGAGCACGCAGTGGCTCCGGGACGTCACGATGGACTTCGCGTACGGCGAGTCGTGCACCGAGTCCAGCCCGGAGGCGTACGAACGGCTGATCCTGGAAGCCCACGAGATGCTCGCACGAGATGGACGGAGCTGGCGCAGGCCATGAAGATCGACCTGAGCGACACCACGGCAAGCAAGATCAACAAGGCCCTGGTGCAGGGCCGCCGGGCCATCGGCACCCCCGCCGTGGGCATGGTCCTCACGATGGTGATCGTGACGGACGAGGAGAACGCCTACGACTCGATCAAGGCGGCCGAGGAGGCCTCGCACGAGCACCCCTCGCGCACCCTGGTCGTCATCAAGCGGCACGCCCGCACCCCGAAGGACCGCACCAAGTCGCACCTGGACGCCGAAGTCCGCGTCGGCGCCGACGCGGGCACCGGTGAGACGGTCGTGCTGCGGACGTACGGCGAGGTGTCCGACCACGCCGACTCCGTGGTCCTGCCGCTGCTGCTGCCGGACGCGCCGGTCGTCGTCTGGTGGCCGGTGGACGCGCCGGACGTACCGGCCAAGGACCCGCTGGGGGCGCTCGCCCAGCGCCGGATCACCGACATGTACGCGGTGGAGACCCCGCTCGCCGCCCTTGAACAGCGGGTCGCCTCGTACACCCCCGGGGACACCGACCTCGCCTGGACCCGGCTGACGCCCTGGCGTTCCATGCTCGCGGCCGCGCTCGACCAGGCCAGGACGGAGATCACCTCGGCCGCCGTGGAGAGCGAGGCGGAGAACCCGAGCGCGGAGCTGCTGGCCCGCTGGCTGGAGGCCCGCCTCGGCGTCGAGGTCGAGCGGGTCACGACCGCCGGGCCGGTGGTGACGGGTGTGCGTCTCGGCTCCGAGAAGGGCGAGATCTTCATCGACCGCCCCGAGGGCCCGCTCGCCACGCTCACCCTGCCGGGCCAGCCCTCCCGCACTCTCGCCCTGAAGGTGCGCGCCACCTCCGAGCTGATCGCCGAGGAGCTGCGGCGCCTCGACGCCGACGACATGTACGCCGTCGCCCTGCGCGGCGGCACCAAGGAGAACTGACATGCAGCTGGGACTCATTGGCCTCGGCAAGATGGGCGGCAACATGCGCGAGCGGATCCGCCGCGCGGGCCATACCGTCATCGGCTACGACCGCAATCCCGATGTCTCCGACGTGGGCGGTCTGGCCGAGCTGGTCGAGCGCCTCGACGGCCCGCGGGTGGTGTGGGTGATGGTTCCGGCGGGCGCCGCCACGCAGTCCGTCATCGATGAGCTGGCCGACCTGCTCTCCCCCGGTGACACGGTCGTCGACGGCGGCAACTCCCGCTGGACGGACGACGAGAAGCACGCGGCCGAGCTGGGCGCGAAGGGCATCGGCTTCGTCGACGCGGGCGTCTCCGGTGGTGTGTGGGGTCTGCAGAACGGCTACGCCCTGATGGTCGGCGGCGACAAGGAGCACGTCGAGCGGCTCCAGCCGATCTTCGAGGCGCTCAAGCCGGAGGGGCCGTACGGCTATGTCCACGCCGGCAAGGTCGGTGCCGGGCACTTCTCGAAGATGGTCCACAACGGCATCGAGTACGCCATCATGCAGGCGTATGCCGAGGGCTGGGAGCTGCTGGAGACCGTGGAGTCCGTCACGGACGTCCGCGAGGTGTTCCGGTCCTGGCAGGAGGGGACGGTCATCCGTTCCTGGCTGCTCGACCTCGCCGTCAACACCCTTGACGAGGACGAGCACTTGGAGAAGCTGCGCGGGTACGCGGAGGACTCGGGTGAGGGACGGTGGACGGTCGAGGCCGCCATCGACCACGCGGTGCCGCTGCCGGCGATCACGGCGTCGCTGTTCGCCCGCTTCGCCTCCCGCCAGGCCGACTCCCCCCAGATGAAGCTGATCGCCGCGCTGCGCAACCAGTTCGGCGGCCACGCGGTGGAGTCCAGCAAGTAGGGGTTCGCCCCCGCCGCCCCTACCCTCCCCCACTCTCGGCTTCGCTCGAGCGGGGGGACCCCCATCATCCCCAGGGGCTGTGCCCCTTCAACCCCCGCCGGAGAGCTCGGGAGGTTGCGGATGTTGGGCGTCTGCGGGTCGTTCGTGGTTGCTCGCGCAGTTCCCCGCGCCCCTGAAGGGGCGCGGGCTAGCTGTCGGCGAGGCGACGTCCCAGAGGGGGCGGCCCGGTGCCGCGAGGTCGAAGTCGATCAGGGCACAGGCGTCGCAGCAGCTTGCCCACGGACGCGAGCGCGGGCTCCGTCAACGCCCAGGACGGGAACGGCGGCAGCACCACCTCACCGGGTACGAAGGTCAGCTGCTCACGGCCGTCCGAGGTGAGGCGGACGGGAAGCGGGCCGCCTTCGAAGCCATGGTGCCGCAGCGCGCGGAGGCGGGTGTGGAGGGCGGGGCGCGGTACTCGGCGCCGGGCGGTCGACCACGGAACCCCGCCGGAAGACCGCCCCGCGTTCACCGTGCCGCCGACCAGCGGTTCCCCGTTCGGCGCATCGCCCTTTTCACCCATTCGAACACTCCCACGACATGCCGGATTGCGAGGGTCATCCTCATTATTGTCAGATGTGTACATGGCGTGAACTGTCGCTGTGGCCGAACCCTGCCGCCGGTAGCGTGCGGCCTCTGTCCCGTATGCATCCCGTACGCATCCGTACGCGTCCGCACGCGTCCGTCCGAAGGAAACGACCGATGGCCGAGACCGGGCAGCACCATCAGCGATACGAGCGGTACGAAGGCGGCAGCCCCGAGGCCGAGCGGCGCGTCTTCGAGCGGTTGGCCCGGGAGCTGATGGAGGTCCAGGTCAGGAACCGGCGCGCCGGGGGTGGCGGGATCGCACGGGCGTTCCATGCGAAGGCCCCGGTGGCGGTCGAGAACGCGCGGCTCCGCTTCCACGACGACCTCCCGGAGGCGCTGCGGGTCGGTTTCGCGCAGCCCGGCGCCGACTATCCGGCGACGGTACGGCTGTCGAACGCGAGCGGTATCCGGCAGGGCGACGGCTCGCCCGACCTGCGGGGCGCGGCCGTCCGCGTGCGGGTGTCGGACGGCGAGAGCCATGACCTGCTGGCCACCAGTTTCCCGGTCTCGCACGCGAGCGACGCGCGGGAGTTCGTGGCGTTCGCCAAGGCCATGGCGGGGGCGCGGACGCCGTTGCAGAAGGCGTTCGGGCTGTTGGTGAAGCTGCCCCTGGCGGTGGGCCTGAAGACGGCCGCGCGGATGCGGCGCAATGTGCAAGCCGCGACCCGGCGCACCGTCAACTCCCTTGCGAACGAGACCTATTGGAGCAGAGGGGCCATCCTCTGGGGTGAGGCGGGGCCCGTGCGGTATCTGCTGCGGCCCGCGCCCGGTACGCCGCCCGCGCCCGCGCCCGACCGCCGGGATGCCGACTTCCTGCACCGCGAGTTCGCGCGGCGGCTCGGCCAGACGGACGTGGCGTTCGATCTGTGCGTCCAGCGGTACGTGGATGAGCGGCGCACGCCGATCGAGGACGCGGCGGTGGAGTGGAAGGACGAGGTGGCGCCGGCGGTGCCGATCGCCCGGCTCACCATCCCGAGCCAGGAACTGGACGGCGCCGAGGCACGGGCGGCGGCGCGGCGGATCGAGGACCTGACGTTCAACCCCTGGTACACGACCGACGATTTCCGGCCACTGGGAAACATCAACCGGGCACGGAAGGCCGGGTACCAGGCGGGCGGCGCCCATCGCCTCGGGCTGCGCTTCGTCACCGAGGAACCCTTGCGCAACAGGGTGCTCGGCCGTCCCGTGGGCGCCCTCATCGGGGTGCTGAACCGCGTCGTGCCCTGGCATCGGCTGCCGCTGTCGCTGAGCCTGCTGAACCTGGTGTTCCTGCGGAAGGTGCTGCGGCGGCTGAACCTGATCGACACCGAGGTGCGCGAGGCGCCGCCGAAGGCCCAGCCCGTGCCGGAGCCGATCCCGGAGCGGCTGCGCACGGAGCGGTCGTACGACGGGACGTACAACGATCTGTCGGAGCCGAGGATGGGGGCCGTCGGTGCCGCGTTCGGACGGAACCTGAAACCCGACTACCGGCCGGACCTCTTCGACACGCCGAATCCGGTCACCGTCAGCCGCCAGTTGCTGCACCGCGAGAGCTTCGTGCCGGCGACCTCGCTCAATGTGCTGGCGGCGGCGTGGATCCAGTTCCAGGTGCACGACTGGGTCAACCACCGCCGCCACAATCCCGGTGACCGTAGTGTCGAGGTGCCGCTGCCGCCCGGACACGGCGGCGGCTGGCAGAACACACCGAACGGGCCGGCCGAGAACGTGATGCGGTTCGCGGAGAACGAGGGCATCGAACGGCCCGGCGAGCCGCCGATCCTGTTCGCCAACAGCGCCTCGCACTGGTGGGACGGCTCAGAGGTGTACGGCGGGGACGAGCAGACCGCGCGGTTCCTGCGCGAGCCGGACGGGGGCGCGGGGCTCCGTCTGGAGGACGGCCACCTGCCGGTGAGCGGCAACGGCATTCCGCTCACCGGGTTCAACGAGAGCTGGTGGATGGGGCTCAGCGCGATGCACACGCTGTTCGCCCGCGAGCACAACGCGGTGTGCGACGCGCTGCGCGCCGAGTACCCGACGATGAGCGAGGAGCGGGTCTACCAGACGGCCCGCCTGGTGGTGTCCGCGCTGATCGCGAAGATCCACACCGTGGAGTGGACGCCGGCGATCCTCGCCACCGAGGCGATCGACGTCGCGCTGCGCACCAACTGGTCCGGCCCGCCGAAGAACTGGCTCAACCAGCTGGGCCTGTGGCTGTTCGAAGCGCACTCGCTGACCGGCATCCCCAAGACACTGCCGGACCATCACGCGGCGCCGTACTCCCTCACCGAGGACTTCGTCACCGTCTACCGCATGCATCCGCTGATCCCGGACGACTACGAGCTGCGCGAGCACCAGTTCGGGCGGCGGCTGGAGACGGTCGGCTTCCGGGACATCCAGGGCGGTGCGGCCGAGACGCAGATCCGCAAGACGGGGCTGGCGAACTCGCTGTACTCGTTCGGGATCGCCCACCCGGGCGCGATCACCCTGCACAACTTCCCGCGCTCGTTGCAGCGGTTCGAGCGTGACGGGGAGATCGTCGACCTGTCGGTCGTCGACCTCGTGCGGACGCGCCGGCGGGGCGTGCCGCGTTACAACGACTTCCGGGCGGGGCTGCACAAGGGGCGTATCCGTTCGTTCGAGGAGCTGACGGAGAACGCGGAGACGCTGGCGCGGCTGAAGGACGTCTACCGCGATGTCGACGAGATCGACACAGTGGTCGGTCTGCTTGCGGAGAACCCGCCGACGGGCTTCGGTTTCAGCGACACCGCGTTCCGGATCTTCATCCTGATGGCCAGTCGGCGCCTGCAGAGCGACCGGTTCCTGACGGTCGACTACCGGCCGGAGGTCTACACACCGCTCGGCATCGACTGGGTCGAGAAGGGCGGCATGAACTCCGTCGTCCTGCGCCACTGCCCGGAGCTGGCGCCGCTGCTGCCCCGCGGGGCGAGCGCGTTCGCGCCGTGGCGGACGGTGCGGCCGACGAGCGACAACGGCGGTTCACCATGACGCCGTGACACACGGCCCGGGGCGTGTCAGACCCCGGGCCCGGAACACAACGGGGGAACGGAATGACATTCACCGACAACCAGTCCGGGATGCCCGCGGCCGAGGAGCCGCTCGGCGGGGCCGCGTTCAACGGGACCGCGTTCGACGGGGCCGCGTTCGACGGGGGGTCGGCCCTGGCCGGTACCGCCACCATGCACCCCGGGCTCGCCGACCTCTTCGGGCGCCCGCTGCTCCGCACGATGTGGCGGCGCCGTACGCACCGCGTCAGCCGGGGCGCCAAGGTGTCCGCCGGGACCATGACCTACAAGTCCGGCAACAAGGCGCAGCCCTTGTCGGAGCTGGAGGAGGCGGTGCTCATCGCGATCACGGGCTCCACCGGGCTGACCATGCCCGACCGGCCCTTCGAGGACCCGGACAACGGGACGCCGATCATGTCCAAGCCCAATCTGACGATGGCGGGCCGCACCGCCGGGAGCCCGGACAACGCGCAGGGCACCCACTTCTTCCTCGTCAACGACACCGGCACCTACTTCCTGCGCAGGCTGGAGCCCGCGCCGCACGAGCCGTTCGACGCCGAGACCCTGGTGGCGCGGGCACGCCAGGCGAAGGTGAAGGTCCTGGACAAGCGCCTGGACGTCGAGGTGGGCCGGCGGGACTTCCCGGCGTACCTCGACTCGAACCGTTTCCTGTCCAACCTGCCCGGAACGACCCTGCTGTTCCCGGTGGTCGACCTGTCCCACCAGTACGTCAACGCCCTGATGTATCTGCTCACGCAGCCGGACGGGGCCCGCCCCACGTTCGTGGACGACCGCAACTTCTACCGCGCGGCCGGGGTGAAGAAGTGGGTCAAGAACGGCTTCCTCAACAAGGACCTGAAGCTGCCGCTCGGCGCCCTCGGCCCCATGCGCACCCAGATCGAGGCGGACCTGCTGCTGCAGAACCTGATGCTCACCGCCGAGGCGATGGGCCTGGGCGCCTGGATCCACGCCTCCATCAACCCGCAGATCGCCCTCGGCGACCCGAAGTTCTCCCGCGAGTACGGCAGGATGCTCGGCTTCGACTTCGTCACCCCGCGCTGGAAACTCGCCGATCTGTGGCGCTGGCACATCCCGCTGCCGAAGTACGCCAACGTGCGCTCGCACCCGGTCGGCCTCCGCTCCCCCGACGGCGACACGCTCATCGCCGCCGCGTGCCCGCCCGAGTACCCGACCATGTCGGACGCCGTAGGGAGGATCATCGACAAGAAGTTCGGCCGCGACGGCATCTACACCGACCGGGACGTCTTCACCCGGATCTACCGCGAGGACTACGGACAGCGCTATCTCACCGAGGCCAGTGAGTACGAACAGCGGGTGATCGACTGCGCGCGGGACGTCTGCGAGTACATCATCCGCACGCACGGCCGTTTCCCGGCCCACACGGACGCCATCCATGTCCCCGGCGTCTGGCTCCAGGTCCATCATGTCGAGAACGAGTACTACGAGCGCTTCTTCGTGAACGGCCTGACGGACGCCCACCGTACGCATGGGGAGGCATGGGGCCACTAGACAAGGCGTGGTTGACAGTTACAACTGTGCCGGGTGAGAGTCCCGGGTGATGATGATCAACGATCTGAGCCCGGCCGAGCGACGCGTGTGGGAGGCCTTTCCCCGGGGTGCGTCGGTGGACTTCGGTACGGACACCGGCGACCGGGGACCGGAGCGGACCGTACGGGCGAGCGTGCTGCGGACTCTGCTGCTCACCGCTCCCCAGCGGGATGGTGAGGTCGCCGCCCTCAAGATCCAGGGCGCACGGATCACCGGCGTCCTGGATCTGAAGTACGCGACGGTCGACAACGTCATCCGCCTCAGCGACTGCGATTTCGAGGAGACCCCCGACTTCTCCGGCGCCCAGCTCAGCTACCTCAATCTCACCAAGTCCGCACTCCCGGGCCTGCGTTCGGCGCGGGTCCGGGTCGACGGAGGGGTGCGGCTGACGGACTGCCGGTTCCGGGGGCCGGTACGGCTCACCGGGGCGCAGATCTCCGGAACCCTCTTCATGGAACGCACCGAGGTGACCGCACCGGACGGTGAACCGGCGCTGCTGCTCAACCAGGCCGAGATCGGCGAGGAGTTGTGCGCGCCAGAGTTACGGGCACGCGGGGAGGTGCGGCTGGCCGGTGCCAAGGTCGCCGGGTCGCTCAACCTCAACCGGGCACGCTTCGAGCGACCCGGCGGCGGCATCGCCCTCGCCGCGGAGACGCTCACGGCGGAGGCCGACGTCGAGATACGGCACGCGTACGTGCAAGGCCGGCTGGAGATACGGGGCGCCCGGATAGCGGGCCGCCTGGACCTGTCGTACACGCGCATGGCGAACCCCGGCGGTACGGCGCTGCGGGCGAGCAGTTGCGTCATAGGAGAGCTCTGGCTGCGCAACGGCCCGCGCATGGAGGGTGTTCTCAATCTGCGGCGTTCCCAGGTCGAGGTGCTGCTCGTGGAACCCGACGTGGTCCCCGACCAGGTACGCCTCAACAACCTGACCTACACCTCGCTGCTCTCCCACCTGCCGGCCCCTGACCGGTTGCCCATGCTCGCGCGGGACACTGACGGATTCATCCCGCACTCCTATGAACAGTTGACCGCCGCGTACCGCAGGATCGGCGACGACGACGCGGCCCGGCTCGTCCAGTTGGCCAAGCAGCGCCGCCGCCGCGCCACGCTCCCCTGGTTCGGGCGGCTGTGGGGCTACGCCCAGGACGCCACCGTCGGCTACGGCTTCCGTCCGCTGCGCGCGGCCGTCTGGCTGCTGTCGCTGATGGCGGTGGGCTCGGTGGCGTACGCGCTGCACCCGCCGCACCCGCTCAAGGCGGACGAGGCCCCGAAGTTCAACGCCGTCTTCTACACCCTCGATCTGCTCCTGCCGATCATCGACTTCGGTCAGGAGCGGGCGTACGCGCCCGAGGGCTGGGCCCAGTGGCTGTCGTACGCCCTCGTCATCACGGGCTGGATCCTGGCGACCACGGTCGTCACCGGTGTGACGCGTACCGTCAGCCGCCAGTGACGTCCGTCAGCGTGGCGGCCGCCCGACGTGCTGGGCGGCGAGCCGCACGGGGGCGTTCTGCGCGCCGTACCCGCTGTAGCCGCCGTCCCGCTGGACGAGTTCGAAGAAGACCCGCCCGACGGTCTCGGTGTAGCAGTGGCGGAAGTCGCCGTCCGCGTCACGGTCGTAGAGGATGCCGAGTTCGCGGTACGTCTCCAGCTCGCCGTCCGCGAACTCGAACCGTGCGGCCAGGTCGTCGTAGTAGTTGGTGGGAACCGCGAGCAGGCGCCCGCCGGCCGCACGGAAGGCCCGCGCGGCGGCGACCACGTCGTCCGTGGTGAAGGCGATGTGCTGGGCGCGGACCGTGTCGTCGGTCGGGGCGGGCCCCACGCTGAGGGCGATACGGACGCTGCCGTCGGCGTTGGTCACCGGCCGGCTGCGGAACAGCCCGTAGGGGTCGGCGACGTCCACGCTGTCACACGTGGAAAGGCCCAGCACGGTGCGGTGGAAGAGGGCCGCCTCGTCGAACTGATGCCAGGGCTGGGTCAGCGCGAGATGGTCGACGCGGTGGACGTGCCGCGCGGGCTCGCGGTGGTCCAGTGGTTCGAAGTCATGTGTCCAGCTGGTGAGTTCGGGCCGGTCGGTGGCGCAGAAGAACAGCTCGGTGCCGTCGGGAGCGGCCACCGCCTCGAGGGCGACGTCCTCGGGGGCGCGACGACGCGGCAGCACCGGGGCGAGCAGGGACTCGGCGCGACGGGCGGCACCGGCCGGGTCCGGCGACTCCAGGCCGATCGCGGCGAGCTGGGTACCGTCACGCCGGGCGGCGGGACCGGTGTTGACCAGGACCCGGGCCTCCCCCTGCTGCCAGAGATCGACCGGCTTGCTGCGGTGACGGGCGGTACGGGCGAACCCGAGCGCCCTGAGCAGCGCACCCACCGGGTCGGCGTCGGGAGTGACGAGCTCGGCGAAGGCCACGCCCGTGGGCACGACCGGCTCCGGCAGCGCGGCGAGGCCCGCCGACTCCTGAAGCACCAGCAGCGAACGATGGGCGTCCACGGCGGTGGGGCCGGCCTCGGCCTGCCGGAAGACGTCGTTGAAGACCTCCAGGGAGAGCGGCCCGTCATAGCCGGCCGCGAACACATGCTTGACGAGCCCCGCGACATCGAACCCGCCCTGCCCCGGGAAACAGCGATAGTGCCGACTCCACTGCAGCACATCCATTGCCATCAGCGGCGCGTCGGCCAGCTGCAGAAAGAAGATCTTCTCGCCCGGGATGTCCTCGATGCCCTTGGGATCGGATCCCCGGGCGAGGATGTGGAAACTGTCGAGGCAGGTCCCGAGCGCGGGATGATCAGCGGCCTCGACGATCCGCCAGGCATGGTCGTACGTACTGACATGCCGCCCCCACGCCAACGCCTCGTACGCCACCCGAATCCCGAAATCCTGTGCGAGAGCGGCGAGTTGGCGCAGATGGTGGGCGGCGAGGGCGTCGTTGTCCTCGGCGAGCGGATGAACACTGGAGCACACGAGCACGGTGTCAGCGCCAAGCCGCCGCATCAACTCGAACTTGTGCCGCGCACGGCGCAGATTCCGCTTGAACTCGTCCTCCGGCACGGCCTCGATGTCGCGCATCGGCTGGTAGAGGTCGATGCTCAGCCCGAGGTCGGCGCAACGGGCGCGGATCTCCTCAGGGGTGAGAGGACTGGCCAGCAGATCATTCTCGAAGATCTCGACCCCGTCGAACCCCGCCCTCGAGGCGGCGGTGAGCTTCTCGGTGAGGGATCCGCTGAGGGAGACCGTGGCGATGGAGGTACGCATAGGGGTGGACGTACGCATAGGGAAGGTGCTCCTTCGAACTCACGGTGCGAGCAGCGCCCCGAAAGGGCGCGGGGCTGTGACATGTGCGGCTCCGCCGCGATGGGGGCCCCTCCCGCTCGAGCGAAGCCGAGAGTGGGGGAGCGACCAGCCACGACCAACCCGCAGCCGACAGACCGCACGACCCAAACGGCGCTCAGCTACGGACCCCCGAGACACCGGCCAACTCCGCGATGTCGGCCAACATCCGCGAAGCGTCCGGCTCCCGCCCGGTAAAAAGCCGAAACGCATCCACAGCCTGAAACACAGCCATCCCGCCCCCGTCCAACGTGGCACACCCCACCGCCCGAGCAGCCCGCAGCAGCTCAGTCTCCAGCGGCCGATACACCACCTCGGCCACCCACAACTCGGGCCGCAGCAACTCGGCGGCAAGGGGCAGCCCCGGATGTGCCGCCATCCCGGTGGGCGTCGCATGAACAACACCATCGGCCCGCCCCAGCAACCCCGGCAACGCATCCGGAGTCGCGGCAACCGCGCGGCCGGCGCCCACGTGCCGGTTGAGCCCCGCCGCAAGATCGGTCGCCCGATCCGGCATCGCATCCACGACAGTGATCCGCTCCGCACCGAGCGTGAGCATGGCATGGGCGACAGCCGCCCCCGCACCTCCGGCCCCCAGCTGCACCACGTTCTCCAGCGGAGCGTCCGGCAGGCCGCGGGCGAAGGACGCCGCGAAGCCGGTGACGTCCGTGTTGTGGCCGATGGCCCGGCCGTCCTCGAAGACGACGGTGTTGACCGCGCCGAGCGCGGCGGCCTGCGGGGCGAGCCCGTCGAGGTGCTCGATGACGAGCTGCTTGCACGGGTGGGTGATGTTCAGCCCGTCGAAGCCCAGGTCACGGGCGGCGCGCACGAGGTCGCCCACCGCCTCCGGGGCGACACCGAGGTCGTCGATGTCGATCAGTCGGTACAGATAGCGCAGGCCCTGCCGGTCGGCCTCCCGCTCGTGCAGGGCGGGGCTGAGCGAGGGCCCGATACCGGAGCCGATAAGGCCGACGAGATACGAGTCCTTGGCCACGGTCGGCCCTCCTCAGAGGTAATGTACGAACTAGTACGTTAGTCATAGCAGCCGGTCCCGGCCAAGGGAAGACCGAAGCGGCAAGCTCCTAGAATCAATGAGACCGGCCGCACCCGCCCGAAGGAACCCCATGACCAGCGTCGAAGAACCGGCACGGCCCAACGGGCGACTTCGCGACGCGGCCCGCACCAAGGCCGAGATCCTCGACGTCGCGACGAGGGAGTTCGCCCGCTCCGGGTTCGCCGGGGCCCGGGTCGACGAGATCGCCGACCGGACCCGCACCACGAAGCGGATGATCTACTACTACTTCGGCGGCAAGGAGCAGCTGTTCACCGCCGTACTGGAGCGGGCGTACGGCGTGATCCGCGAGGCGGAGCAGGCGCTGGACGTCGAGCATCTGGACCCGGTCGCGGCCATCCGGCGGCTGGCCGAGCTGACTTTCGACCACCACGAGGAACACCCGGACTTCATCCGGCTGGTCAGCATCGAGAACATCCACGAGGCCGAGCACATCGCCGCCTCCGAGAAGCTCGGCAAGATCGGCTCGCCGGCCCTGGACGTGATCCGCCGCATCCTGGAGTCGGGGCAGAAGTCCGGCCTGTTCACGGCCGACGTCGACGCCGTCGATCTGCACGTGATGATCAGTTCCTTCTGCTTCTTCCGGGTCTCCAACCGGCACACCTTCGGCGCCCTCTTCGGCCGCGACCTGGTCGATCCCGGTCGGCGCGCGCACTACCGCCAGATGCTCGGCGACATGGTCATCGCCTATCTGACGGCGGACCGCGCGGCGGACTGAGGCTCACGGCGCACGACCTCTTGACACCGGGGAAACGCGGGCGCAACATCCCTACCCAACCGCTACTAACTATCCAGTGGGTTAATTAACCGGGATCTCCCCCGGCATGGCCGCCCCATCACCCCCGGGATCCGGCACTTCTCCCCTCCGCTCACTCCATCTACGTTGGAGTCCCCTCGAAGGAGCACGCCGTGTCGTCCGTCCCCGCCGCACCTCCCGGCCAGCCCAAGAAGGCCGCTACGGCTGCCTGGATCGGCAGCGCCCTGGAGTACTACGACTTCTTCATCCGGCCCTTCTGCGCGATGCTGTCACCATGCGGTTTGAAGTAGGTGTGCTTCTCTAGCTGGCGCTTCTTGTCGATCCGGCATTCATCCGTACTGATGTGTTTGCGTGTGTAGGCATGATCATTTCCCACTCGTTTCCCAGTGGGAGACTGAACCCAGGCGGCGCACAAAAGACGCCGGGCCCGGTTCCCCTGGGACGCCCTCGGAGGCGAGTAGGAACCGGGCCCGGCTTATTCACTCAACGAGTACCCACGCACCAGAATCACGCGCTCCAGGTCACTCGTTCAGGTGGATGCCCGGCAAATGCTGCCGGACATCCGGGCCGCACCCTGGCACCGGCAAAGGGGGTACGGACCAGGGAAGCAGCCCATCAGCACCTCAGGGACGCGACCCTGCGGCGCTGACACCTCACCCTCTTCAGTTGCCAACAGCCCCTGACCGGCTCCCTGCCGACAGTTGGATATATCCAGTGCCGCGGCGCCTTCGTACCTTCAGGCCTCACGTCATGATCGACGCCAGGGGTCCTCGATGTCAGAAGCGCGCTTCCGCCGCATCGCAGCTGACATCCGCCGCCGCATCGACGCCGGCGAATGGACCCCCGGCGAAACGCTCCCCTCCCGCGCCCGTATGGCCGCCGCCTACCACGTACACCCGCAGACCATTCGGCTCGCCTACGAACTGCTGCGCCGCGGCGGCATCCTGGAGGGCGAGGAGCGCAGAAACGTCTACGTCGCGCATGCTCCTGCCATGCGCACCCTCACAGCCCCGGACGCCGACTGGCCCTTCTCCAGCGAGACCACTGACACCCGCCCCCAGCACGCCACCGCGGGACTCGCCGGCCGACTCAACGTCCGCGTGGGCGCGACGCTGCACCACGAGACCGTGGAATGCCTGGACCCCGGCGGCAGGTCCGCGATGCTGGTGTCTTCATGGTGGCGCGGCGAGCGTCGGCCGCACGCCTCGTTCGAAGCGGAACTGGGATGCACCGAACTGACGCAGGAGCAGGCGCACGCACTGGGTCTGCTCGTGGATGCCGTTGCGTTCCGCGTGGTACGCACTCGTTTCGACCATGACGGTCGCCCCCTTGAGACAGCGGACCTGATCCTTCCCATGGATCGCTGGCTGATCCGACTGACGCCCACCCCGTAGCGGTAAGCGGTTTCGGATCCGGCGTGTGGGGCGCCGTGTGTCACGAGTAAAGCCGACTTTCAGCCTGCCGTGAAGCTGTCCTATGCACTTTCTTTGACTTTCCGTTGACCGGCCGTCTGTCTCCGTAACCGCAGGTGGAGCATTGGCCAAACGTTCCTGCCGGTAACCCACCAATCCCCGCCATGCCCAAGCGTCAAGACGTCCCGCCGGCCAATCGTCGGTACGCGTCAGCGCACGCCTGATCCCAAGCACGCCACAACCCCTGGCCCTCGGCGCAGCGCTGGCGGTCAATATCGCGACACCTCTCGCATGCGCGAGTATGGGCGGCGTAGGCGCGGTGGGCATGCTGCACGGGACTCAGGCGACCAGTCCCCGCTATGGCCGCTCTGGTGCTTTCGGCAGGCGATGGGGGATCCGTAGGCTTGCTCATCGTCGACGCTCCGTTCGTCGGCTGCCTCCCGGATGCTGCGCCGCGTCCGGGAGGCGTTTGCGTTGTGGGTCACCATACCCTTGCGGGATGGGCGGTATAGGTCGTATAGGGCGGCTAGTCTCGCCTGCCGGACTCAGCCTGCCTAGCTTTTGGATCATGAGGTGGGAGCCGGAAAAGGCGAGGTGGCGACAGGTGTTCGACGTGATGCGGGAGCGGATCGTCGATGGCACCTACGCGCCCGGGGGCAGGCTGCCGTCCGCAATGGCGATCTGCGACGAGTTCGAGATCAGCCAGGTGACCGCGAAGCGCGTACTGAAGGAGCTGCGGGAGGCCGGGCTGGCGGCCATGTACCCCGGTGTGGGGACGTTCGTCACCGAGTTGCCACAGCCGCCAGGCGAGGGCTGATTGTCAGAGCCGGGCCGTAGGCTTTGCCGTATGCCTCCCTCCCCGCCACCGCAGGGTCTTGTGCGGCCTTCCGCGGTCGTGAATGCGGAGATTCGCGCCCTCGTCCGGGCGTGCGGGGGCTGGCTGTACGGGGAGGCGCGGGATCGGTATGCGCTGCTCGTCGCGGAGTGGACTGTGGCGACGGCTGCTGAGCGGCGGCGCGTGGAGGTCGTGAAGGCGGCGTGACCGGGCCGCGTACACTCCCGCCGTGGCTGACATCGACTTCCCCGACGATCTGATCGCGTTGGAGCGTGCCGCCTGGGCCGCGATCCAGGCCGGCACGCTCACCGTTGACCAGGCGTCCGCCGTACAGGACCGCATTACCGCCTGGACGGCCGAGACGGGGCTCGACCGGCACACGGTGGAGATGGGGCTCAAGCGAGCCGTCAGGCACGCCGAGATGGCGGAGTAGGGGACGAGTAGGACGGAATCTGCAACGCCCGGAAGATGCGCTGCCGGAGTTCCCGCTGCCGCTCTTCCTCGCTCAGGGCATTGATCCGACGCATCTCACGCAGCAGTCGATCGCGCTTCAGCGGGGGCAGATTCGGGCTGAACAGGTCCACGGTGGCTACGAGCTGAGCATCGTCCACGGCCCCTCCAAGGTTGCGGCCCGCCCCGGGGTTCCACGCTCGAGACGGGCGCCAGTAACTCACAGCAAACCCGGCTTGATCGAAAGACATCTATGCCGGACAAGTCCACTCTACGAGCAGCCACTGACAACGCGGGGCGCGTCGACATGCGGTAGGTGCCGGGCTCGTAGGTGGGCCGGGGCCGACGGCGGAGCAGCGCCTTGAGAGCGCGCTCGCGGCTGGGATACAGGCGGTACGTCATGGCCCGCAGCATGGCAGAGTCCCGTAGTCCCACCCGGGCGCCTGTGGACAACTTCGACGGCCGACGGCAGCCGCAAGCCTCCCGTGGGGAGCCGGGAGGTGCGGCGGGCCCCGCCGAGAACGCGTCCCGGCAGGGCCCGACAAGGGACCATCACCCGGGGGTTGGCTCCGATCCCGCACCAACACCATGCACCACAAACCAGCCACCGGCATAGGGGGCGGCTGAAACTAGCCGCAGGCGCGCAAGCTGGCCCGTCAGGTGAGCCGGGAGAGCAGCCGTTCGGCGCGCTGTCGCTTGATCTGCTCGCGCTCGGCCGCTCGTGCGTGTGCCGCCTGCTCGCGTGCGGCTGCTCGTGCGTCAGGGTTGAGGAGTCGGGCCACGGTGGTTGGGTGCCACTTCCCGCCGCGCTTGGAGGGGATCTCGGCGGCGTTGAGCCGGTCGCAGATACCCCGGATGGACACGCCCTCTGCCTGCCATGCGCGCATCTGTTCGAGCACGGTGGCTTCGTCGTCGTCGACGGTCAGCACTTTGTCGGAGGCACGCTGCCCGTAGGCAGGGGCTCCGTAGGCGTACCCGCCGGCGGCCGCTTTGGTCTTGCGCCCGTTGCGGAGTCGCTTGGTGATGAGTCCGCGCTCGAGCTGAGCGGCTGCTCCCATGACCTGACGGACGAAGGTGCGCATCGGGTCGTCGTCGTCGTCGGGGATGTGCTCGCCATGGTCGACGGTGAACACGCGGCCTCCGTGCGCCCACACCACGCTGAGCGTCGCCTCCTGCACGGTCAGCTCACGGGCCACCCGGTCGAGGTTCGGCGCCAGGATGCCGTCAGCGTCACCGGCCGCCACGAGCGAGAGCGCTTCGTGCAGCCCGGGGCGCTCGTCGTCGGATGCCTTGCCGGTGATCCCGCCATCGGTGCACACCTTGACGATTCGCACGCCGCCGAGCGCGGAGCCGGCAGTGCGCGCCCACTTCCGGCAGTCCTTCTCCTGTGCCTCGAGGCCGTAGCCGTCGAGCTGTCCGGCGGTGGAGACGCGGAGCAGCATCACGAGTCGGAGAGCGGGAGTTCGGGGAGTCGTCGTCATGCCGCTCACTGTACACAGTTTTTGGCATAGATGTAACAGAGCAGTTCACCGTGGTACGTTCGCTTCATGACTCACGACGTGGATGCTCTGCGCGATGCATCGGAGCGGGCGGGCATCCCCTTCGATTACCTCCAACGCCTCGCTGCAGCCGAGGACTACGACCCTCAAGACCCCGGGGGGAACAACACTCTGGCCAAGCAGCTCACGATCGTCTTCGACCACCACGTCGCTAAGTGCCTGGCCGACGCCGACCCCATCGCCGCCTTGCGCCGTTTCGGATTCGACGAGAGTGCCGAGGCGCTCGCCAAGACGCAGCGGCAGTCCTGACCGACTCCGGACACGACGAAGCGCCCCGCTCCCCTGCCGAAGCAGGAGGGCGGGGCGTCTGTCATTCGTCGCCGTCATCGTCGGGCGGCGGCAGGTCGGGTTCGAGGAACGGGCGGGGCGACAGCCAGAACGGCGGCGGATTGCTCAGCCCCACGCGTTCAAGGGAGCCGGCGTCGGCAGCCGCGCCGTTGGGACCCGGCCGCCGCGGGAAGACTTTGGGCATGGGGCCTCCTTACGGGTACTGACGGCGTTGCGGATCCAGGCCCGCAGAAAGCAGACCGTTACCGCTGCCGTTCCCATTGCCGGGCCCCGGGTCCGGGGCGCCTTCGCGGCGGCACACCAGGGCGTCGGGGTCGTAGCTGGGGGCTTGCAGCGAGTACCCATCTGGGCATGTCTGACCGTCCTGGCCATCCTGTCCGTCCTCCCCGGCGGGACCTTGTGCCCCGGGCGGGCCGGGTTCGCCTCGAGGGCCAGGATCGCCCTGGGGGCCGGGAGGTCCTGCGGGTCCGGCCGGGCCGGTGACGCCGTCCGATCCGGGCTCCCCTGCCGCTCCATCCGTCCCGTCCTCGCCGTCTCGGCCCGGCGATCCCGACGGGCCCGGCTCCCCACGTTCACCCTTCGCTCCAGCCGGCCCCGGGATCGGCACCGGAACCTCAGCCCGGTCCGGCAAGTCTTCGATGGCCTGCGTTGGGTCCGGTGCGACCGGTGTCTCCCCTTCGGCTTTCAACTGTTCCCGCAACGCGCGAACGTCCCCCGCCAGCGTCGACACTGCTGTGCCCCGAAGGTCCGCCTCGTGTGCGAGTTGCTGCCGAGCGTCCGCTTCCCGGCCGATGAGGATCAGCGACAAAGCGACTCCGCCGCCGAGCGTCAGCAGGACGGCAACGAGCAGAAGGAGACGCCGGTTTCGGTAGAGCACCACCTCGGTCCGCGTCATGGCGCCCCCCCGAGCCGAGTGACGAGTGCCTGCAACCGTGAGACCTCGGCCTCCAGCGCGTGGACCTTCGCCTCCGCCGCGCTCGCCCGTGCCTCCGCCGCCTTCTCGTCCATCTCCGCCTTGTCCCGCTCGGCCACCAGCCGCTGCGTCAAGCTGTCGTACATCGTCGCCGCGCTGGTCTGCTGCGCCGCCCTGTTCGCGCCGCGGCTGCCGTACATGACGCCCAACGCGGCCACGGGGCCGCCGATCAGAGCTGCGATCGCCGTCACCATGGCCGCGTCCACGCCACCACCGCCTCCCCGACGCGCTCATGGGTCAGCGTTAGACCCCGCGCGGCGCGGACGGGGCCACAGGGCTGTGCTGCTCCAGCCATGTCGACGGCACCGGCGCCGTCACCTGCGTCCGCTCCCACAGGGCGAGCAATGCGGCAATGGTGGCCATGACGGTGGCCTGCTTCTCGCTGCCCCAGTCGAGGCCGAAGCCGACGAACAGCGCGAGCCCCGCTTGGGCGAGCTGCATGAGTGCGGCGCCGAGCGCGCCGTCGCGGGCCACGATCGCCAGCCACACGCCGACACCGGCGGCGAGGACAGTGTTGATGAGGGTCTGCTGAGTGTCGTCGACGTCGAAGCCGAACGCCGTGAGCAACTTGAGAGCCGCCGCGGCGAAGCCCAGGAGAAGCGCGGGCTCCCTGCCGAAGATTTTCATGTCGTTCTCGTTTCTGCTGGTTGGGGTCAGGCGACGACGGTGAATCTGTACCGGGCGCCGAGGCGTTCGAGGCTGGCGCGGCCGGGGATGCCGTCGGCGGCAGCACCGGAGTAGCCGCATTTCCGCTGCCACTTGGCGTAGGCCTCGATGGTGATGCGCCCGAAGTGGCCGTCGCTGTACCGCTTCGCGAGGAGCCCAGCGTCAACGAGCGCCGCCTCGACGACCTTCACACCGCTGTATGTGATCGGCGTGCCTTCGGCGGGCGGATTCGATCGGGCCGCCGCCACGAGCTTGGACAGGTCCACTACCGGCAGGGTGGGCTTCGGCAGTGTCGGCACGGACGGCTTCTCGCCGAGCCGTTTCGCGATCCGCTCCCGCATCAGCGTCCAGTCGATCCCTCGTGGGTCGACCTTGCCCGGCTGCCAATCCAGATGCCGGATCACCCGAGCGGCCGACCAGCTGTGCACCCGGCAGATCGCAGCGCTCACCTTCTCGATCGCCGCCAACTGCTCGTCCGGCCACGGATCGCGCCCGTCGCCGAGGTTCTCGCACTCGAAGCCGTAGAAGTGCCGGTTGCCATCCGTGGTCGCCTCGTTGTCGGTCGGCAGCGCCGACTCGGCGCGCACTGCTGTGAGGACGTCGGGGTCGCCGAGGCCAGCGTGGTTCGCCCGCCCCCATCCGACGAGGTGCACCTTGCCGTCCTTGGTAATCACCCCGTGGCAGAGCGGGCCGGGCAGACCGCTGTAGCCCTTCCGGCAGATCTCTACCGTGCGCTCGCTGCCGGAGGTCACGGTGTGGTGGATCATTACCCCGTGCGTGGGCCCCCACGGACCCATGTGGTTGCGGTTGTGGGTTTCCCAGTCGCCGACCTCGACGACGTGGACGCCCTCGTCAAGGAGCGCCTGGGTGAACGCAGCAGCGGTCATGGGTGTAGCCATTCAGGGCTCCTCTACGGGGGAGATCGAGGCGAGATTGACGAGGTAGGGCTATTCAGAGCCCGAGGTCTGTGAGCGGGATGCGCACGAATTCGATGCGCTTGTACGGCGACCAGTCGCCGGTCTCGTACAGCAGGCCCACCGTGAGGGGGTCGATGAGCGTCAGCGCGCTGTATGCGGCAGGCAGCCCGGTGATGCGGCGGCGCAGCCCCCAGGTGACGCCTGCGTCGTGGCTCACCCGTAGCCCCATCGCGGCACGCTCGTTGGGATGCGTGGGCCCGGAGTACAGCAGTGCTCCGGTCGGCAGGGTGAGAGTGGCGCCGTGCACCACGGGGGTGGTGATGGTGGCCTGCGGCCGGTAGGCGAGTTGCAGGCTTTCGCCACCGTCGTGGCTGTAGGCGTCGGCCCGGTTGCCCGGCAGTGTGTCGCTGCTGTCGCAGCGGCAGTTGAAGTAGAGGCGCCCGTCGTGCAGTTCGACGGCCGTGGCCTCGTCTTCGTTCAGCGACCCGTTGGGGTTGGACGAGGTGAAGCCGAGCGTCCAGGTGTGGCCGCCGTCGTCGGAGTAGATGCCGTGGCCCCCGGCGTACCGGCCCTCAGTGCCGTCATCACCATCGGCGGCGGGAGGCCGGGAGTGGTTGCACGGCACGACCAGGCGGCCCGCGTGCGGGCCTGCCGAGAGGGCGACGCCGGCGCCGGGGCCGGTTGCGTACCAGCGCATCCAGTCCGGCCGCACCTGCGCGGTGATCTCCACTGGTGCCGACCATGTGGCGCCTTCGTCGGGCGACCGCTGAACGTAGACACGTCGGGCTGGTGCGGCGCCGGTTCGGATCTCCGCCCAGGTGTCGGAGCCGCCGTTGCGGCACGACAGCAACACGACATCCCCGGACGCCGGATCGACCACAACCGTGGGGTTGCCTGCGGTGTCGGTGCCGTGTGCGGTGACGACCTGCTGCGGGCTCCAGGTGTGGCCGCCGTCGTGGCTGCGGCGCAGGACGATGTCGATGTTGCCGGTGTCCGAGGCGCTGGCGACGCGGCCCTCGGCGAACGCCAGCAGCGTTCCGGCCCGGGTGAGGGCCAGGGCTGGTATGCGGTACGTGTGGTAGCCGCCCGTACCGGCGGTGAAGGGGACGGACGTCATACGGGAAACTCCGGTGGCTAGGTGTACCGCTCGACAAGGGAGCGGGCAGTGAGGGTGTTGGACGCTGACGCGGCAGCCCACTGAGCGGTGATGACCAGGTCGTTGGCGGCCGTGGTGTCGCGGGTGACGGTGCCGTCGGACGAGCCGAGTTGGAGTTCGCCGACGCTGCCGGTCTGGGTCCAGTTCCGGATCTCGTGGGCTTCAGCGAACCATGTGCCGGAGGCGCCGGTCGTGATACAGACGACGGCCGTCCGCACGAAGAACTCCTTGTTCGTCTGCCCGGTACCGGAGGCGGTGGTGGGGCCGAGGGTGGCAAGCAGGCTGCCCGACACCCCGCCGAGCCGGACCCGCCACGTCAGCTGGGCCGACGCCAGGAAGCTGATGTTGCCGAGGACGGCGACGCGGTAGATCGATCCGGCAGCGGCCTGGCTGGCGGGGATGGAGTAGACGCCGACGACGGTCTCGGTGGTGGTGTTCGCCACCGTGGTGGTCGCGCTGGCGGTGGTGGCGTTGCGCAGGGCCTGGAACTGGTCGCGGATCTCGGTGTTCATGGTGGAGGCGGGGACCATTTCGCCGGCGACCCAGGTACGCGGTGTGGCGAGCAGGGGCATCAGCGGCGACCCTTCTGCGGTGCGGGTCCGCGCCCGGCGTGCTCGGCCAGCCGTTGGAGCCGCTCGGTCTGCCACTGTTCGTCGGCGGGGTGGTACCAGAACTGGTGCCGCCGCGGCTCGTCGGCGATCTCGGCCTCGGCGGCGGCCGGGTCCTCGGGGAAGATCAGGGGGTGCCAGGCGTCCAGGCAGGTGGTGCACAGCAGCCAGGGGTCGGCCGGGGTGACGACGTGCGCGGTTCCGCAGGGGTGTTCCGCAATCCACCGGCCGGCATCGATTCGCGCGTACAGCGCGTCGGCTGTCTGCTCGCGGGCGATGTGCGGCAGGCGCCGCTGGGCGTGGATCTCGTGCCAGCGCAGGACCCGCTCCGCTGGCGGGACGTCATCCCAGACGTCGGCGGGCAGATGCGGCGGCGGCAGGTAGAACGTCTCGGCGCGCAGTACGGCAACCATTCAGAACCCCAGTCGTGTCGTGGTGCCGAGCACCGAGTAGGTGGCGTCGTCGAGGACCCAGCGGGTGTCCCGGTCGGTGCGCGAGGTGTGAAGCGACAGGCGGTGCTGGCGGTGGGTGATCGTCTCTGAGTAGCCCTCGATGGTGCAGGTCAGTGACGACGCCGGCGCCTGGTCCGGCAGGCTGGTGACGGTGAACGCGGACGAGACATCGGCGTTCAGGATCGACCGGTAGGTGGACAGGCCCAGCGTGGAGGCCTCCAGCGGGACCGTCCGCAGTTCCGGCAGCGGGTCGCCGAACCGGTTCACGATCCAGTTCCCGCGGTCGACCATGGCCGTGTCGGTGGTGGTGAACAGCTCCAGCGTGGACGGCTCATACGGCCCGTAGGTGTCCCTGGAGGCCGTGTTGACGATGCGGGTCTGGGAGCCGGTCGGGCGGGACAGGCTCAGCGTGTTGACCAGCTTCTGGTCGTCGTAGGCGAGCTTGACGTCCTTGGTCTCCAGGTCTGCATACGCGACGGAGAACGCGGGCGCCGGGTTGTAGCGCAGGCTGCGGGACTGGAAGAGTAGGGCGGCGCTGCTGCGTGAGGACAGCAGTTTGCCGTCCTCGGTTCTCTCTACCTCCCGCAGGTGCTGAAGCGCGCTCTGGCCCAGGCTGACCTGCCGCTCGACGGGCGAGAACGTGGTGCCCTGGGTGGTGACGTTGAGCCCGACGTAGGAGGCCAGCCGCGACATGCGGGCGCTGGAGGTTTCGCCGCTGTGCGCGGTGGTGCCGGTGGTGTAGTGGCCGGCCAGGTCGGCGGCCGTGAGGGTGCCGGACACGTACAGGGCGACGTGGGAGACCGTGCCCTGCCACAAGTTGCTGCCGTTCTGGCTCGCCCCGACGTGCAGAGTGTCCAGGTTGGCAGTGTTGTGGATGCCGCTGAACGGCCCGAGCTGCTCCACGCCGTCGACGTAGACGGCCCGGAAGTTCTCCTCGTACACGAAGTGGTGTACCTGGCCGTTACGCAGATCGGAGCCGCCGACGATGTCGGTGGAGACGCCGAACTGAGGGTGGCGGGACTCGCACATCAGGAACCCGGTGGAGGAGGAGACATACCAGATTTGGTAGTAGCCCTCGTCGGAGGAGAACACCGTGAGGATGTTGCGGCCGGTGCTGGTGGAGAACCATGCCTCGACGAGGATGAACTGGTTCGTCGACTGCGTCCGGAACTCCTGGCCCAGGTCTGCCCGCAGGTACTGGCCGTTGCCCGCATCGAGCGGGGTGAACGTCGGTGTGCCCAGGCTGTCCAGCGGCCCGGCGCCGGTGGCGAAGGTGAGCGTCCCACCGCTGCCCTCCTGCTGGGTCGTCAGGCTGCTCGGGCCGACGGTTCCGGACTCGTCCCCGCACGAGGTGGACTCCGCCCCCTCGCCCATCGGGTAGTACACCAGCGGCCCGTCGAGCAGGACCTCCTGAATCAGCATGGGCCGCAGCGCGTCCGCGCGGGAGAACCATTTGAAGATGTCCGTGCAGGTGATGCTGACCTTGCTGCCCAGGCCCTCCCATTCGGTGGGCCAGTCGTTGACCATGCCGAAGAAGCGGTTGTGGGTCTGTGCCCCGTTGCTGTCGAAGGTGGTGGCGCTGGTGCCTTCCTCGATCTGGCAGGCATCCACCCACACCACATCACCGGCGGCCGGTGTGCCGACCGCACGGACACGGACCTGGTGCGACGTGGACGTCGCCGTCCACGACACGGTCAGCCGCTGGAAGGCGTCGAAGACCGTGCTCTGGCTGCCGATGTTCGAGCCCGCGACGGACAGCTGCACCGGCGCGTCCCCGGTGGGCACCCATACGTAGGCGGAGAAGGTGTACGTCTGGCCGATGTCCAGGCCGTAGATGACCGGCGACGTCATCGTCTGCCCGCTGACGGCACCCCATGTGATCTTCATGGCGGTGGCGCCGTCCTGCAGGTGCGTGGCGTCAGTGACCCGGGTCGGGGTACCGGAGCTCGTCCACTCCGACACCCCCGACTCGAAACTGCAGTTGGGCATCAGGTTCTTGTCTGCGGAGATCACCGCAACCTGGATGGGGCAGTTGAGCACCACGTTCGGCGAGTAGGGGCTGCTCGCGCGGCCTGCGGTGAACCGGCCGTCGGAGTTGTCCAGCACCAGACTGCAGGTGGCGGGCTGGGTTTCCGACTGCTCGTTCTGCGCACCCCGGTTGTTGACCGTGACGCCCGCGTTGACGATGTCGACCCACTGCGTGATGTCGGTCCACGTGATGCTGCTGTCGGTGACGGTGTTCCCGAACCCGACCAAGGCCGCCAGCCGTGTCACCGGCCCCACCCCCCTTTTACTCCAGGCCGAGAGCGCCGCCGCCCTGGTTCCGCTTGAACGTCAGCAGGGCTTCCTGGATCTGCCGGCCGACCGCCATCGGATCCAGCACTGTGCCGTCGACATGGATGTGGAATTCGATGGGGCGGGTGCCGCCCGAACTGACGACGGCCGGCCGCCCGGCCGTCGTGGCAAGTCCCGGTGTGCGTCCGGTCATCCGCCCGGCCACCGTGTTCATGGCCCGGTCGATGAACGGCAGCCCCTTCAGGAGACCGACCCCGATACCGCGGGCGGTGTTGATGCCGTCGGGGACCAGCTTCTTCGCGGGCGAGCTGATCCCGAGGGCCGCACGCAGCGCCTTCTGCATTCCCTTGGCGATCCGCAGCATGAGCTTCTCGATCGCCTTCTGCTGGGACTCCAGCCCTGCCAGGAAGCCTTTGCCGGCGTTCTTGCCGGAGTCGTACAGCCTGTCCGCGCCGATCCGTCCCAGGGACCGGGTGGCGTCGTCCAGGCCGTGCTGCACCTTGCTGATCGAGGACAGGGTGGCCTTGTCCGCCTCGACCAGGGCGGCGGCGTAGGCGTAGCCCTCCTCCGGGCCCATGTCGAGGATCTGCCGCAGCAGCGTCTTATGCAGCCCACGGGAGGCCAGCGTCTTGATGTACGAGGTGAACTTCTTGATCCGGGCGAGCTTGCCGCTCATGGCCGTCTTGATGGTGCCGCCGGTCACCACGGACAAGCCCAGGCTGCCCAGTTGGGCGCCGCTGCGGGCACTGCCGGTGACCTGGCCGGCGTAGTCCTTCGCCTCCTTGATCCGCTCGGCGACCTTGTCCCGCTTCGCGGCGAGGCCGAGCAGCTGCTTGGTCTGCCGGTCGACCATCTTCAGCAGCGTGGTCTCCTTCTTGCCGGAGAACGCCGTCTTGATGTCCCTGGCGAGGTCGGCCGCCACCGCCTTGATCTGGTCCCGGGCGCCGGTCAGCCCCTCAAGGAACCCCCTGGCAAGGTCCTTCGCCAAGGCCTGTCCCTGCTTCGACCCCCGCGACCCGCTCGACTCCTTGCCGCGGCCACCGGCGGCGCCGCCCTTCGCGAACTTCCGGACCCTCAGCCTGTCCTTGTTGATTGCTTCCAGCAGCGGCAGGTACTTCCGGGTGGACGCGGCGTTCACCACGTACTCGGTGTTGGAGATACGGCCCGTCGCGCCGGACGCGAACAAGGCGAGGATGCTGTCCGAAGTGCCGCTCCCGGGACCGCTGATGAACCCGTTGGGCGCCATCTGCACGCCACCGCCGTCGGCATACCGGGGGACGAGCCCGCCGCGTGCGCTTTTGTTGGTGAAGTCGCGCTCTGCCTGCCGGTGGTCCCGGTATGCCTTGTTGTGGATGGTGTTGATGTAGGTGGTGGCGGTCTTGCCGTCCAACCCGTTCAGCTCGCGGTGTGCGGCTGCGACCTTCGCCTTCAGATCGTCGATCTTCGCCTGGAGGGCGGCACGTTTCGACGGCGGCACCGTCTTCAGCTTCGCCTTGGCCGTCTCGATCTGCTCGTTCCAGTTGTTGATGTTCATCTTCAACTGGTTGCGTGACAGCTTGGCGTTGGTCGATGCAGCGAAGTCGGTCGCCTTCTTCTCGGCGGTGTTGAGGGTGCTGATGTAGCCGTCTTTGAACTTGTTGAAGGAGTCGTTCGCGGCCCGGAGCTTGTCGCCGATGCCGGGCACCCAGCCCCAGAGTTTCGAGGCCGCGCCGACGGCGACACCGATCGCTTCCAGGACCCCGAGAGAGACGAGCTTCCAGGCCCTGATGATGGGCGGCGCGGCGTTCACTGCCCCGCGCACCATCTCGATCATGACGTTGGCGAAGACGCGGGCACCTTCGAGGATGGCGCCCTTATTGTCCCGGACGGTTTGGGACAGACGCTGCAGCGGGCCCTTGGCCTGGTCGACCTGTGAGAACGACGGCAGCAGGCTGCCGACGATCGCGCCCGCGGCGTCTTTCACGGTGGGTCCGATGATGCGGATCAGGTCTGTCGTGGTCTTCAGCCCGAACCCGAGGTCCTTGAAGACGGGGGTCAGCCCCTTGACCACCTGGCCCAGCCCGTCCAGCGCGCCGGCGCCGCGCACGCCCAGGGACGTGAACATCTCCCCCAGCAGCGGGCCCAGGGCACGGGCCACTTCGCCGGAGAACCGGCCGATCGCGGGCAGCACATTGTTGATCATGCTGAAGAAGCCGGTCAGGAACTTCGAGCTGCCCTCGATGCCGACCTTCAGCCCATCGAACATGCCCGGCAGCCCTCGGCCGAGCACGTCCCGGATCCCGCCCGACAACGCCGTCAGGGTCGGCTTCGACGCGGCACCGAAGGACAGGAAGGACCGGCCCAGTCCGCCGAGCCCGGACAGCATGTCGCCGACGAACTGGCGGCCCAGGGCCAGGTTCGTCTGCAGGTCCTTCTGGAACCCGGAATCCTTGAACAGCCGCCCCGCACCCTCGGCCGCCTTGCCGAAGGCGCCACCGAGTTCGGTCATCCCCCGCCCGACGATCTTGACGAGCGGGTCGGCGGCCTTCAGCGCCTTGGTGAAGCCGGGCAGCATCGCCTTCTGGACGTCCCGGCCGACGCTCGAGAACTCCTTCTTCATCCCCACGAGTTCCTTGGTGAAGGAACGCGCCTCGGGGGACAGCTTCTTGAGGGCCTTCTCGTACTCCTCCTTGCCCTTGCCCGCCGCCTCCATCGCGTCGCCGACCCCGGCGAAGCCGAGCTTGAGGGTGCCCGCGGCCAGTGCGCCCCCGGCCATCATCGGTACCAGAGCCCCGAGCGCGGGCAGCAGCGACAGCCCTGCCGCCGCCGCCACACCCAGCAGCACGCCGGACAATCCCCCACCGGAGCGGCCCAGCGCCGAGGCCGCGTCGCTGCCCGCCGCACTCACGCCGCCGAGCCCGCGGCTCACTTCCGGCATGCCGCCGGCCATGGCCCGGGCGGCGTCCGCCGCGTTGAGGAACCGGCCCCGCAAGTCCCTGAGTCGCCCGTTGGCGTCCCGGGTGAACGCCGTCACCGCACGGGAGTTGGCGTTCATGTCGTCGTTGAGGCGGCGGTGCAGCCGGGCGGAGCTGTCGCCGGCCCGGTTGAGGACGGGGGTCAGCCGGTCGTCGCCGGTAAGGATGAACCGCATCCGCTCGGACATCACTCACCTCCGCGCAGCCGTTCCTCGTGGGCGTCGATCCACGCAGTGAGCAGGTCGAACTCGTCCTCGGTTAGGTCGTCGACGTCGCGCGCGGTGTAGTGGAGGTAGAGGCCGAACAGCGGCAGGTAGGTCAGCCGTCGCTCGGTGAAGCTGGGCTCTCCTCCTGCTGCGGTTCCGGCTCGGGGGATGCCGGATCTTTTGGGGCCGTCACGTCGGCGATCGCCTGCTCACACGCCTCACGGTCGTAAGCGGAGTCCCGCAGTTCGTTGAACGCCTCGGCGAGGTCATCGGGGTTGTCGCGGTACTTGGCCAAGAGCTCCTCGGCGAAGGCGCGGACCTCGCGCACGTCCAGGCGCACGCGCAGCTCGTCCTCGAACGGGTCGAAGTCCCCGAACCGCAGGGACGGCTCGCCCCGCTTCCTGATGACCCAGGCCGCAACGCGCATGGCGCCGACGTCGCCCTCGAACATCGCCTCCTTGATGTCGCCCCAGCGGCGGTCAGCGGTGCGTTCTACGACCTGGATCTCGGAGGTGCGCAGCCGTCCCGCGTCGATGTGCTGCGGCTCTCCGCCGTCCGGCGTGTACTCGATGATCAAGGTTGCTCCTACTCAAGTCGGCGCCGCACGTCGTCCAGGACGCGGGCAACCTCGGACTCCATGCGCGGACGGTTACGGCGGGTCGTCTGGTCCCACCAAGCAGAGGCGTACTGGTTCACCCAGCGCCTCCGGTTGCCGAACACCGGATGCCGCAACCTGCCCTCATTGAGGCGGGCCGGGATGTTCCTCATGTCCGGCGGCAGACGGCTCTGATCGATCCACACCGTGGCGCCAGGGTTGCCGCCGGTGGTACGCACCGAGATACGGATCGCATCGGCGATCGTCGCCCGCAGCGGGCGCCCGTTCGGCGACGGCCCGCCCGGTCGGGTACTGCGGCCCTGGCTGCGGATCTCCAGCCCGCGCATCGTGGACTGCAGGTCGGCCTTCAGCGGCTCGGCAGCCCGCCGAATCCGCCGCTGCATGCTGCGGCGGATGTTCTCGTCACCGGCGGCCCGCAATCGGCGCTGGAGTTCGAGCAAGCTGCCGGTGTTGAGCATCCGCACATCACGCGCCACGACGTCACCTCACAGCGTTACGTCGGTCGACTTGTATTCGATCTTGTTGGCGTTGGTGCCGTCGTACAGGCCGGTGAAGTTGAACGTCGTGCGGATGACCTCGGGGCCGTCGATGGACGGCGGCTCGTCGTCGATGTGGATAGCCGGGAGCGTCACCCGGAACAGGTAGTTGTGGGCGCCCTCAATCAGGTCGCCGTTGAACTCCCACACCAAGCTGCGCGCGGCGTCGGACACGAACAGGTCCGCGAGTGTGGCGGCGACGAAGTCCGCCTCCAGCGAACCGGAGATCTTCACCAGGTCGTTCGAGATCGGCTCAGCCTTCAGTCCCGACGCGCCTGCGTAGAAGCGGTCTACCGCGAGCGGACGTTCAATCTTCACACTCACCTTGCGGATACCGTCCAAGCTGGTCTCCGCGCCGAACGTGCCGAGCTTGACGACCATCTGCCCGAAATGGAACGGGCTCATGAGCGGATACGACGCCGCCGCCAGGGTCTCCGCCTCCGACACGGTCTTGCCGTCGAACTCGAAGGTCGACGTCAACATGCCGCCGACCTCGCAACTGAACTCCGCCGAGGTGACCTTGCAGCCCGTCGCCGAGTAGTCGGCAACCGTCCCGCTAGTGAGCGGCACGCCCTTCTGGATACTGAGGCTCTTCCCGGCCGTGTCCGCCAGCGTGTGAGTCTGCAGGTAGGCGGTCGTCGCACCCTGCTGGACCGGCGTGACCGTCGTCCCCATCAGAGCCTGCAGCGGCAGCCCGAAGCTCTTGTTGGTGACCTCCAGGTCGATCGAGCCCTGCACTTCCTTCTGCGTCACCACGCGCCGCGACGACAACGCCACCAGGCGGCCGGCGGCCATGCCCTGGCTCTGGGCCGTCGTCTTCTTGAGCTGCAGGTTCTCTTTGGTGAACTCGTAGAACTTCGTCGGCGCGACAAAAGTTCCGTAAGCGCTCTCCGCGGCGATGCCGAGCTGGGAGCCGAGCCCGGATCCGATGGCCATCAGTCCTCAACTCCCATCGCGGTCTTGCCCGCGGACGTCTTCTTCGCAGCAGGTGCGGACTTCGCGCCGGGCTCCTCCACCGACTCCCACGTACCGGGCTGGCAGACGTAGCCGTCGAAACGGTCGTCCGACACCTCGACAACCTCGTCCGGCTGGACAACACGCTCCGCGCCGAGCTCGGGCACCGTCACCGGCTCCGGGCCGATAAGGCGGACTTTCGCCATGGGCTTCTCTCCTTCTGGGCATGGCGAACAGCCCGCATGCGCGCGGGCTCCTCAACGTTGGTGATCAGATACGGGCGCGGCAGGTGATCGTGAACTCGACGCCCGCCTGCGCCCCAGCCGACTGCCCTTGCAGCAGGTTTCCCGCCGTCAAGTGCGCCCACAGGACCGTGCCGTTCAGCGTCGGTGCCGTCGGCGCCGCATCCGTGGCCCGCAGCGACTCCTCCACCGCGGCCACCATGGCGAAGACACGGGCACGGCGGGCCTGCATATCCGTGTCGCCCGAACGGGACTCCGCGTAGCAGGGGATAGTGAAGTCCTCATCCCGGGTCCGAGCTCCGGCCGCATTGAAGTCCTGCACCAACTGCACCGCAGCCTCCGCGGACGGCTGGTAGCCGACGAAAACATGATCCATATCGGACAGGTTCGTTGTCGGCGGGCCGTCCACAACCGAAACCCCGGACAGTGCGGCCGAGGCGCGCAGGATCGCCAGCAATGCATCAACCGCCGCCGGCACACGAGACGTCGCCATCTACGCCACCCCCGGCGGCAGACGATGCGGCTCCAAGAGCTGCAACGCCCTGTTCGGGATCGCGTAGCCGAACCCCGCGATCGGCTCGGTGACGCTGAAGTCCTCGCCGCCGCCGATCGCCGAACCCGCCCGCGATGCCCCGTACTGGGTGCGCCACAGATGCTGAAGGATGATCTTCCCTGCGGAGGTGATGTTCGCCGGGATCACGGAACGGCCAGCCACGTAGGTGATGCGCAGCGGTCCGTACAGGTACCCGCCGTCCAGGCGCCGCACGATACCCATCCGGGTATCCGTGTCCAAGTCGGCGATCGTGTAGCTGGTGCCCCCGGTGAGGATCGCAGTCACCGACGTCAGTGAGATGACGGGGGTTCGGCGCAGTGTCAGTACGCGGGTACCGGACGGCTGGATATCGTGGTCCTCCACGACGGTGCCGCGTGCGCAGATGCCGGTGTACTGCTGCACCAGGTGAGTGATTGCCTCGATCCAGCCTCGCAGTTCGTCATCGTGCGTCGTGATCGTGGCAGCGATGTTCAGGTGCGCCTTGGCGTCGGCGAGCGACAGGATCGCCGGAGATATCGCCTCCCGCACATCAAAGCTGTCGGTATATGCACTGTTGGGCGTGGTGAACACCCACCGCACCGAATGGCGGCCAGCCTGCACGGAGGTGTAGTCGACGGTGTACTGGCCGGTGACGGACGGGGGGTTCGTCACGGCCGGGGTGGCGGTGGTGCCATCCGGCAGGGTGATGGTCAGACCCACCGTCGCGGCGTTGGCGAGCGTGCCGCCCGCGTCCTTCGAATCAGCGGCCAGACGCACCGTGTCGCCGAGGTCGAACGGCATCGCTCACCTCCTCAGACTCGAGCTGGGGGCATCTTGCGGGGCCAGCCCAGCAGAATCACCGCGCCGTAAATGCCGCCGGTCGCCGGGGTACCGGAGACGGTGATGACGACTCGCAGGTACCGCCTGTGGCCGGTGTAGCCGACCTCGAACACCGTGTCATCGTGGGAAGCACCGATCGCCGGTTCGCTGCCCTGCAGGAATTCGTCCGCAACAGCCGCCCAGCTCGACCCGTTGTCGGAGTCCTGAACCTCCACGGTATGTGTGCCGTCGGTGATGGTGCCGGTGCTGACGACGACCAGAGCAGAGCGGAAGCCGCCCTCGTCGGTCATCCGGTCCACGGTCGTGCCGGTCGTTGTGGTCGTCCGGGCGCCGGCGGGGACGATGGTCGGCTTCGCCAGGGCGACGCTGTACAGGGTCTGCCTCACGAGGTGCCTCCGTCGCTGCCCTTGGCGGGCGCCGCCTTGGGGCCGCTCTTGTCGTCGTTCGGCTTAGGTGCCGCCGTCTTCGCGGCTGCCGCCTTGGTGGTGCGCGGCCGTCCGAGGCCGCGCTTCTCGCCCGGCTCCGCAGTGGCCCGCTCCACGGTCGGGCTATGCCGGGCCACGTAGTCGTCGACCTTCTGGAACAGGTGCTCACGGCCTTTGAACACCGGGTCGCTGTCCTCGATGAGCTCACCCGCGGGCACGACACGCTTGGCGCCATTGACCGTCGTGCGGAACGGCTCCTTGCAGCGGTAGATCGCCACAGCCTTCTCCTTCCTTGCTGTGTAGGGGCGATGCCAGGGCCCCGGCTGCACGTCGGGGCCCTGGCCGCTGCCTGTCAGACGTCGAGCATCCGGAACGCGCCGTCGTTCACCGAGTCGGCACCGACGCGGTAGTAGGCGTACCAGCCGCGCTGACCGGACGGCCGGTTGTTGGAGGTGTGGAACAGATGCGGGATGAACTCGACCGTCATGCCGATCCGGTCAGCGATCACGTAGTTCGTGAAGTCGCCGTAGACGAGCACGAAGTTCGTGGCCGCCGCGGTGATCGATCCGTCCATGTCCTCAGCCTCGTAGGCCGGACGCCCCAGGAGCTGGTTGGGCACGTCCGCGCCGAGACGCTCCCACAGCGCGGCGCCACCGGAGGTGTCGAACTGACGGATGTCGTTGTAGATCGCCCGGTTCGCCAGCCACGAAGCGTTCGCCCGGTAGCGGGCCGGCAACGCGTCATCGAGGGCGTACACGTCCGCCAGCGCGAAGGTGCCGTCGGTCGCCGCGTTGATCTCACTGGACGTGCCGGTGAGCGCGGTGACAATGCCGGTGGGCTGGCCGGAGCCGGTGCCGGTGACGAACGCGGCGGCCTCCAGGTCGTCTCGGCCGAACGCCAGCAGCCGCGCCACTTCGCTGGTGACGTTGGCTTCGTCCTCCAGCGCCTCGATGGAGATGGGAACGAAGCCCGCAGCCTTGTGGATCGGCACGGTCGGCTGACCCCAGGTCGTCGAGTCGTCGGAGACCTCGGTGGCTTCCGCGTCCCACGACCAGTTGACCTGGCCCGAGGAGACGCCGTTCCACACGTCGCCGGTCGCGACGACCTTACGGGCAACCTGCCGGATCTGGTTGCGGGAGCCGTCAGAGGTGATGATCACGGTGGGATCGAGCTGGAACGGCACCAGGTAGCCGCCCTGGTTGTCCGTCAGACTCATGGCCCGCTCCAGGGCCCGCTGCTCGTCCGGCGTCACCATGTGCGCCCGGCCGGAGGCCACCTTCGACCAGGCCCGCAGGTACTCGGGGCTGGACGTGGCCAGGCACAGGCGGGCGATGCTGGCGTCCCGGTCGTCCCAGCGCTCCAGGATGTTGGTGGCCGCGGCGCGCACCGCGTCCCGGGTGCCGGGCATCTTCTCGATCGCCGACAGGGCGCGCGCCCGCAGCTCCCGCCCCACCTCGGCCTTGGGTCGGTCGAACGTGCGAACCTGGGACAGGTCCCACGGGTTACGGAACCGGGCGTCCTCCACCGAGTCGGGGTTGAGGATCGGGTCCAGGTCGTAGCCGTCGGACGGGTTGACCGGCGTGCCGCGCTGGATCTTCAGTGCGGCCGGACCGCGCACTGTGGCCGTGGTCGCCGTGCGAACCCGCTCCAGCGCGGCCTTGCGCTCCAGCTGACGGCGGTGGGTGTCAACCTCACCGAACTCCCGCGTCAGCTCGTCGAAGAGCTGCTCGTCATCGACGGTCAGCTCGTCCTTCTCGCCGAGCCGCTCGAGCTCGGTCTGGATGTCGTTGAGGCGGATCACCGCCTGCTGGTGGGAAAGCTCCATCAGTTCGTGTCCTCCACGATGGGCGCCAGGCGGGTCTTCATGAGCGCCGCGATCTCGCGGATATCGCTCCTGAGCCGCTCTGACATGGCGTTTTCGGGTGCCGACGGGTGCCCATCGGGGGGCGGCGCGTCAGGAGTTGCTGGCGGGTGCTCCCGTTCGAGCGGCGCGCCATCTGTGGTCGTCACGGCCGAAGCAGCGGCCTGGGCCGTCACTTCAGCGTCGATCAAGGTCCTCGCCGTCGGGGACGGGTGCCCTGCGGCGGGCGGCGCGTCCTCACGGTCGAACAGCAGAGCCGCCGCGACTTCGCGCCGCAGCTCCGGATCCTCGGGTACCTGCGGCAGCGCGGCATCCCGGGCAAGGGACTGACGAATCTGCCGGGTCATGTCGTCGCTGCGGCACAACTCGTGCGCCATGCCGCGGGCCCTCACGGACACCTCGGTTCCGGCGTAGGCCGGAAATACGACGGGACCCAGCTCGCGGCACTTCAGCTCGATCAGCTCTCGCCTGAGCGGCCCCCGGTCACCGGGCATCCACAGCAGGTCGAGAACCTCCTCCGGCTTCACCAGCTTGCCGTTGACGTCGCGCCACTCCTCGCGCACCACCTCAAACCGGAACGACATGCCGTTCACGGTCTTCTCTGCGATGGCGTCACGGACCGGCTGCATCAACCAGTTGTCCGTGATCCGGCCCTCCACAAAGAGGCCCTGGTCGTCCTCCCGCAGGTCGGCGATCGAGCCGATGGGCAGCGACCCGATGAGCGGGTGCCGACCGTGGTCGAACTGCATCACCGGCGTGGACTCGCGGATCGTCTTACGGAACGCGCCCTTACGGATCGACTCGGTGAAGTGCCCTTCCCACGAGTCGATCTCGGTTTCCTGGCCGAACACGGCCGCGTAGCCGGTCAGTGTCTGGCCGTCGCCCTTACCGTCCTCGTCGGCGCGGGCGAAGGTGAACGGCGCGGACCGCTCAAGGTCACGCGACGCGGGATGCAGGGTGCCCATCAGGTCCCCTCCTCGGTAGGTGTCTGCGGGGCCGGGGGCGCGGTTGTCCCAGGGGGCTGTAGCTGAACGGAGTAGAGGCCGGTGTGTTCGAGCAGCGACCAGTCCTCGGCGTCGACGGCCCGCTGCACAGAGTCGGGCGTGAATCCGGCGTCCACGAGAGCCCGGATTGTCTGCGCCTGCCGAGAGGCGATCTCCGCAGCGTCCTTGCGGTCCTCCCGAAGGAACGGCACGTCGCGGGAGTCGTACCAGAGCCGCACCGAACCCGAGCCGCCACCGGGCGGCATCACCAGCCGCGCGAAGCTGCCGGCGACGTTCTGCCACAGCGGGTGGATCGTGCCGTCTGCGAACCGGCGGCGGGCCTGCGAGTAGTTGGAGTACGTGGCGGCCTGCAAGCCCTCCGACAGCCCCACAATCACCGGAGGGACACCGGCGGCAGCCGCAATGCGGGTTTCGCCGGCCCCCTGCACCTTGGCGAAGTCGAGTTGCTGGAAGTCCTTGCCGACCACCGTCACGTCGGCGCCGCCGCCGAGATACATGGTCTTGTAGGCGTTGTCGACACCGCGGTGGCCGGCGTCCATCTTGGCCACGAACTTCTCGAAAGCCTCCGGCGCGACCTCGCGGGCGAGGGTGACGACCATGTTCGGTGTCGCGGCGTTCTCCATGAACCGCTTCTTGTGCGTATTCATCGCATTGTCGTTGCCGACCTCGCGCATGATCGGCGTCATCCATGACATGCCGCGAAAGGCCGCGAGCGGGTCAGGGGTGGGCGCGAAGTGCGCCACTTCCTCAGGGAAGAACGGCACCGGATCCGCGCCCGAGCCTCGGCCGCCTTCCTGGTAGACGTAGCCGAGTCGGCGCCACCCCAACTGTCCGCCCCGGAACTGGCGCGGCTCAAGCACGATGTCCACCCAGTCCGGGCGCATCCGCACCAGCTCGCCCTCCGGCGCCGCCCAGTACGAGTTACCGGCCAGATCCGCATCCCACAGCACCTTCGACAAAAGATCCTGCGTGGTGCCCCCCACCCAAGGCTCTTCCAGCAGGCGCAGATCCGCAGTGCCGAACATCTCCGACGGCCGGCCGTTGTTCAGGCGCTGCCACTGGAAGCGGGCCGCCGAGAACACCAACTGCCGCACAGACAGGCATGAGAACAGCACCCCGTTTGTCACAGCCCGAGTCGCGAACCCCGTGAAGTCGTTCGGGATCCGCTCCTCCGCCTGACCCGGCATCGTCTGCTGCACGCCCGTCGGGTAGTACGTCGCCCCACCGAAGGTGAAGCTGTTGACGTAGTCCTCAAGCGTCTGGATATGCCGCTGTTCTACGGGCGCCGGGCGCCCGCGACGAGCCGACCTCCATAGGCTCGTCACGGGCGCCGCCTCCCGCCGCCCTCAGCAGGGCCTACATCGGCCAGCAGCAGGCAGTACGCCACCAGGCCCATCCCAGCCGTCATCAGCCCAGCCGCCATGTCTACGGCCAGCCAGACTCCAGAAGTGAAGAGGCCGCCGCCGGCCAACACACCCACCCGCGCCAACCCGACACGGCTCACCGAAAGGCGACCCACGGCTCCACCTCCTCCTCCGGCTCCTCGATGTCCACGCCCAAGCCCCAGCGGGCGAGCGTGACGGCCACCAGCGGACTGATATCGACGTTCACCCCGCGCCGGGCCCACGCCCACGCCTCACCCAGATCCCGCTTCCTCGCCCCCGCCAGAGCCGTCGCCAGCGGCGCCTGATCCAGATGCACCAACTCGCGGGCCGCCACCGCGTCGTAGAACTGGCCGCAGGCCTGCGCGTACTGACGGGCCTTCGGCTGCACGACCTCAACGCCGAGTTCCCGCTCCAGCTCCGGGATCAGCGACCCCGCTGGCCCTGCCGCATCCACCACCCACACGCGCGGCTTCCAGCGCTCATGCAGGTCACGGGCCCGTTCAACTACCCAGCCCGTACCCTGACGGTGATCCACTACCTCGACATGGGTTGCATCACCCGAGGTGCCAGCGACTCCGATCGCCGCCCAGGATCGTTCCGGGGTCACGTCGATCGAGAACGCCACCGGATCCTCCGGCTTGCTCTCCCCGTCCGCCAGCGCCCGCCACGCGTCCTCGCCAATCACCGTCCACGTGCCGGCCGAATCCGACGGATAGTCACCCACACCCAGCCGCTCCCGCGCGAAGATCGCGTCACCCATGCTCAGCCGCTCGTTGCGGACGTGCTCCGTGCTGATACGGATCCCAAGCGCGGGATTCGACTTCGCCCACGCCCCGGGATCGCCCGCATCGTCGTGCTCGTTGCAGCCCGTCGTGCACTCCGTCACGTGCGGGTCGATCGACCACTCGAAGTAGGCGAGCGACGGATCCGGCTCCCCCGACTCCACGGCCTCCAACGCCCGGTTCCGCAGCCGCCCCAGCTGCACCGACGGGCCACCGATCCCCGCCGAGCCCAGGTACCAGATCTGCGGGTTCGGGACCGCGGCCATCGTCGGCATCAGCGCGCCCATCGCGTCATCGCCGAGGATCATCGCCTCGTCCAGGATGTTGCAGTCGCCCGTGAAACCACGGCCCGAGCCGCCCGACCGGGCCAGGAACCTGAGCACCTGACCCGTAACCAGCTCGATCGCTTCCTCACCCGTCGTCTTCCTCACCCGCAGCACACGCTTCCGCAGGTCAGGGCAACCCATGATGAGCTGCTCAATCCGGCGGAACGCAACGATCGAGGTCTTGAACTCGTGGGCGCTGTGCAGGATCAGCTTCTCGCCCAGCAGGAACAGACCCGCCAGCTCACGGGCTTCGATCACCCCGCCCTTGCCGTTCTGCCGCGGCACATTCACCGCGACCTCGAACGCCGCCCAACGGCCGTCGGCCCGCTCCCCCAGACCGCGATCCAGAATGAGCTGCTGCCACGGATCCAGCTCCAGCCCCGCGAGGGCCGACAGCTCCACAGCCTCCTGACCCGACGACGACAGGAACGGCGGCACCGTGCAGATCCGAGGCTCCTGCGAACCGACCGGGTCAGGCGCCGCGGCGGCGGGCGCGTCGAGCAGCGAGGTCATCGAGCTTGTCCCCCTCCGACTTCACCGGAGCGACTTTCCGCAACTCCAGGAGAGTCGCCCTCAGTTCGCGAGCGACCACCGCAGCCGACGTCGGCGCCTCAGTCTCTTCAAGCCTTCGCGCGAGCAGTTCAGCCACAGCCACCAGCCCCGGAGCGACCGCGGCGACACCGAGCCCGGCGATCTCCGCGCGTACCTGGTCAGGGGTCATGACGCCCCCTCACCTAGCAACCGGCGCAGACAGAAATGCCGTCCTGCACTAGACTTCCCGAGCCGGGAGACTCAGGTGTCCCTGGCCGCCGGGATTAGCGGCGGGTGATCTTGTTGGTGGTGTTGATCTACGCGATCGCGAGCCATCACAATGCGTCACCATTCGCAGTGTTTGCAATCACTAATCCACTGAAGCCCGGTTCGGCGTAGTTGATCTTCCATAGACTCCACGCAAAAAATCGGGCGACAAGGGCGGTTGGGTCGCCCGCCCTCTCACGCACCTCGATCGGATACCACCCCCCTGACCTGCGGGTATGTAGTCAGAGTGGATGCGCTCACGGGTGCCAGGCAGGACCTGATCCCTCGGCCGGCCCCCGAGCGGTGCCCGGTATGTCGGGGTGCAGTCGTCGGCACCTCCACCAGCCTCCGTTTGCACTGCAAAGCGGGGGCGGTGTGCGTGTTGCCTCAGCGTGATGACCGAGTGATCACCAAGAGCGTGATGCCTGTCGTGCGGTGGTCTGCGTGCTGCTCTTGGCCTGCTGGCTGTACCAGCGTGTCGCTACGGCCAGCAGTCCGTCGTGCCGCATGTCCCTGATGCGCTGCATCACCACGTCACGGCCTGGGTCCACTGCCACGACCTTGGCACCGAGCCGCTTGTACTTGGCCTGCCATCGGGCACTAGGCATGGTGTGGATGAGGTACACGTCGCGGACGTCGATGTGCTTGAGCGCCTCATCGATGGCCGCGTACCGGGCACGCAGCGCCACCTTCGACTGGATCTCGTCGTGGTTCCAACTTGGAGCTCCCGGGCCGCAGAGGGCGACGGTGATGCGGTCCAGGTCGATGACGATGTCCTCGGCCTTCGCACGCGCCTGGATCCATGACGACTTCCCCGCTGCGGGAGGGCCGCTCACGACGTAGAGCACGGTGCGTCACCGCAGTTGCAGCACTGCTCCCCGACACAGCCACAGCATCGGTCGGGGAGTTCGTCATGAGGCTGACGAACGTGCTCGCGTACCGGACCCGTGTCGATAGCTACGACCGCACGCCCGTGTTCATACCGCGAGGCGGTGGGCATCGCGATGATTTCGTGGCAGGCCGGGCACTCGAACGGGATGGTGAGGCGGTCGGTGGCCATGCTCACCACCTCCGGGGGTGAGGTGCGCCGCGTCCAACGCACGTGGGGCTGTGCCACTTGAAGAGGCGGCAGGCGAGGCGGCGCGGTACGACGTAGACGAACTCGCGGGGTTCGCCGATGAGGAAGCGCAGCCAGTACTCAAGGCCGGTGGCGGTGTAGCTGTACTGGTACCAGCGCGGGACGGTTGGTCGGCAGCGCTTCAGGGCTATGCGGACGTGGTCTTGGGGCTTCGCAAGGTCGTCGTCGTATGCCATGGTCACCACCTCCGTGAGGACCGTATCGGCTGTCGTCCAGCGTCGGTGCGGTTGCCGCGCTGACTGTTGCACCGTCGGTGCGCCGAGCGGGCGTTGGCCGGGTCGAGGAGATCGCCACCGCGGGACAGCGCCAGGGCGTGGTCGAGGGTGAACGCCCACCCACTGGTCTGCGCGTCACGCCCCGTGAGCTCGTAAGCGATGTCGTCACCGCACCACCAGCATGGCAAACCGAGGGCCCGCTGCTGCTCGCACAACCGCCGGTAGGGGCGCCCGTTGCGCGGGTTGCCGGCCACGGGCGCCTCCTGACTCAGGGTGTGGCGGTGGCGCCTTGCTCGATCAACTCGTTGGTGACTTCTTCGATGGCCTGGTCGAGTTCCTCTTCGGACAGGTCACCGCAGGCGCCGTAGCCAGTGGTGGCGTCAACGGCGTCCGAGGAGTCAATGAGTTCGTCCTCGATCCATTCCCGGCATTCGTCGGAAATCCCGGTGGTGCCAACCTCGGTCCCGGTGACGTCAGGCACGGGGACGCCGTCACCGAAGGCGTCTTCCAGCGCGTCGTTGACGACCTTGTCGGCGTCGTCGCTGCCCATCCACTCCTCGGTGACCTCACCGACCAGCTTCTCCAGGGTCTTGGTGTCGATGCCTGTGCAGGCTGCCGGCCGGCTGCCCTTCTTGCCGGTCTGTGAGGCCTCGTGGAGTTGCTTGGCGAGTGCTTCCTTGCAGGCGGCTGGGCTGGCTTCGGTGTCACTGGCGCCGCTGCAGGCTGTGACACCAGCGGCGAGTGCAAGCAGGACGGCAGGCAAGACTGTGCGGGTGCGCATGGTTTCCCCCCAAGTGCTTCTGGTGCAGGGAGGCATCATGCGCTGCCGTAGGACGTCGCGGGGTCGGTGTGGCCGTGCTGTGACCCTATTGGGGGTCCCGCCGCTCGTGGCGGGGGTGCTTCGGGCGGCGGGACGTCGGGGCTGCCGCCGGACTGCCCCGAGCTCAGGGGGTTTCGATGAGGTGCCAGACGAGTTGCCCGCCGGGCGTGAGCGTGGTGCCGCGGTAGTGGGTGCCGTCGGGGATTGGCTGGCCGGTTCCGTAGATGCGGAAGTGACGTGCCGGGAGGTCGTCGCGCCGCCATGCCCAGAACTCGACGATTTGGGGATCACGGCAGTCAACGTGGATTGGTGTGCCGCATCCGCTGATCTCGCGCCAGCGGTCATCGACGGGCACCTCGAAGCGATGGATCGTGGCGGCCACGGCCATCCCCTTCTGTCAGGCGGCCCGGCGGACAGCGGTGGCGTTGTCGCGGGCTTGACGCTTGCGGTCGAGGTCGCGCTTGCGTCCGCCGCGGAGTGGCCGGTCGGCGCCGTTCAGCCAGGTCTTGTATTCGGCGTCGGCGAGGGCTGGCCGGTAGTACAGCTTGGGCCCGTTGCCGACGACGTCGACGTCGGTGAGGTAGCCGCGGTGGACCCAGATGCGGATCGTCTCGGGGGTGATCTGGAAGAACTCGGCGGCCTGCTTCGCGGTCCACAGGTCTTCGGGGTCGATCTGGTCGAGCGGCGGGTTGTGGAACATTGACGCCTCCGCTCACGGCAAAGGCCCCCGCAATGCGGGGGCCTTGGGTGTTTTTGGGCAGCGTGTAGCTGGTGCGATCGACGTTACAGCCTGTGCCGGATCTTGTCTACGAGCATGGGGTGCGGTATGGCGCGTGTCGGTCAGCGCGGGAATGTGACGGTCATGGCGCAGCTGCTGATGGTTTTCCCGGCTTCTTCGTGGGCGGTCGTGTGGGCTTCGTCGTCTTCGGTGTTGCAGACGAGGCGGCCGTCCCAGGTGTGGGTCCAGCCGCATGTGGGGTCGCCCCATTTCTCGGTGACGATGTCGATGACGGCCTGCTCGGTCGCTCCGTGGGGTGTGTAGCCCTGGTTCGTCTCGCTGGTGCCGCACAGGTCGCAGACGGCGACGAAGCAGGCAACGGGTCGCGTGGCCATCAGGTGCGGGCCTTCTCGCGGATGTCCCAGACGAGGCCGAGGTCGTCGACTTCCACGATGGTGCTGCAGTCACCGCACTCGTACTCACGGTGGCCGTGGGCGTCGACGGGCTTGCCGTCCATCGGGCCGTAGCAGCAGTCAGGTACGCCGTCCTCGATCTCCATGGCGAGGTCGAGTGTCATGCCGTAGATCGTCGGTTCGGACTGGCACATGGCAATCCTCCTATCGGTAGGCGGGGCCGTCGTAGCGGACGAAGACGACCTTGGCGGCGGGGTGTTCGCGTTGCGTATCAGCGATGTCGCCAGCGACTGCGCCGAGACTGTTCGTGGAGTTGAAGCTGAGCAGCCGACCGGTGTTCTGGTCGTACAGCCGGTAGTGGATGTCCTCGGACAACGGCTCGTGCACAGAGTTGCGGCTCGGCAGTTCCTTGCCGTTCCAGATGTCGGGCATGGTCAGGTCCACTCCCAGTTCTGGCCGGCGCGGGCGGCCCGGTTGGCGGAGTCGCCGAGGAGGGTGGCGAGTTGGGCCCATTCGGGGTTCATGGCACGGTGGTTGGCGGCTTTGGCCAGGAGGTCGCCGATGCGGCCGGCCTCAGTGGGTGGGGTGTGGACGGGGACGCTGAGGTGGCCGTCGAAGAGGTGGGCGATCTCGCGCCACTCGGGCCCAGTGAGTGCGTGGGCGAGGTGCTGGCCGAGGTTGCTGATGGTGAGGGCGGATCGGGTGGAGGGGACGCCGTGGCTGATGCTGATTCCCACGGTTACCGCCCGATGGCGTTGCCGGGGGCCATGCGGATGCGGCCGTCGGGTTCGTCGGCGGCGAGCCAGTCGTGGTGTTCCTGGCAGAAGTAGAGGCCCTTGACCTTGCGTTCGGTGCAGAAGCGGTTGCCGTCGTTGTGCCAGCTGCCGATCTGTATCTGGTAGCCGCAGGTCTGGCTTGCGCGGTCGGGTTCGTGTCGGGTGAATTTCATGGCTCACTTCTCCTGTAGCGAGTAGCTCGTGATGGTGACGTTGGCGACGGGGATGCCATTGCTCTGCGCGTACCAATTGGTGAGCCCTGCGAGGAGGGATCCCACGGTGGCGCCGGGCTGCGTGTCGTAGCTGCCTTCGATGCGCTGGGTCGTGAGGGTCCCGTACCTGAACGTGGCGTCCCAGGCGTAGCGGCTGGCGGTGAGCGGCGTGTTCGGGTTGCTGTAGTCAGCCATGCTTTCTCCTAGAGCATTCGGGCGTGGGCGAGGGCGGCGGCGCGGTCGAGGTAGAGGAGTGGTTGGCGCGGGCCATTCCGTGAGTCGTTCCAGGAGGGGATGGTTTCCGCTCCTGGGAAGTCGCGCTGAATGGCGTCGAGGAGGACGCGGCAGGCGTCGTCTGCTACTCCCCCGGTGGGTGCTTCGGCTCGGATGGCTCCGATGAGGCAGTTGGCGCCTTGCTCGTCGCGTAGTGCCCCTGCGCACCAGCCGTCGGTTTCGAGTCGGACGCGCGCCTTGTGGAGGGTGACGGCGAGGGGTGTGCTGTAGGGGCACGCGGTGGGGGGCTGCGTGATTTCGGCGGGTACCTGGATGACGTCGTCGAGGTTGACCTTGTGGGTGTTGATGCGGGCGTCGACGGCGAGGGCGGCGAGGGCGAGGCGCTCGTCGAAGGAGAGCGCCTTCGTCGCGGCGGCTGGGGCGCGGTCGAGAGCCTTGGCGGTCATGATCGCGCCTTGCCGTTGTCGCACTTCTCGGGGCAGGCGACCGTGCGCTGAACGCCGCCGAAAGCGGTGTAGAGCACGCCGTTCCCGGTGCAGCACCAGCACAGGCCCCTCGCCTGCGCTTCGGCTGGGGAGAGGGGGCCGTTCTGCGCCTCCCACTGCTGGTCGGTCATTCGACCGGGCATGATGAGGGTCTCCTCGTTCGATCTGATTCGGGCGGGGTGGGAAGGGGCGCCCCTGTGTGCTGGCAGGCTGGAGGGGCGCCCCGGCTGAGTTAGTGCGAGGCCTGTCGGGCGGCGCTGATCTCTGCGTCGGTGATTCCGGCGGCGTGGGCGGCGGCGATGATGCGGTCGCGCTGTTCGAGCTGGTGCGCTGCGGGCTCGGGGGTTCGCGCGATCAGGTTTTCCGTGTTCGCTGCGAGCGCCAGCAGTTCCTGCCTCGTGACCATGTGCTAGATCCCTTCTCCGGTTGTGTGGTTTTGGGCTACTGGCCTTCGCCGCGCTGGCGGCGCATCTCGGCCTTGAGGTCTTCCTCGGTCGCGCCGAGGTCGTAGGCGCGGCCCACCGCGCGCATGACCTGTTTCGGGTCGGTGAGGCAGGCGGGTCCGCCGTGCGCGATCACCTCGCGGGCGGCTTCCTCTACGGCCTGCTGCTGGTTCATCTCGTGTCCTTTCAGTCGTTGTCAGACGCGCCAAGACCCGAGCGGGCGGCGCTTCTTCGGGTCGCTGCCGTCACGGACGCGCTTCTCGAGGCCACGGAGTTCGGCCTCGTCGAGGACGCCCTCGTAGCCGGCGGGCAGCGGCCCGGCGACCTGGGGGGCGGGTCCGGCGAGGTTCCGGAGGCCCTGGGGCGGGGTGTCGTAGACGGGGCCGTAGTTCTGGCAGAACTGAACGGCGTCCATGGAGCCGGCGCTGGGGGTGTTGGTGAACGGCCGCCGTTCGGTGAAGACGATCTGGCTGTAGGTGCGCTTGTCTTCGTAGGGGGCGAGGTTGGTGGCCATGTCGCGGACGACGTAGTAGGGGGTGTTGAGTTTGGCCTGCTTCGCGAACTTTTTGGCGTCGCCGGGCTGCCAGCACTTGGACATGGGTGATCTTCTCCGTTTCGGGTTTGTGGTGGTTTGTCGGGTGGACAGTGACAGGTTTGCCCCGGTCTGCACCCCGGACGCGGGTGGACGGAGGGTGGACGTGACCCGGGTCGCGTCCGGGTGCCGTCCGGGCGACAGACCGGGACGAAAGGGATCCTGTCCGGGCGACTGTCCGGGGCAAAGGGTGCAAAACGACGGGGTTAGTTACCTTCGAGCAAGGCGAGTGCGTCCGCGATATCGGCCCGCTTGTAGCCGTTCACGCGGTTCGGCCTGCCAGGGATCGTGACCTTCACCGTGCCCCCGGCACCAGCAGCCCGCAGGAGCTCGCCGAGCCGCTCCTCCGTCATACCGCCGCCGATGATCTCGGCCATCTCGTCGAGCTGCGCCACATCCCGGCCCAGCGTCGTCGTCATGGCGATCAGACACCCGCGCAGCGCGTCCATCTGCATCCGCTGCTCCGGCGTGTGGTTCAGCACGTTCCGGCCCGGCACACCGTCCCGCTTCGGTCCGCCAGCCGCCGAGGACAGACCGGTGGCGTTGAGGAGGTGCTTCTCGATCGGGTCGTCCCACTGCCCGGCCAGACGGCCCGCAACCTCGCGGATCTTCGCCGCCTTCTCCAGCAGCATGGTGATCTCGCCACGCTCGTCCTCGTCCAGGTCGAAGGACCGGGCCAAGTCGGTGACGCCGGCGAACGGGTTGACGAGCCAGCCGAAGCCGGGCCGGGGCGGATCGAACTTGGAAGCGTCCCGGCCCGCACTGGCCTGGCCGCCGCCGAGGATCGCGTTGGACTGGGTGGCGTTCTCCACCCGCATCGCCCACCTGGCGCCGCAGTTCATGGCGAGCGCCTGCGGGATGACGTCGGCCTCCGGATACTGGGTGATCAGCACCATGAGGATTCCTGCACCGGCAGCCACCGCAGACAGCTCGATCAGCGCCTCAAGGATCTCGTCGCGCAGCGGCTTGCCGGGCCGAGTGTAGGTGGCCAACTCGTCGATGACCAGCAGCTCGATGCCGCCGATCTGCTCGATGACGGGCCCGACCAGCTTCGACTTGCCGAGCTTGCCGAGGTCCCGTTCGCGGCGATCCTTGTCGGCGAGCAGGGCCTTGAGTAGGGCGAGCAGCCGCTCGGGGTTGGGCTTGAAGTACGTCGAGGCGACGCCCGCCTTGGCGTAGGGGTCCCACTCGCCGTTGTTCTTCCCTGCCACGATCCGCAGGTTGATACGCGGGTCGAACGAGGTACCGACGACCAGATTGGAAGCGCCGACGCCCTTCCCGGACCGAGTCATGCCAGCGATCACATACGACTGGTTGTTGATCGCAAGCCGGATGGTGATACCCCGCTTGTTCCAGGCGACCGGCACCCCCTCCTTCCAGGCGTCCAGTTGAGCCGGGGCCTTGAGCAACGGCGACGGCCTGGTCTCCTCGAACGGGTCGCGGTCCGTCATCCAGAAGGATGTGCGTACCTCTGTTCCGGCCTTCTCGATGTCGACCATGGACACGTCGCGGCCGAGCGCCCCAGCCAGCTTCGGCAACTTCTTCTTCAGCTCGGCGACGGTGGTGCGAGGCGGAAGATCGAAGACCACGGTCGTGCTTCCGTCCTTCTCCCGCTGCGGGACGGCGAGGATCTGGATCTGCTCGTTCGGCTTGACCTCGCCGATGTTTCGGAGGGCCTGATCAAGCTCGTCAACCGTGAGCGCCGGGGGCGGCGGGGCGTTGAACTCCCGCATCCCCGGCTGCGGTTCCGGCTTCACCAGATCCACGGTTGGGGCGGCCAGCTGCACGGTGGTCGGGGCAGGTGCAGGCTGGCCGGCGTCGAAAGGGCGCGATACCAGGTACCAGCCGTACCCGGCGGCCGTGCCGAGGACGGCCAGCAGTGTGGGCTGACCGTTCCCGGCCTGCTCGATGGCCGCGCCGAGCGCGGGGAAGGCTGCGAGGCCACCACCAGCGACGATGGCGGCACGCTTGGCCTTCGCACCGGCCCGGGCGGCGTTGATCTCCCGGTCGTTGGGCGGGAGCACGGGCGTGGCCTGGAGCTCGGCGAGCCGGGATTCCTCGGCCGCGACCCGCCCGCCCAGTGTGGCGAGTGTTCCGGCGTTGACCGTCTCACCGGCTTCGGCGCGGGCCTTGGCGTGGGCGAAACGGCCGTGCGCTTCGGCGGCTGCCCGCTGCTGGTTGGCGACCTTCTCGGCGTGCTTGCGCTGCTTGGCTTCGGTGGCGGCCTGGATGACGGCGACCTGGTCGAGGTCGCCTGTGGCCAGCCAGTCCTTCGTGCGGGCGGCGGCGTGCCCGTACTGCGTCTTGAGCGCCGCTTTGGCGCGGTCGCCACGGGTGGGCTCGGCGGCCTCCTGCGCCTCCTCCTCGACGGGCTGCTTCTCGACGGGCTGTGCTTCGGTGGCCACTGGCCTGATCCTTCCGGGTGTCGGGGCGGGGTCCGGGGTGGACCCCGCGGGGTTGGGTTAGAGGCCGCCGAGCATGTTGCCGAGGGAGGCGATCGCGGACTCGGTGAACTGGTCGCCCATGGCGCCGATGACCGTGCCCGACAGGGCGATCCCGAACAGGCCGACGAGCACGGCGTCACCGGGCTTGATGTCGCGGTGCTTGACCCGGACGACCACGATGAAGCCGAGCAGCAGGATGGCGACGACGCCAGCGCCGATCGCGCCGCCGGACGCCTGCGTGGTGATCTGCTCGCCGTTGACGCCCATGGGCTGCTGCCCGCTGACCGGGTTCTGCAGCTGGGCGCCGGAGCCGCCGCTGTCGGGGGTGAGCCCGTTGGTGATGCCGTCGGTGCCGCCCGGCGTGGTGTCGGTGCGGGCGATGGCGATGACGGTGGCCTCGTGCTCCGGGGAGGCGGCGGACGCGGTGGCGTTGGCGCCGGCGAGGAGGGCGATGGTGGCGCCGCCCGAGATGGCCAGCCGAAGAATCGTGGCGTTCATTACTGATCTCTCCTAGGGGTGGGTTAGTTGGCGTTCGGGCGGGAGTTCTTGGCGGTGATGGAGGCTTGCTTTCGGGCCGCCGCAACGTAGGGCGCGGTGTCGCCCTTGGTGCGTCGTCCAGGGCGCGCGGGCGGGTTGTAGACGCGCTGCTTCTTGGTGGTCTGCATTTGCGATGTACGCTGCGCGTTCGTGGTCTTGCTGACGGTGTTGACGGGCTTGTTCTGGCGGGCCGCGTCGACCCTTGCGGCGGCGGCGTTGCGCATGCGGAGAACGTCGGCGGACTCGCCCGGCTTCGCGCCCTCGACGTCGAGCTTGGCGCGCTCCCAGACGGCGTTCGGGTCCGTCTCGCCGAGGTCCGCCGCGAGCTTCACGGCGTGCTCCCACACCTTCGGGAAGTGCGTCGTGCGGAGCTCGGTCAGTTGCGCCGCCTTCGCGGCGGCGGCCTTGTCGGCGGCCTCCTTCTCAGCAGTGCGCTGCTTCTCCTCCGCAGCCTTCTCCACCGCGAGTCGCTTCGCTTCCTTCTCGGCTGCCTTGCGCTGCTTGCGGGTGAGGGCACCGTCTCGCTTGCGGATCTGGCCGTGCTCGTGGAGGTCGTACACGCCGGGGCCAGCGATGGATGCGAAGGCGGTTCCGATTGCGGTGGCCGGGTCGAACGCATGCAGCCCGTGCCAGAGGTTGATCGCCGCCGCGATGAAGGCGAGCACCCACGCGATGAGCCGGTAGTGCCAGTGCGGCCGGTGCCCGGAGGCCGCGGCCCGGGCGCCCTTGAGAACAACCCATGCCCCGCCTTCAAGCATGATCGGCGCGGCCATCAGCCACAGGGCGTTCGGGTTGTAGAACGCGGCGATCTGCACCGGCAAGGCGACGACCGAGCAGACGGCATAGAAGCGCAGCGCGTACTTCCGCCACTGCTCCTCGGCGGCAGCGATCTCGGCAGCCTTCGCCGCTTCGGCTTGCTCCTGCGCGGCGGCCTTCTCCTCGGTCTCGCGGGCGGCACGCTCCTGCTCTTCGCGCTCCCGGTTGAGCTTGGCGATGCGGGCCTCGCGGGCAGCCTGCTCTTCGCGGGCGCGGGCCTCAGCCTTGTCGTTGGCAAGACGCGTCTTGCGCGCTTCCTCCTCCGCCTTGAGGCGGATCGCCTCAGCCTCAGCCTCGGCCAGCTTCAGGTCGGCTTCCTTCTTCGCCTCGGCTGCGAGGCGGCGCTCCTCCGACTCGGCCCATGCTGCGGCGCGGATCGCCTCGGCCTGGGCCTGCGCGACGAGTTCGCTGTCGACCTGGGCGCCCTGCTGGGTTTCGGTGGGGGTGTCGGCCTGGGGGGCGGGGGTGGCCTCTATGGGCTGCCAGTCCCCCAGCACGGGCACGGCGGGCGGACGGGCGGTGCCGTTCACCTTCGACGGGCTGGCAGTCATGGCGGTCTGTGTCCTTTCTCGGGTTCGGTTGGTTGGAAGCGCTGGCGCGGTTCCCCTCGACCCCGCCCGTGCGAGACGGGCGGGGCGGGCAGCCGGTCAGCGGGAGTACGGGTGCAGGTAGATGTCCCGGTGGCGGTCCGCCTGGTCCTGGAAGCGCTGTGCCATTTCCGTGTCACCGCGTAGGGCGGCGTCGCGTGCGTCCGAGGCGGCGGCACCGGCGGCCTCGCGGTCGTAGTCGGGGTCCACTGGGCTGTCGTGGTGGCTGGAGGGTGTGCTGGCCCCGGCCTCGGCGTTGGCGCGGTCGAGGATGCTGGGCCGGGAGTTGTTGCGGGAGAGAATTCCCATGACGGGTTCCTTTCGTGGGTGGTGTGGAAGCGCTGGCGCGGTTCCCCTCACCGCCCAACACGAGTTCGGGCGGATCGGGCAACAGGTCAGGCGGCGGCCAGGTAGTCGAAGCCGCGCAGCTCGTCGACCAGCGCCGGGTCGATCGCCTTGGCGTGGTCGAGGATCAGCAGCATCTGCTCACGGTCACGGTCGGCACGGGCGGTCACGTAGTCGGCGAACAGACCGGCGACCACCGTGTCGACGACCTCGCCGATCGTGGCGTTCTTACGACGCCGGGCACCCAGCTCGGTGGCGGACAGATCGGCGTCGAACAGGATCATGGACATGGCTCGTAAGCCCTCTCGGGATAGATCGAGTGGAGTAGTGGGCCGCAGGCGGCGAGGCCGCGGGGGATTCGGTGTCATCCCGCCGCCTGCGGCGATCAGGGTGGTCAGCTACGAGGCTGACCGTCAGGGCAGTCACACACAGCCGGACCGTCCTCGTACCGGCCGGACGAACCACACGGGATGCAATGCCAGTCCGGCAGCCAGTCGTCGGCCTCGGTGTCCATCACGACACCGGTCGCGTCTGCTGAGCAGCGGCCAACTGCTCGGCGGCCATACGGGCGGCCTCAGCAGCCTGCGCGGCAGCCATCGCCTCTGCGATCCGCTGCTGGGCCAGAGCGTCAGCGGCCTCCTGCTCCGTCATCACGCCCTCCCCTCGGCCGGGACAACCAGGAACCGGTCGCCGGCGAGGTCCATCACCACGGTGGCGTCGGTGCCCTGGGTGCGGAGCTCGGCCGCCATCTCCTCCGCCGGCCACGAACCACGCGGGCCACCAGCCGGGAAACTGTCGAAGATCTCCCGGGCGCTCACAGGCCACCGCCCTCAGCGTCCATCGGCGGAACAACCTCGGCCCGGATCGCCCCGGCCGGCTCATCGCCCCACTCGAACTTGGCGTACAGGGTGGCGCTGCCGTCCCGGCGGATGCGCCCCGTCGGCTCGGCCTGAAGGTAGGCGACCCAGGCGTTGAAGTGCTGCCGCTGCTCGTCCGCCGTCACCCCCAGCCCGTTCACGGTGCCGGTGATGGCCCCGGTCGTCGCGATCGTCCAAGCGATCGCCGGAAGCCCCTGCTGGGTGGCGGCGTCCAGGAACTGGGCCAGGATGATGTGGGCCCGCATCTGCCAGCGCAGACGGTCCGCGTTCTCGATGCTGTAGCTCACGCCGCACCGCCGATCAGGTCCAGGCGGCCGGCCTTCGCGAGATGGCAGCGGCACATGGCCATCTCATCCTGCGCCTCGAGGCAGCCGTCGACGTCGCCCGAGGCGGACAGTCGGCGGCAGCACTCGGACGCGTACCGGTAGCGGGTGGCCGTCTCCAGTGGGGCCAGCAGATCGGTACGCCCGGCCTTGGCCAGCACACCGAACATGTCGGCCATCGTCTGCTGCGCCTGCCCGATCGAATCGAACTCAGCAGGCGACAGCGTCGACGCCGGCCGGGCAACCAGCTCGTCGTAGTGGAACGCCGCGACCTCGTAGCGCGTCACCGCACGGATCAGCGGCAGCGGCAGGAGCGCACGCTCCAGCTTGGCCAGCGCCTCGGCGGCCCTGGCGTTCAGGGTCTCGGTGCTCATGCCGCCACCTCCACCGCGTGCTCGTTGTGCAGACGGGCGGTGTCGGCGGCCTCACGGATCTTCGCGGCCAGCTTCTCCAGGTCGGCCGCCACCTCGTCCGCCATCTCCGGCGTCAGGTAGGCGTCGACGCTACCCTCGTCGCCCACGATGATGTGTGCCGCCCGCATCTGCAGGTCGCTCGACATCGGGTCGCAGCCGACCGCCGCCGTCATCGTGTAGGCGGGCTTGCTGGGGTTGAAGAACGAGTGCACGTGCACGGCGAGCGTGTCGCCCGTGTGGTCCACGTCCTCCAGGAAGTGCACCCACTCAGAGACGTGGTTCGTCGCACACCAATCCGGGCACGGCACGAACACCAGCTTCTGCTCGGGGCCGGGGGCTCCGATCGCCACCGGGGCGAGGTGATGGCCCGGCGCGATCGCCGGGAAGGGCGTGACGGTACCCAGGACAGCCTGGGTAGACTGCTGCTTATCCATGAGGCGACCTTTCAGAGCTTCCTCGTGGTGAGGGCCGGCCCGCGATGTGAGAGTTGCGGTGTCCGGCCCGTTTTCTGTTGTGTTGCTGCCCGCAGGCAAAGCCTGGTGAGAGTGGACAGCGGTGACGACTTCAAGGGGGGCCTTGGAGCCGCTGAAGTACAGCCTGCACTCGGGCACACCGCACTGTCAAGAGGAGTCTTGAAGTTGCGGCGAACGGCCCATACGCTACGCGCATGACAGAAGCGCTCACCTCCGCCATCGAGTCCGAGACGGGACGGCTCGCGCAGATCACTAATCCCGTAGAGCGCTTCCACGCAATCCGAGAGTTCCGCGAGGTCGTGGCTGCCGGCGAACGCACCGGCAGGGACCTCGAAAAGGATGCGGTCAACGAACTCAAGGAAGGCCGACCGTGGCGCGAGGTCGGCGAGATGCTCGGCATGTCCGGCTCCCGAGCGGAGCAGATCGCCAAGGGGCGATGACGGGGATTCATCCATGCCCACAAGGTGACATCTCGGCGTCACTCTCCGCGACGACACCCGAGGCGACATCCTGGCGTCATTAAGGGCGGCATTCCGGCGTCATAGCGGCTACCGTATAGAACATGACCGAACCAAACGCCACGCTCCGGGCAGTACGCATCTCCATGATGCTGAGCCAGGATGACTTCGCCAGGGCACTTCGGGAAGCCGGAGTGCGCGCTGGTGATCGGATCGACGCAAGCAAGCGGCTCGTGCAGCGATGGGAGTCTGGAGCCATCGCCGCACCAAGTGCCCGCTACGCCCGCGCTCTTGAGGTAGTCACCGGCATGCCGATCGACTCCCTCGGCTTCAACTCGCCAGTCATGGCGCGCGTGGCCGACGACGGAGCGGGCGGGCACGACGTCCACCCATCCCCCGAAGGTGTCGCCGCACCTGGCCCTGGCCCCACGCCACAGACCTCACCGCGCGCCAACTACTCGGGCGTCTGGCTCTCCAAGTACGAGTACTTCTCCAGCGGCCGGGACGCCACCTTCGCGGGGGTGCACTACGTGCTGCTGCTCCAGCACGGCAACCGGCTCACCGTCCGATCCCTGCCTGGCGCCTCATCGAACCCCGACTCTCCGCTCACCATGGACCTCACAGTGGACGGCAGCGTCGTCACCGGCACGTGGGTCGAGCAGACTGCGACCGACGGCTACTACCGAGGCGCCCGCTACCACGGCGCCATTCAGATGCTCGTCGAGCCGACGGGTACCCGCATGGCCGGCAAGTGGATCGGCTTCGGCAAGGACATGGACGTCAACACCGGGCCCTGGGAGCTCCGCCTCCAAGACCCGTCGACGAATCAGGCGACGATCGCCAAGTACAGTCGGCGACCCGAGTGAGGCAACACGCCAAAAGCGCCCCCAGCCGCATGGCTGGGGGCGCTTTCTGCTGCCCTATGCAGCGATGTTGAGGGAGAGTTGCACTGGCTTGCTGACTGGCGTCGGGGTCGTCTTCGTCCACCCGTCGACCAAGTCGGTAATCAGCGGGAGTACCCGCGCGGGAAAGTATTCGCGGCCACGAACGGGCGCCTCACGAGCATCCCTAAGCGCGGCAAGAATGGTCTTCTCCAGCCGCAGCGCCACGTCGCCGGGCAGGCCCTCGACCAGGCGTATGACACAGTCGAAGCCATCGCGTGAGTGGTCGCCGAGCCGGGGGCGCGGATCGCCAGACGTGATACCAAACTTCACGACACCGTTGATCTCGTCGGCGACGACGTAGAACACATTCGGCCGACGCCCCCTGCATGCCCAGCAGATGCCCTGCCCTTGCCCCACACCGTGAGGGCGAGGCGTGCAATCGTGCCCGTTTCGGCATCGCACACGGTGCGGCGTGTCGGATCCGAGCCACTCGCGTTCGAGCAAGGTCGCACCGAGTTCTTTGAGTCGCGCACGGAACGCCGCCTCGGCAACCTCCGGGACATTGCCCGCGCACGTGGCGCAGATGCCCCACCGCCGCGTGTTGTTCGGCCGCGGGCTACTCGCGTGTCCTGCCGAGCACCGCACCCGGTGCGGCACGTCTTTCCCGAGCCATTCCGGTTCAAGTACCTCGCCACCGAGCCCGGTGACGCGCGCACGGAACGCGTCCCAAGCAGCCTGCGGATCACAGCCCACACACCTGCGACAGATGCCCTGCCCTTGCATCACGCCTGCGGGACGAGGCGCGCACTCGTGACCGGCTGAACACCGCATCCGATGTGGTTTGTGGTTGCCGAGCCATTTCGGTTCAAGGAGAGTCGCACCCAGGTCCGCGAGCCGCGCCCGGAACTTCGCCTCAGCCGTCTGCGGGTCACGGCCCGAGCAGACACGACAAATATGCCCTCCCTGCTGCACCCATGATGGGCGGGGCGTGCATTCATGACCGGCGGCGCACCGCGCCCGGTGTGGCTTGTCGCTGCCAAGCCAACTCGGTTCCAATACCTCGCCACCTCGCTCTTTGACGCGCTGCCGGAACCTAGCGTCGGCCCGTGCCGAGCGAGCAAGGCTTTGTACAGTTGCCATGCGGGGACTCCTTCGCAGTCTCCGAAGTGGCCCCGGCCGGTGCACCACCACCACCGGGGCCGCGCCATGTTTGGTACCACCAACATAGCTGCGGTGACTGACAGTTCAGGCCGCATTCCGCGTCACGGCGTCGGCATTCAACTCGGCATCAGTCCAGGAGCTTCCGCATCCGCTACATCGCGTGTACATGTCGTGGTCTGTGCGGCTGAGCGCCATCAACTGACAGCGTGGACACGGCCTCGATATGGCGCGGGTGCGGATTTCAATTCGAGCAATCCCGCGAATCTGCCACATGAGGTCGTTCAACTCGCTGACCAGTTCCGCGCCCCACGGCTTCGTCGCCGCAAAACCCAATTGGTTGGAGAGCCAGGAGGCCAAGTCCTCGACGCGGTACCGGATGGGCCCGTTGATCCGGCGCTCTTCGCATACGAGCCTCACCCACGAGCCGAGCACGCCCGCGATGGGCTGCTGTCCGATCTGGTCTCCGTGCGGGTCGTGGACGGTTCCGCTGGCGGCCGGCCCGACGAGGTTGAGGACGTCGGCGCGGCACGGCAGCGGTGCCTCCCGCGTGCCGGCGCGTCCGGTGTCGCCGCTGCGTTCCCGCTGCAGCGAGCCGTGGAGGACGACGAGGGCGGCCGGGATGCTGGCGAGGATGGCGCGGGCGCGGTGGATGCACAGGTCACACAGCTGCTGGGCGGCAGCGGTCTCGTGCGCGCGGAGTTCGCGGCTGCAGTGCGGGGCGGTGCAGGCGGCGCTCATCGGGTCTCCATGTCGGTGTGGTTTGTGCGGGTTTGGGGTTCGGGTTGGGGTCGCGGGGCGGGGTGGCGGCTCTCAGCGCCTCTGTGCGGGCCGTAGCTCGCCAGGGACCCGAGAGCCGGTTTCGGCGCTCTCAGGGGCGCTCAGGCCGTTTCTCGGGCCCATTCCGCCCCACCGGGCCACTCACTCCGGGACCTCGACGGTCACGGGGTGGCCCGTGCGAAGTCGTGGTGCGCCTCGTCGGGATCGTCGACGTCGCACACCCCGCAGGTTCCGGGCGTGACCGGGTCGTCGCCCTCGCGGTGCGCGTCTTTCGGGTGGCTGCACTCGGCGCACGGCTGCGCCCCGTCCTGCCGCACCCCGGCGGCGAGGGCAGCACGAATCTGGCGGGCTGAGTCGCGCAGCGCGGGGCGGACGATCTCAACTACCCCGGGCGCATCGGCGTCGCTCTCCAAGCCTTCGGCAACCGCGCGCAACTTGGCGGCCGCCTGCGCGCGCCGCTGCTGTTCTTCCTTCCACGCCTTGCGGTAGCTGTCTCGCTCGCGCGCCACGGTCTGGATGTTGCGGACGAGTTGCTCGGCTGTGTCCTCGGCTTCGTCCAACTGCTCGCGCAGTCGCTCGATCTCGGCGCCCTGGTCGGTCTCGGGCTTGTTGGTGGTCGGCGTCTCGGCTTCCGGTGTCTCGTTCTGCTGCTCGCCAGCCACACCGGCAGGCGCGTCACGGTGCTTGGGCAGCCCCGACCACCAGCCCAGGTCGCGGCCCAGCTCGTCCAGGTCCTCGCCGGGGTGCTCCTCGACGAACCAGCCCCAGCAGGACCGGCACTTGCACCACTGGTGCGGCGGATAAGGCTGGGCCGCGTCCTGCCGCACCCCGGCGGCGGGCCCGGTGTTGCAGTCGGCCGGGGCCGCCGGCTGGTGCTCCTGGCAGGGCCAGGCGAGGTCTCCGTCCTCGTGATCACCGCCGTGGTTGGCCTTCAGGGCGCACTCCCTGAGTGTTCGCGGGTCCGACTCGTGGCACAGCGGGCCGGGACCACGCCGGGGTTCGCGGTCGCCGATCGCTTCACGGACCGCGATCTCGTACTGCATGCCGGTCGCTCCACGCTCCTTGCAGTCGCGGAGGGCGACACGAACACGGTTGACGCAGTCGATGAGACGGTCACGTTCCTGGGCTGTCTCGTCGACGGGGGCGGGGATGATGTCGCTCCAGTTGAATCGGGTGGCGGCCCCTTCGCCGTCCGTCTCGGGCTTGGCGGTGGGCTGCGCGTTGCGGACCGCCTTTCGGCCTGTGCGGCGGGCTAGATCTGCCGCCTCGTGCCACACCTGCGCCTGATCTTCGAGGTCTCGGCGCATCTCCTCCTCGGCCTCCACAGACAGCGCCTGCGCTTTGGCCTGGAGGGCGGCTACGACTTCGTCAACCACGCTGGGACTGGCGGCGGGCTTGGTGGTGGTCGGCGTCTCGGCTTCCGGTGTCTCGTTCTGCTGCTCGCCAGCCACCCGGTAAGTGGGCACGCTGCCAGGTCCGACGGACTGCCAGTACGGCTCCCACTCCTCGGCCGCCGCGTCGTACCGCCAGCCGAACGCCACCAACTCGTCACGAGCCCCCGGGGGGCCACCCACGAACGCGACCTGGAACACGTCCCGCTCGCCCGGCTCCTGGCCCGGCTGCGGCATGAACACGTAGCTGCCGGTCGTGATGCCGTCGCCGAAGACGGGTTCGCCCCACCGGTCGGTGCCGTGCGGCGGCGTGGGCTGGTCATGCAGTTCGGTCACGGGAAACTCCTAGAAGTCGTCGGGAAGCGGGGTGAGGGCCCGCGGTGAGGGATGAGAGCGAAACCAGCTGTGCGAGTGAGGTCGGTAGTCGTTGGAGGCCACGTCGCGACGAAGAATCCAGATGCGGCCGACGCGCGGCAGAACGGCTTCCTGGCCGCCTATGCGCAGGGTGACGGGGATGGGTGTTCCGGCTTCGGCGAGCTGGGCGTGGGCGCGGGCTCGGAGGTATGCGCCGGGTTCGGTGTCGGCGGCTTCGCTGAGGCTGTAGCCGGAGCCTTCGTAGCGGATGATCCAGAGCACGTGATGGGTCATGTGGGCTGCTCCTCGCCAGCCACACACGGGCCAGACACGTCGGCCACGCGGCGCTGCCACTCAGCCCCGCAGTCCGGCGCGCACAACTCGTGGTCGCCCTCGGCGTGGGCCATCAGCCGCTCGTGGACGGAGCACGGCTCACCGCCCGGTTCGCAAGCCACGAAGTCGCACGGCGTCGCCACGTACTCGGCCTCGCCCGCCTTGCGAAGGAAGGCGTCCATGAGCGCGAACGCCGCGCCCGCAGCATCGACGGCCCCGCGCTCGGCGTAGGCCCCGCCCGCCTTGTTGCACTCGGCAGCGGCGTCCAGCCACGCGTCCGCTCGTGGCGCGGGCGGCGGGACAGACACAGCAGCCTCCGGGTCGTGCAGCCGCGCCTCCTCCGCCAACCACTCGGGCCAGCCATCCGGGCCGCCGTAATAGTGCTGGCCCATCGGCTTCTCGGTCGGGTACCGCTCGCCGTTACGCATCCACCAGCCCTTCACGTAGGCGTGGACGCGGCCCAGCTGGCTGTCCGTCGTGGACCGGTACGTGAGGGTGATCTCGGTCGGGGCCAGGGTGAGGCCCTTCGTGTGCTCGGCGGGCACATCCGGCACGCCCTTCACGGCGTATGCGACGGAGCGGGCGAGCGGAATGCGGTCGACGGCGGCGGTCTCGTGGTTGGTCACAGCTTCTCCTCGGGAAGGTTCAGGGGGCCGGACGCCGGTAGGTCGAATACCGGCGGCCGGCGTTCTGGTGTGCGGGGTAGCCGGATGCGTCACACCGCGGCGGCGGCGCGGCAGGGCTCGCTGCTGTACTCGCCGTTGTCCTGTCGCTGGCAGGAGCAGACCTGCTCTTCGCGGATGTGGGAGCAGCGCTCGATGCCGGGGTCCTCGCGGCCGTCGTCGTCGAAGTACTCGTCGCACTCGCGGTCCAGGCACTCGAAGGTGCCGACGAGAACCGTGACGGGCTCGTGCGCGGTGTCGATGCCGGGGACGATGCCGCGCTTGGGCCGGGCGTGCTCGCGTACCCGGCACGCCTCCCACGGCACCATGTCGCCCTCCTCGGCGGAGCAGGCCAGACAGGCGGATCCGACGGGGGCGGACAGGCAGAGGATGCCGTCGTCGTAGGGCTGGTGGTTGCACATCCACTGGTCCCAGGCGTCGGCGCCGCGTTCGGGGATCGGCTTGTGGGGGCAGTGGTCGGTGTCGGCGGCCCAGTAGTAGGTGCCGGGCTCGTGCTGGTCGGTCATGGTGTGGGCCTTTCGTGATGTTGCCGGGTGGTGGTGTGGGTGGTCGTTGGGTGGGCGCGGGCTACACGACGAGGGCTCAGCAGATGTCGAGGACCGTCACGGGCTGAGCACCGGGCGTGGCCTCGGTGGCGACGTCGAAGTACCACTCGAAGTCCGGGTCGTCGCCGCGCTCTGGGTCGGGCTTGCGGAAGACCACCCACATCTCCTCGACGCGGTCGTACCAGCCGTCGAGGTCGGCGCGGCAGTCGTCGGCGAGGTTGGCGAGGTGGCAGAAGACGCGGGCGTGCCGGTTGAAGGCGGCGAAGGCGCGGCGGGTGCCGGGGTGGCCGAGGGCGAGCATGTTGCCGTCCTCGCCGATGTGGCAGACGGGGATGCCGTAGTGGGTGGCTTCGGTTGCGGGGTTGGTGAGCGGCTGGTGGGTGACGGTCTGGGTGGTCACGGTGTGCTCCTTGGCGAGACGGTGCGGTTCGTGTCGATGGCGGGAGGACGCTACGGGCGGGGTCAAGCGGCGGGGTCTGCGAACAGGTCAAGCCGGTCACCGAGCAACCGGTTCGCCCACAGCACTTCGGTGCGGGCCCGGTCGCTGGTCGCGTTGTCGGCGCGGGCGCTGGTCTCGTGGCGGTGCCAGCCGTCGTACAGCTCGTCGTACAGCGGGCTGTGGTAGCCGGAGAGGACGACCGTGGCGCGGCAGTCGGCGACTGCGGCCGCAAGTTCGCGGTGCTGGTCGTCGCTGCGCATCTCGTGCCGGTAGTTCGCGAACGAGCGGGTCGAGCCGAGGTACGGCGGGTCGACGTACAGCAGGACGCCCTCGTGTCGCCCGTACTTGGCGATCACGTCGAGGGCGGGCGCGGCTTCCAGGGAGACCGCGTGCAGGCGCTCCGCTGCGGCCGCGAGCCGGTCGACGTAGCCGTCAAGGCAGCCGGGCATCGACGTGGCCGTTCCCGCGGGGTCGATGTACTGCCGCCAACCGGTCTTGCGGAGGGTGCCGCCGCGCCCTTGGGTGAGGCGCACCCAGACGCGGCGGGCGGTCTCCAGGTCGTCGCCCGGCGCGTCCTCGTAGGCAGCATCGTGCTCGGCACGCGAGTGCGGGGTGAGGGCACAGGCGCGGATCAGGTCCGCGGGCCGGTCGCGGAGGATCCGCCAGAACATCATCAGCTCGCCGTCGAGATCGTTCACCGTCTCCAGCCGTGAGGGCTGCTTGGCCAGCAGCACCGACAGGCCGCCGCAGTACGGCTCGACGTAGTGGTCGTGGGCGGGCAGCAGCGAGACGATCCACGGGGCGATGCGCTGCTTGGACCCGAAGTACGGGACGGGGCTCTTCACGGTGTCGTCGTCTCCTGGTGGTGTGGGCGGGGCTCACGGGGTTCGGGCGCGGGTCGTAACCGGCGTCAGGTGATTGCCTGGCGGGCCTTCCAGCGGGCTTGGGTCTCGCGACGACACGCGCGGCAGCGGCGTGCGCCGTTCGGTTGGCTCTTGGACGGCTTGATGTGGTGCGTGTTCTCCGGGGTGAACTCGTGGCCTTTGTCGCAGTGGGTCTTGCGGGCGTTGAGCGCGGCCGAGGCGACCCCACGGAGGGAGTTCTCGCGCGGGGTGACGGCCTCCAGATGGGCCGGATTGACGCAACGGCGGTGAGGGCAGTTGTCGCCTCCGGGGCACGCCGGGTCCTCGTTGTGGCAGAGGTGGTCGAGGTAGAGGCCGGCGGGTATCGGGCCGACGAGGAGTTCGTAGGCATAGCGGTGGGCGCGGTGCGTGCGTCCCTTGCGTCCGCTGCTGTGGAAGGACCCGTAGTTGCCTCTGGCTTTCGCTGCGGTCCAGATCCAGCAGGAACCGGTTTTATCCACCTTGGCCCAGAAGCGGTCTGCTTCGTCGGGTTGTGCTGCGGGTGCGGGCATCGCGTGTTCTCCTCGCGCGGTGTTGATCACTTGTGGATGGCTGTGGGCGAGCGGTGGTGATCGACTGGCGGTCAGACAGCGGGACGAGGTACGAGGCCAAGGACGACCGCCGACGTGCAGGGCCAGGGGACCGGGAGGCGGACGGTCGACCGGCGCGGGACTTCGAAGGCGTCGAGGGAGCAGCGGACGCTGGTCGTGTAGCAGCGGGTGCAGATCGGGACGCCGTCGTACTCGAACGGTTCGTGGCCGAACGTCTCGGGCTTACTTACTGGCGGGTCAGGTGGGGTCGTCATGGGGTGCTCCTAGGCGGCGGGGGTGATGAGGCGGAGGCGGGTGGGTAGGCGGCGGTGCAGGTCAGGCGGCTTCGCCATGCTCGAACCGGGCGGTCCGGCCGAGGGTGTACGCGGCCTCGACGTGCGGGCCGACGGTGATCCCGGGGTGGAGCATGGGCTTCGTGAGATCGCCCTTGAGGGGCTTCGTCACCGGCCGGCCGACGGGAATCGGCATGGCGCCCCAGCGCTGCCAGACCTCCAGGTCGCCGGGCCGGATGGTGCTCAGGTCGGCACCGAGGTGCTCGAGGTCGGCAGCCGCCATGAGCAGGTGCAGGCCGTACATGGCCGGCGGGAAGTCGCATTCGTCGGAGCAGCGGTGGCACTGCCCGCAGTACGCGGCTCGGGTGACGCTGTGGTGCAGCGGGGTGGCGCCGTTCGTGTCGGGGATCTGCCCGAGGATCAGCAGGCTGGTGCTGCCGCCGTTGTGGCCCATCCCTTTGGTGGGGTGGACGGCATCGGCGAGCAGGGTCATGTCGAGCCGTTCCTGGCTGCCTTTGACCTCGATCCACCAGCCGATGTCGGGGAGCAGGAAGTCGGGCAGGTAGGGGCGGCGTTCGTCGCCGACGAGAAACCCTTGCGGCTCGTACTCCCAGCGGATGCCGAGGTCGTTGAAGACGTGAGCCCAGCGGGCTTCGAGGCGGCTGCGGAAGTGGTGACCGGAGTAGTACGTGTTGATCGCCTGGATGCTCATGCCGCCTCCATGTCGACAATTTCGGCGTAGTGGCCCTGCCAGCCGGCGGTGACGATCGAGTTGTGGCCCATGCGGTTCTTCGCGACGATGAAGTCGAACTCGCCGGCCCTCGGGGACTCGCGGTCGTAGTAGTCCTCGCGGTGCAGCAGGATCACGATGTTGGCGTTGTTCTCGATGCCGCCGGATTCGCGAAGGTCGGACAAGGTGGGTGTCTTGTCGGTGCGGTGTTCGCTGACTCGGTTGAGCTGGGCCGCGGCAATGACGACGATCTTGAATTCCTGGGCGAGTGCCTTCAGGCCCACGGCGATCGAGTCGACCTCGATGACCCGGTTCTGTGCCTTCGCCTCCGCTTTCGCGATCTGCAGGTAGTCGACGATCAGAGCTGCGGGCAGTTCGTCGTTCGCCTGCATCTGCCGCAGCCGCCGCCGCCACCTGGACACCGGCACCGCGGGGGTGTCGTCGATGCGGAGCGGGGCGCGCCGGATCCGCTCCCGGGCCTCGCGCACGGCGGCGTACTGCTGCCGGTCGAGGGTGCGGGCCCGAAGGCCGTGCAGCGGGACGTGCGCTTCGGCGGCGACCAGGCGCTGCCCCATCTGAACGTGGGACATCTCCATCGAGGCGATGAGGACACCGCGACGGTGCTTGACGGCCACGTGGCGGCCGATCCCCAGGAGAACAAGGCTCTTGCCCATGGCGGGTCGTCCTGCGACCACCACGAGGTCGCCGGGCTCCATGGGTGCCACGGACTGGAGGTGGGCCCAGGGCAGCGGGAGGACATCGTCGCGGGGGTTGTCGTACTCGTCGAGGACGGCGTCGACGACGCGGTCGAGGAGCCATTCGCGGGAGTCGGTGCCGCCCTTCGCCGCCGCGGTGAGTTCCTGCAGCTTCGATGCAGCGGAGTCGACGATGCCGGCAGCAGTGTCGTGGTCGGCCTGGGCTGCGTATCCCATCTGCACCAGCTCGGTGCCGGTCTCGATGACGGACCGCAGCAGGGCCTTGCCGCGCAGGACTTCGGCGTAGTGCGCGGCGTGGGCGGCCGTGGGGACGCAGCTGATGAGGTGGTGGATGTAGGCGTGGCCGCCGACCCGCTCGAGGTCGCCCTGCTGGGTCAGCTGGTTGGTGACGGTGATCGGGTCGAGGGGCTGTCCGTTGGCGAACAGGGCAAGCAGCGTGTCAAAGATCCGCTCGTGGGCGGGCTTGTAGAACGGGTACTTCACTCCGTCCACGACCTCGACTACATCGAGGACGGCGGTCCGGGAGAGCATCATGCTGCCCAGGACGGCCCGCTCTGCGTCGGTGTCATTCGGCGGGATGCGCTCGAAGCTGGTCTGGTCGTCGTAGTAGTCGGTCACTGGTGTCCTTGGTCAGGCCGCGTCGGCGGTCCGGTGGGCGGGGTGACATGCGGGGCACGGCTTCTTGGAGCTGGGCTCGGTGCGGAACTTGGCGTTGAATTCGGCGGCGGGGTTGCCGTCTCCGCAGTCGCCGCACCACAGGGGCAGGTTGGAGCCGGACTTGGTGGCGGTCCGCTGGGGAGCCTTGGGCAGGTCGCTGATCCGGATGCGGAGTACCGACATGGGGCGGTGTACGCCGGCTGCGTTCTCGGTGAGCTTGGCGATGAGGTCTGCGTCGAGCCGCCATCCCTGTTCGGTGATGGCTTCGATCAGCAGTGGCGCCATGGCTTTGGCGGAGACGCGGCCGAGGGGCCACGGCTCGGGCAGGTTCATGAGGAAGTCGACGGCGGCGGCGAGGGCCGGATCGTCCTTCTCGCTGCCCGCCTTCCCAGCCGAGTCGACGCCGCGGGGGGTCACGGACGGAGGGAAGGTAGGTGTGGTTAGGGGGATAGGGTCTCCCGCCTGGGTGACCAATGACTCCCTAGCGGGTGACCTTTCTCCCCTAAAGCCCTCCCGGCCGGGTGACCTATCCCCCTGAAAGCCCTCCCTAGCGGGTGACCTTTCACCTTCAAAGGTCTCCCAGCCGGGTGACCTTTCGTTGTTGTGCCAGGCGTGGGGGTCCAGGTCGGGCGACCGCTCGCCCTGGTCGTCCCAGTAGGGCGCCGGCCGCCCGGGGAACTCGGTCTCGAAGGGGATCCGGAACGTGCGCTGGTGGCCGCGGTGGGCGTAGACGAGCTGGCCGCGCTTGTTCTTCAGCGGCTCGCCGTCTTGCCCCTTGATCGGTACACGCAGCTCGATCCCGCGAGCCGCCAGCTTGCCCAGCACCTTGCCGACCTGAGCCTCGTTCTCGAAGCCGGTCTTCCACAGCAGCTTCTGCATGAACTTCCGGCCGTAGCCGATCCGGCTGTCGTCCCAGGCCAGGTCGGCAATGGCCAGGGCGACGACACGCTCGCCGGACGAGATCTCCAGCGGCAGCCGGTCCTCGAACCAGCGGCGGAGCTCGTAGCCCATGGGGTTCTCTCTTCTCGGTAGCGCTGGATGACGGCGGTGTACGGGTGGGGTGGCGGGTTAGGGTCCGGCGCGCGGCCGGCAGCAGCCGGTCACGCGGCGAGCGCCGTCTCGGTCTGGGGCTCGGCGTGCCGCTCGATGTCCTCGCCGGTGATCGCCTCGACGAGGGCGCAGACGATGACCTCGGCGCAGTTCGGGGTCACGGCGTTGCCGTATTGGCGGACGCGTTCGCGCTTGGAGCCGAGGACGATGTAGGCGTCGCCGAACGACATCGCGCGGCCGATCTCGTGGGGCTCCAACATCCGGAACAGGACGTCCTCGATGTCCACGTCGCCCTGGACGAGGGCGTACCGGTCGCGGGTGGAGAGCGTGCCGACAGGCTCGGCGACGGTCTTCGCGGTGCCGTTGCCGTAGTAGGGGACGAGGAGGTCTTCCCAGGTGACGAGCGACTGGTGGCCGGCGGTTGTCATGGTGCGGAAGTACTCGTCAGCGCTCGTGCACATCTGCCCGGCGCCGCCGCGCGGCGTGTTGTTCCGCATGACGAAGGCGGGCAGGTTGGGGGTGACGAGTCCGTGGTGGTTGCCGTTCGCGGATACGGTCCCGACGGGTTCGCCGATGGACCGGCCGCGGAGCTGGTCGCCGCCTCCGCGCATGGTGACCATGAACGGCAGCCAGGCCAGGCCGGTTTCGTTGCGGGCGGTCTGGGTGCGGAGCGGGTTGTTCGCCGAGCCGGGCTCCTTGCCGTCGCGGCCTTCGACAGGGATCAGCAGCGGGGGCACGGCGAGGCCGTGATGTCCGCCCGATGTCGCCACAGTGGCGAGCGGCGCGGTGACCGCCCGGACGCTGCTGCCGCCCCGGAGTTCGGTGATGAAGGGGGGCACGGCCAGGCCGTCGTTCTCCCGCGTGGTGCGGGTAGCCATCGGGTCGGTGACTGGGGTGGCGTCGTTGCGCCACGTGCCGCCAGCCGGGACCATCATCGGCCGGGCGAACTTGTCGAGGCCGGCCTGGATGCGGGCGAGGGTCTTGTCGGCGAGCGGCTTGGCCCGGTCACCGATGCGCTGTCCGGGGAGCGACCAGTCGATGGCGACGGCGGCCGGGAGGGTTTCCGGCTCGACGATCTGGTTGCGGCACGTCGTGTTCGGGCAGCGGTAGACGTATTGCTGGCGGTAGCGGCCCATGTCGCGGCCGGGCTGCTTGAACCGCTGTACGGCCTGCACCCACGTGTCGCAGCCGGTGCACCAGGCGCGCGGCCTCAGCCACTTGTCCCAGTCGGGCGTCCGGCCGAGCGACTTGTGCCAGTAGGCGACGTACAGGCGGTCGCGGGACTGCGGCGCCTTGTGGACGGTGCGCGGGTCGGCGTGCATCGAGTTCAGGGCGATGACCCGGGTCTCGTAGCCGAGCTTGCGGATCTCGCCGATCCACCGGTCCCACTGGTCCCAGGCGCGGACGTCGACGACGTTCTCGACGACGCCCGCCTTGACCAGTCCCCCGCGGGCGATGACGCCGCGCAGGTACATGGGGACTTCCTCCATGAGCGCGCGGGATCGCTCGACTTCCTCGGACGGGCCGAAGCCGTCGAAGAGATCGCCCTGGAGACTGGCGTCGAAGTCCCGCTTCTTGCCGCGGGCGTTGGACCACTGCGGGCATTCCGGGGAGGCCCAGAAGATGTCCGTGACGGGCCACGTCTCGACGGGCGCTTCGCGGATGTCGCCGCGGTAGTGGTCGACGGTGGGGAAGTTCGCGGCGTGCGACTCGATCGCCCGCTCCCAGTGGTTCGCCGCGCGGGCCATGCGGACGCCGGGGATGGAGTGCATGCCCTGGCTGGAGCCTCCGGCGCCGCAGAACCAGTCCATGACCGTGAGGTCGGTGTCGTCGTGGCGGTACATCAGGCGGCGGCCCTTTCCGTGTTGGGGTGGGTGACGGTGCGTTTCCGTGGGGGCGTTCCGGCCCACATGCCGTGGAGGCTGATGTCGGCTTGCCCGGCGAGCGTGTTGGCGTGGGCGTCGCACTCGCGCCGAACCGGGCAGCGTTCGCAGATGAGGCGGGCGTCGCGGTAGGTGTTGCCGGGCCGGTCGGCCGCCCACAGGTCGGGGTCGGTCTGTGCGCAGCGGGCGTCGGCCATCCAGTCGTAGCGGCTCACGCGGCCACCTCCAGCGCGTACTCCGGGTGGTCGCGGAAGGCGTGTTCGACGTAGGCCTTGGAGACGCCGAGTCGTGCGGCGGCGGTGGCCTTGCTGACGCCGGTGGTCCGCATGATCCAGTTGGCGTCTTGGGCGACGATCTCCCGGCGGGTGACGCCGTAGAGCGGCTCGAAGTCCGGGTCGTCGATCGCGCCCGGGTGCCGGTCCCAGTAGGTGGGGGTGGGCCAGCGGTTGGCGGCTGCCCGCTTGGTGGCCCGGGAGATGTTCCGCTTGTCGACGCCGTGCCGGGCCGGCTTCCGGTTGCGGAGGAGCTCGTAGGCGTCGGCGACGCTGGAGGCCGTGCTGGCGAGGACGGTCTTCCGCTGCAGCAGGGCGCTCATGTTGTTCACGCTGAGGACGGTGTGCGGGGCGATCCGTTCGAGGGGGAAGCCGATGGCGACGAGTGCCTGTACGCGGCGGATGGTGCCGGTCGCGTCGATGCGGCCGGTGGTGATGTTGTCGGGTGTGACGGCGAGGAGTTTGGCCTGTGTGGTGGTGGTGCAGCGTTGGCGGCGGGAGCGGCGGTTGCCGTACTCGTGGTGGGTGAAGCTGCGGACGGCGAGGTAGGAGAGTCCGGTGGCGGCGGCTACGGCGTGGATGGTGATGCCTGCGGCGTACAGCTTGAGGAGGTGCTGGCGGACGGGTTCGGCGTCGACGTAGCGTCCGGGTTCGCCGCTGGCTTTGGCGCGGTAGCGGGCGCGGTCCCACTGCCGGTAGCGGTCGACGCATTCGGGCAGCCGACACCGGTAGTCGGTGTAGCAGGTGAGGGTGTTGTGGTTCGGCGGCTGGCGGTGGGCGGTCACGGCTGCGGGTTCTCCTTCCGGTGTGCGGGGTGGTTGGCGTAGGACTGGATGCGGCGGATGTCTCGGCGGGTGAGGTGCCGGTCGCCGCGGACGGCGTGGACGACGGCCCACACGGCGGCGGTGAGTATGGCCCCAGCGAAGACGAGGGCGGGGAGAGCGGTGATGAGGCGCTCGGTCACGCGGCGGCCCTCCTCGCTGCGGCGGTGCCGCGCCAGGTGCGGACTCCGCTGTGGTGGGTGGTGGGGCGCTCGGAGCAGGCCCAACCCGCCTTCTTCACGTAGCCCTCGTCCTGCAGCAGGGTCATGAGCCGGCCCCAGTGGGCTTGCGGGTTGGGCGGGGCGGACAGTTGGTGGGCGTCGGCGATCTCGAAGCAGGTGAAGGTGCGGCCCGTTGCAGCGGCGGCTATGAACTTGGGCCAGACCTCGGCGAGCCAGGTGTCGTAGTCCTCCGCCTGCCGCTGCGTCTTCGTCTTGCGGGGCTCGGGGACGCTGCCGTCGAGGGCGGGCTGCACGCTGGCGGTCACCGGGCCGCCTCCTCGAAGACACTGTTGACCAGCGCGTTGTGAGCGTCGACGGCGACGTTGAAGCAGTCGATGCACAGGAACGTGACGGGCTTCTCGATGCCGGGCTCGTCCCACGGCTGGGCGGGCGCCTGCCAGCGGAACAGCCGCTTCTGCTGGGTGCAGTCGGGGCACTGGCCGTCGCGGCTGCTGCCGACGATCAGGGCCTCTTCCTGACGGAGCAGTTCGGCCTCGTGCTCGCTGTAGGTGATGCCGCAGCCGGTGCAGTCGCCGGGCCGGAAGATCGAGCCGTGGGGCGGCTGGCAGGGGAAGCTGTGCTTGCAGAGCGATACCTTCATGGCGGTGTGGTCTCCTGGTGTTGTCGGGCGCCCGCCTGTTTGCGGCGGGCGGGAGCCCGGAGGGGATGGGCTAGTCGGTGCTTCCGGGCTCGAGGGCGGGCCGGGTCGGCTCGCTGAGGTAGTCGGGCGGGACGTCGAGCGCGTCGGGCTGCCAGTCGGTGCGGACGGTGCCGTCGTGGGCCATGGCGCGGGCGAGTTCGGCGCTCTTCGGCAAGGCCTTGAAGTGGTTGCGCAGGACGGTCTTCTTGGCCATCTCGTCGTAGCTGTTTCGCCAGGCGGGGCTGTTCTTCGAGGGCAACTTCTCGCGCCGCTCTTCGATCTCCGCCGGGTACATGACCTTGAATGTCCGGCCGCCATTGATCAGGCGGGCCACGGAGTAGTAGGCGATCGCCTTGCCGCGGGGCCCCGTCTTGCAGGGACGGTGGACGAGCTTCTCCTCGAGGCCTTCCTCGTGCTCGAAGTAGTCGTTCTCGCGGACGGTCTCGACCTTCACCGACGACGCCATCGGGTGCTGGTAGAAGAGCGTCACCATGCCCTGGTAGCCGAGCTGGAACGTGGCCTCCCCCTTGTAGGGGACGATGAACGCCTCCTGCGTCGGCGAGCCCGGCTCGAAGCCCAGCTGCGAGCAGGTCATGAGCGCGCCCAGGAAGGACTCGGTGGTGCAGTTGGCGAGGTCGGGGTTCTTGCGGATCAGGGTGAGGGCGATGCGGGCGATGCGATCCGCGTCCATGTGCTTGGGGAGGGCGCGGGCGATCTCTGGCTTCATGCGTTCGATCTGCTGCGCCATGGTCGGCTTCGACTGCTGGCTGGCCTGCTCGACTTGGCCGACGTTTTCGGCGCGTCGGGCGACGGCGTTGCGGGCGTTGCTGGTCACTGGTTCTCCATGACGATGTTGAGGACTCGGGTGGGCTCGCCCCGGTACGGCTCGGGGTCGAGGTCGGGGTCGAGGTCGAGGGCGGCGGTCTTCCAGCTGATCTGGCCGAGCCGGGGCCGCCACGTGTAGGCGAGTTCGCCTCGGATGTAGACGTCGGTGCCGTCGCCGGCCAGTGCCTTGAGGTGGTTGTCGGCCTCGGTGAGGGCGATGTCGGCGGCGGCCATCTGCTCCTGGGCGGTGGCCCGGATGTTCAGCCACTTCTCGACTTCGGCGGCGTCGGCGACGACGTCCTTGCGGGTCGGCTTGGCGTGGAGCCGGTCGAGGAGCTGGCCGGTGGCGTGGCTGCCGTCGAGGGGCGGCCGGGTGCCGGTTTCGACCCAGCCCCAGAACTCGGCGGCGATGGCGAGGAGGTTGTCGATGAGCTGCTCGTCGCGCTCGAGCCGGTGGACGATGGTGCGCTGCCCGCCGATCAGGGCTGCGGTGTAGCCGAACGACCAGCCGGTGACCATCAGTTGCCACTGGACCTGTACTTGCACGCCGACCGGCGGCTCCTCGAGCCAGTCGTCCAAGGCGTAGCTCGAGCGGGTCTTCAGTTCGACGACCCCCGGCAGACCGTCTTCTTCGGTGGTGCGGTCGAGGTTGACGAGCGCCCAGGGGATGTCGGGCAGGCGCAGGGTGCCGGGGTTTTCGAAGACAGGCAGGCCGGTCTTCTTGGTGAAGCGGCTGGCGACGAACGGCTCCAGGTCGTGCCCGTTCTCGGCGGCCTCGTTGAGGACTTCGTCGATGCGCGGGGGCACGGTCTGGCCGGTCTTCTTCAGCCAGATCTCGAGCGGGGATGTCCACTTATTGAAGCCGCAGATCGCGGCGATGTCGGAGCCGCCGATGCCGGACTGGCGGACGGCGTGCCACTCCTCGCGGGAAGCGTCCGGCTCGAGCGCGACGACGGCGCCGGACGGGTAGGTGGCGGTGGTCATGCCGCCGCCTTGCCTGCGGCGATGGCCTGCAGGGTGGCGATGCCGTTCTCGTCGTACTTGGCGAGGGTGATGGCGGCCCCGTAGTCGGGGAACGCGTCGAGGAGCCGGGCCCGGTGGGTCATGTCGGCGCGGTCGATGAGGCTGATGAGGGATTCGGTCCAGTCGCCGGCCGGGTAGCCGCCGGGGTGGCCGAAGTGGGACAGCACGTGGGCGGCGATCTCGCGGCTGAAGGTGGGGCTGCTGGGGCTCATGTGGCTCTCCTGAGGGTGTTCAGGGTGTGCGGATGGGCGGGCCTCCGCCCCGCCGGGGGGTGGTCGGGGCGGAGGCCCTCGGGTGGCGCCCGGAGCTTGGGGGGAGGCTCGACAGGCGCCCGCTATGGGGGACGTGGGTCAGGCCGCGGGTTCGGGTTCGTCGCGATGCGCCCAGGCGGGCACGTGCGCGGGATCCCGGCGGGCCATTGGCGACAGGTGCAGCGGCACCGGCTTGATGCAGTGCTGCCGGATCTCGTCGACGCTCAACTCCTGCGTCTTCGTAACCGCGGTCTCGGCCTTGCAGGCGATGTCGAGGCGGCGCCGCAGGTCGTCGATCTGCCGCTGCATGCCGTCCACGACCTCGGCGTGCCGGGCGTCGATGCGGGCGATCACTTCGGCGTGAGCGAGGTCTTGGTCCTCGAGCTGAAGGCGGAGAGCCTGGATCAGGCGGTCGGCGCCAGCCCGCATGCCCTTCTGCCGTTCGACCTCGTCCACGGCGCGGTGCTTACGGGGCGGCCGGTCGAGCAAGCCGAGGCGGATGGGCAGCAGGCCGAGGTTCACCGGATGTCCTCCTTCAGGTGCTGGCTGGCGGCGGTTTCGATGGCGATCTGCGCTTCGAGCTCCAGGGCCCGGGCGGTGAGGCGGAGGTTGAGGAGTCGGATGAGCGCGTTGAACAGGCCCGCGGTCGGCGACAGGCGGGGTGGCGGGGCGGTCATGCCACAGCCGCGGGGAACTCGTCCCAGGTCCGCCCGTCCAGTTCTCGGCCGGCCTTGCCCTTGCCGACGCGTCGCATCTCCCAGCGGTGGCCGAGGTCGTCGATCGGGTCGCCGACGAGGACGTTGCGCCGGTCGGACGGGCGGCCGATGACCTTCCAATCCGTGGGCTGGTACTCGCCCCACTGCTTGAACAGGTAGGGCACGCCCGCCGCTTGGGCCTGATCCCGGATGCTGCGCGCCCAGTCAGGGCTCATCGGTCGGGCTCCGCGCCCGGACTCGCCGCCAGCGATGACCCAGCCGATCGGCTGGCCGTTCGGCCGTCCGTTGCCGGTGTGGCTGCCCGTCCAGTGGCCTTCGCGCCCGCAGTCCGGGCAGTGCTGCAGGAGAGGGCCGCTGTAGAAGCGTCGGCAGTCGGGACCCTGGCAGCGCCAGCTGGCGTGGCCTTCCGGCATCCATGCGGTGAGGTCGACCGGCCCGAGGAGTGGTTCGCACGACAGGAAGCGGACTGCAGCCGCCGTGTCGACGAGGGCAGGGATGCGCAGGTCGGCACGCTTCTGGTCCTCGACGCTCACGCCCAACCACACGTTCGGAAGCGGCCAGACGGTGTCGTACAGGGCCAGTGCGGTCTCCTCGTCAGGCGCGGCTTCAAGGAGACTCTGACCGCCGTCGATGAGGCTGCCGACCAGCGAGCGCATCCGGCCGTGCCGCTTCGTCAGCACCTGGTAGGTGTGCTGGGGTGTCCGGGCCATCACAGCGAACACCTGGGCGATGTACGAGTCGGGGATGTCCTTGTGGAACAGGTCGGACATCGAATTCACAAAGATCCGCTTGGGCTTGCGCCACTTCAGCGGCAGTGCCAGCCGCTCGGGGCGGAGGGTGACGTCGAAGCCGTTCTCGAAGTGGTGGCCGGGGATGCCGCGCCACCGTTCGGCGAACGTCTCGGCGTAGCAGTTGTCGCAGCCGGGCGACACCTTCTCGCAGCCGGTGACGACGTTCCACGTCGCGTCCGTCCACTCGATCTTGGAGGACTCGCTCATGCCGCCACCCGCCGTTCCTGCTGCTGCCAGGTGGTGAGCTGGTTCGTCTTGGCGTGCCACGTCTGGGCCTGGTTCCAGTCCGCGCCCGGGAACGCACCCTGCAGCAGGGATGCGATCTGGCGGGAGCCGCCCGGCGGGATACGCACGGGCTCACCGTTGGCGTCGAGGGCGCGGGCCACGAAGACGCGCTCCTGCGGGCCCTGCGTGTCCGTCCACACCGGGGCGAGGAGGATCGATGCGGCGGCCGGAGCGTGCTGGTGGAGCCGGTACGGGAGCCGGGAGTGGTGGCGTCGGCGCCGGGACGCGGAGGCCTTACGCGGCCGGGCGGGCAGGTGTTCGGCGACGAGCATCACGACGTCTTCTCCTTGGTCGTGGGGGTCCATCCGGGGTAGTCGGCTTCGCAGGAGCAGCCGTTGGGACAGGCGCAGGCGAGGGCGGCGAACGCGTGGTCGGCGGGGTCGAGCTGGTGCCGGAACTCGGCGGCGACACCGGCGGCCAGACGCTGGGCCGCGAGGGCCTGCAGGTCGGCCTCCAGACGCGCGAGCGGCACATCCAGGGCGGAGATCGGGCGGGTCACCGGGCCGCCTCCGCCGTCTCCCGGGCGGCGTCGTACACCGGCGTGAACTTGAACTCGCGGCGCCACCGGTAGCTGGGATCCGTCGACTGCGTCTCGCGCCACTCGATCGGGCCGTGGCACTTCCGCATCGGGTTGTGCATCCACTCGCGGCGGAATGCCTCCGCTCCGCACCCCGGGCAGATCACCAGCGGGCCGATCTTCGACTCGAAACGGTTCGCCTTGAAGGCGTCCTGCCGCTGGTACTTGTCCGGCCGCTCGAACTCCAGCGAGCCGTCCAGAACCTCGGCGCCGTCGAGCGACAGATCGGTGGGGTCGTTGCCCCAGTAGGCGAGGGCCTGGTCCTCGGTCTCGGCCTCAACCCAGATGACCCGGGTGACCGTCTCCGTGACGATGATCGGGAAGCTGCGCTCCATCACGCCCCAGGCGTCGCGGGGCGTCTGGTGGTCCAGCAGTTCCTGCACGTCCCAGTCGGGCTCGTTCGGCTGCAAGCGGGGCCAGTGCTGACCCAGGTAGCTGTGGTCGCCGCGGTGCTTCAGTTCCAGGTCGCAGTCCGCGTAGGTCTTGCCGGGGTTCGGCTCGCCGCACTTCATGCCGCACCGCCCTCGACTTGCTCGCGGATGCCTTCGGCGTCGCACGGCTTGCTGCCGCCGCGGCACCGGCACAGTCCGTCACGCGCGATGTAGTAGGCCTCCCCCCACGAGAGGGAGTCCTGCTTCTCGCCGACCGTCTTGAAGTCCTCGGCGACCTGCCAGCGGATGTCGCGCTCGATCTCGGCGCGGAGCTGGGCGATCAGTGCCTGCGCCTCGGCCGTCGTCCGCGTGGCGTGCAGCGTGTTCGTGATCTGCTCGCTGGCGGGGAGGGCTCGCTCGGCCTCAAGCTTGGCTCGGACGCGGGCCTTCGCGGCCTCACGATCAGGAGTAGTGGATGATGTAGGCATTGATCTGCCTCTTCTCTTCGGAGTGGTGAGGGGTGGATCGGCGGCTCTGTGGCCGCGGGGCCCCGGCTGCCGGTGACGGCCGACGGTTGGGGCTCAAAGCCGCTCAGGCGGCGAGGGAGGTGGGGCGCCGTCGGGCCGACCGGATCGGAGGGCCGATGCGGGTGCTGGCGTAGTAGGCGTCGAGGTCCTCGCGGCTGATGCGGATGGCGCCGCCCTTGCCTTCCTGGCTGGCGCCGAGTCGCTCGCTCCTGATGGCGCGCAGCACGGTGTCGTAGCTGCACTTCAGGAGCCATGCCGCCTCCGGGACACTGAAGAAGGGGGCGTTCAGGTCCTCCGGCTTGATGGGGGTGCGGGGGGACTGCTTGGTGGGCACGTCACTTCCTTTCTGGTGGGCTGTGGGGGGTGCGGAGGAGGTCGGTGTCGTTCGCGTCCAGGGCGGCTCTGAGGGCCTGGTAGTGGCCAGGTCTCATGCGGGTGCGGACGCCGCGTTCGAGCTTTCGCAGGTAGTTGGCGGTTATGCCGACTTGGTCTGCGAGTTGCTGGACTTCCATCCCCGCGTTCATGCGCTTGGTGCAGATAGCCGTCCCGTCCACCTCGAAGGTGGTTGGGGTCTGTGCCATGCGAAGAAGTTACCTACAGATGCCCACGCTGTCTAGGCATCTGGGTGCATCTGTTGAACATTTACACCGAAGGATGCCGACAGATGCCCACTGACCTGCGTAAAGAGGGGGTCTAGATTGGGCCTAAGTGCCTTACAGTCCTGGCTGGTCCCCGCCAGTCCTGCCAAGATGAGCCCATGCCCACCGCCGGAGAACGTGACTACGAGAGGCTGGCGACACTCGCCAGACGCCGCCGAGCCGAGCTCGGCCTTGCCCTGAACGACGTGAACGCCAAAGCCGGCGGCCTCTCCAACCGAACCTGGCAGCGCGTCGAGAAGGGCCTGGAGATCCGCGAAACCAACTACGTGAAGATCGACGGACTCCTTCAGTGGGCACCCGGCAGCTGCCTCCTCGTCCTCGACGGAGGCGATCCGGTACCCGTGGCCGACGCAGCGGACGCCCCCGGATTCCAGAAGTCACCCATCCCGCTGAGCCCCGACGAGCGCGCCGAGCAAGCACGGGAGGCCGTACAGCTCGCGCTGGTTGGTACGGCGAAGGGTGCAACAGCGGAAGAGATCCGCGCGTGGAGCGATCAGGCCGTGCAGGAGCTACGCAAGCGCGGACTGATCTAACCGAAGTTCACCCTAAAGAAGTACAACCATTTGCCTTTACTGGTTTGTTACACGTTTTCCACAGACCTCTTCGGTCCCAATCAGTCCCAACAAGCCCACGACATGGCAGAGTCGATCTAACGTCCTCGGAGGCTTCCCACAGGCGACATAAGGGGGAGCCATGCAACAACAAGGCGCACTCATAGTCGACTACGGGCCAGCGTTCGGCGGAACCGCCGCCCGCACCGACAAGGGGATCGTCTGCGTAGTACCGGTCCAGGCCCGCACCAGACCCGAACTGAAGGCACTGATGCGGGAGATGGTCACGGAGCTCGGCGGTGAATGCGGTCACTGCCCGAACTGCCCGCTCGGGCAGCAGGGCTGAGATCATGGATGGTGCGGAGAGCCCGGACGGTAGGGGTACCTGCCGGGCCCTCGCGCACCACAGCATCACGAGGGGCGGCCATGGCCAGACGCGCACAGGACATCTACGTCGAATGGCGCGGCGGCACCTGCCGCGTGAAGTGGTGGTCCGGCGAGTACCACGACGACGGCCGAAAGCGCTTCGAGTCCAAGGGTGGATTCACCGACGAGGACGAAGCCTTCCAGCACGGCCAGGACAAGCTGTACGAGATCCGCCACGGCACCCACGTCAAGAACCGTGACGGTGCCACCCTCATGTCCGAATGGCTCGACAGCTGGCTCGACGGCCTCGACCACGCGCATCTGACAGAGCAGAATTACCGGTCCATCGTCGAGACGCACATCCGCCCGTACTTCAAGAAGCGCAACGCCGCGGTCGCCGACATCGACGTCATGGCCTACCGGGCCTTCCGCAAGCACATCAATAGCGTGCTGAAGCCGAGCACCGCGAAGAAGGTCATGACGATCCTCGGCATGATCCTCGACGATGCGGTGCCCCGGCTCATCAAGGTCTCCCCCGTCGAACGCACACGGCGCCGCGGCAAGTACACGCGTAAGCCGAAAGAGCGTAAGCGCGACATGACAGCCGAGGCCGTAGAGGCGCTGGCCCGCAACGCGCGCACGCTGCTGGGTGCGTCCGGCTATGCGTTCATCTGGACGATGGCGATGACCGGGATGCGGCCGGCCGAGCTGTACGGGCTCACCCGCGAGTACTGCTATCCCAACTGGCCGGCCTCGGACCTCCGGTTGAACCCGGACGAGGAGGACCGCTACGAGGACGACGTGGAGCGGTATGGCAAGGGCGACGGTCTGATGCCCGCCATCCGCGTCGAACGCCAGGTGCAGTACCAGGACAGCGCGCTGACGTTCATGCCGCCCAAGTACGAGAGCTACCGCAGCCTGGTCATCCCGCCGTTCCTCGCCAGCCTGCTGGAGGAGACGCTCGCCGGCCACGACAGCAAGTGGGTGTTCCCGGCCCTCAACGGCAGCAGCCTGGGCGCCATGAACTTCTCCTACATCTGGTGGCGGCCGATCGCCGACGGGGCCGAGGAGCGTGTGGGGAGGCAGGCGCGTTGGAACCGGCCGGCGCTTCCGGCGGTGCCGTCGTTCGAGGGGAAGCGTCTGTACCTGGTCCGGCACGGGCACAAGGCGTGGCTGGACGAGGACGGGCACAGCCGGTATGCGGTGGAGGCCCGCATGGGTCACGAGCTGCCGGGCGTTGAGGGGACGTACTCATCCGTGACGGTGGCGATGGAGCGTGCCATCATGAAGACGTTGCAGGAGCGTTGGGAGCGTCTGCAGGAGCAGCTGCGGCGTGCGGAGAGGTAGCCGGTTTCCCACTTCTTTCCCAGTCGGGGGACTGGGATCAAGTGCCCCGCAGGTCAGCGCGATTTGGGGGCTCATTCCCTCAAGTACTACGACTTCTTCATCTACGGCAGCGCCGCCGCCCTGATCTTCCCGACGGTCTTCTTCGACGAGTCCGACCCGGCGACGGCGACCCTGCTGTCGCTGGCCACGTTCGGTGTCGCGTATGCGGCGCGACCGATCGGCGCGCTGTTCCTCGGGCACTTCGGCGACCGGCTGGGCCGTAAGAAGATCATGGTCTTCACGCTGATGCTGATGGGTCTGTCGACGTTCCTGATCGGCTGTCTGCCCACCCGTGACCAGGTCGGCACCCTCGCCCCGGTCCTCCTGGTGACCTGCCGGGTCCTGCAGGGCATCTCGGCGGCCGGTGAGCAGGCCAGCGCCAACTCCATGACGCTGGAACACGCGCCGGCCGACCGGCGCGGCTTCTTCACCAGCTTCACCCTGAGCGGTACGCAGGGCGGGCAGCTGCTCGCCACCCTGGTCTTCATCCCGATCGCCGCGCTCCCCGAGGACCAGCTGCTGTCGTGGGGCTGGCGGGTCCCGTTCTGGATGAGCATCGCGGTCGCCGTCGTCGGCTACGTCATCCGCCGCACGCTGGAGGAGACGCCGGCCTTCACCCAGCAGAGCGCGTCCGAGGGCGTCGCCAAGCTGCCGCTGGCCGTGCTGATGCGCGAGCACTGGGCGGACGTGCTCCGGGTGATCGCGGGCGCGCTGGTCGCCTCGGTGTCCACGATCTTCACCGTGTGGGCGCTGGCGTACGGCACGAGCGAGTCGGTCGGGCTGTCCCGTTCCTCCATGCTGTGGGTGGGCGCGCTCGCCAACCTGGTCGCCCTCGGCGCGATCCCGCTGTGGGCCACGCTCTCCGACCGCATCGGCCGCCGCCCGGTGTTCCTGACCGGCGCGGCCGGCAGCGCGGTGATGATGTTCGTCTACCTGTGGGCGATCTCCACCGGCGCCTACCCGCTGGTCCTGATCCTCGGCATCATCACCTTCGGTGTCGTCTACAGCGCGGCGAACGGCATCTGGCCCTCCTTCTACGGCGAGATGTTCTCCACCCGGGTCCGGCTGTCCGGCATGGCCATCGGCACCCAGATCGGCTTCGCCATCGCCGGTTTCGCGGTCACCTTCGCCGCACAGATCGCCGGCCCGGACGGCGACGACTGGTTCGCCGTGGCCCTGTTCACCGCGGCGCTGTGCGTCCCGCCGGTGCTGGCCGCCCTCACCGCCCGTGAGACGCACAAGATCCCGACCGAACTCCTCGGCGAGCGCGCACCGCGCGAGAAGGCCGACCGGGAGCGGATCGCGGCCTGAGTCCCGCCCCCGCCCGGCACGCGAGTCCCCGAGCACCCGTCGGTGCTCGGGGACTCGCGCGTCTCGCCTATCCGCGTGTTCATGCCCATTCCGCCCTGCAAGGCTTCGTCAAGGGTCGGTCAAGCGTTCGCACCGGACCCGCGGGCATCCCTCCTCCCACAAGGCCGAGAGGCCGACACAAGCAACGCGGGGAGAGATTCGGGGAAGATGATGTCTGTCGCAAGCGGGCCTCAGGGGATTGTGTCCGTCGAGTCCGGTCAATGAGCACGGTGCATCGTGAAAACTGCACGTCAGATGCCCTGGTGTGCGTAGGTGTCGGGAGGCTCGGGCCGGTCCGGAGCGGTAGTCCACCGACAAGATCATCCGTCAGCGGGTGACTTCCCGGTTCGTCAGCACCAGCAGGGCCCGCACCAGCGCAGTCGCCCACCTCGGATCCGTGCGGACCTTGCCGAGGACACGCCAGTTCTTGAGATGGGCGAAGCCGTGCTCGACCGGGGCCCGCACCGCGGCCAGCGCCTTGATGGACAGCTTCTGGCCACGGGTCAGGGGACGGTTGCGGGCAGCCTTGTAGCCTGTGATCACCGCCGGGTCGGCGTCCGGATCGGCATCGTGGAGTCCGGCGAACCCCAAGTCGGCGATGGCGCCGAGACCGGCCGCCCGCAGGTGAGCGGTGAGTTTGTCGTGACGGCAGGCGGTGATCTCCGAGGACCGTCCGGGCCGCACTGCGAAGACCCATTCCAGTCGGCCGCGGTCGTCGGTGAGAGCGATCACGAGCAGGCCGTGGCATTTGTGCTTGCCCGAATAGTTCTTCCCGTTCTCGGTCCCGGTGCGCCGCCGGGTGCGTATCAGAGAGCCGTCCAGCAGCACCACCCCGCCACCCTTCCGGGCGATCTTCCTCAGCGCGCGGTCCAGACGCGGGGCGCGGGCAGCCAGCAGACCGACGGCTTCCCGCACCCAGCGGGTGACGGTGGTGCGGTGCACCCCGTTGCCGCCGGCCAGATCGCTGGACCGCTGGTCACAGCGCAGGACCGCCAGCACGATCCCCGCGATCTTGCCCGCCGGCAGAGCCCGCCACCGCGAGCCGATCTTCTTCAGGTGGCCGCGTATCAGGTCGGCGAGATAGTTCAGGGTGGCGCTCGACAGCGGCAGGCGGGCGGTATAGACAAGGCCGTCAGGGCCCTCGGCGAGACTGTTGTCTCTCTTCACACCAAACTCAACTGCCCCCGGGGGCCCGCCGGTTACGCCCCCGCCCGCGCGGCTACGAACGTGCGATGAACCGCCCGTCAGGGCGCTTGTGCAGCCAGCCGCGGTCGGCGAGCTTGGTCATCTTCGCCCGCAGCGGCTCCAGCTTGCCGCGCACCGATGGGTCCAGGCCCAGTCGCTCGCCGACCGCCCTGACCTGCACCGGGCCGTCCGCCTCCCGCACGATCGCCAGGATCTTGCGGTAGTCGTCCGGCAGCGCACCCTCGTCGGCCGCGTCGCTGCGGGATCAGCAGTACCGCTCGCCCGGCCACGTTCGCCGACACCGGAGCTACCGCCTCGACATCGGCCTGGGCCAGCTCGGCCAAACGATTCAACACCCGCTCCGCGATCGCCAGTTCCTTCCGCTCGACCTGCACCTCCTGCAACTGCTTGGTCAATTGCTCGGCGAGGGCGTCCAGTTCGCTTCGGCGAGCGGTGATCCACTACCGCTCCTGCATCCCCACAGCCTCCCGCGATCTCATGGCGTGCCGACCTGCTGACGGATCGTAGGCGGGGGTCGGTCACGGGCGCAGCCGAACCCGGCAGACCGTCGGAACCGGACCCGCCCGATGATCTACGGCATAGTCATCAGCTGCCGACCGGCACGAGTACCCGAATAGTCACTCACACAAGACCCGTGACCTGCGTATTCACGACGCACGTTGCGCAGGCCGGTTGCCCGGGCGGTCCGGATCCGGTCCTCGGCCCGGGCCCGCAGCCGGTGACGGAGCTCGAGGGCGGCGATCTGCCGGTGGGGGGTGTTGGTCGCGAAGCATGTGATCCGCACGCCGTCCGCGTCCGTGATTCTCAACTGGGCGCCAGGGTGGGGCCGTTCCTTTCGGACGATCAGTCGCATGCCCTTGGGCCAACCGTCCAGGAGCTTGCCGGTGAGCTCGGCGACCCAGGCCCCGTCACGGGCCTGACCGTCGGTCTCGACGGCCGGTGTCCAGGCTGAGGCGGGGACCTTCAGCACGAGTTCGTGGATCGCTTCGGTGATCACCATGCCGACCGAGTAGGACAGCCATCGCCCCCGCTGGGCGAGCCAGGAAACGAAGTCGTGGGTGCCGCCCGCGGAGTCGGTGCGGATCAGGGTCTGCCGCCCTCGCCGGTAGTGCTTCGGCAGTTGAGCCAGGGCGAGTTGGGCGGTGGCGATGTGGTCGGCTGCCGTGTTCGAGCCCGCGTTTCCCGGCCTGAGGAGGGCGGCAACGGGCTCACCGGTTCCGCCCGGACCATGGTCGACGAAGGCCGTCAGGGGGTGATGGCCGTAGGTCTTCTTCCAGGTCGCGGCCGCGTCCTCCTTGTCGGAGTGGGCGATCACGAGGACGCCGTCGAGATCGATGACGACCTGGCCGTCGGCGTCCGGGGCGTTCGTGCCAGCCAATGACCAGGCACGATGGCGGACTTTGGACTGTGCGGACCGGATGGCCTGCAGGGCTTTCTCGCCGGAAGCGGCGAGGGTGTCGATCAGGCGGGAAATGGTCAGGTCGGAGGCGACCGGGCCGAAGACGGCCGGCTCGCACCGCAGCATCGCGACGTCCGCGAGGCAGTCCCCGCCCAGCGCGACCGCCAGGGCGACGTCCAGGAGGGCCTTGCCGGGATCGTGGACGGCCCGCGGTTTGCGCCACGGAGCCAGAGCCTGGGAAATGGCCTGGTCAAGACCGGTCTTGCGAACCGTTTCGACGAGCAGGACCGACCCAGCCTCGGAGACAACCTGGCGGCCGTCGTCCTGGCCACGGACGCGGGGGTAGGACCCGATAGAGTGCTTCACCTGGGAAGTGCCTCCGGCGGTGGCAGGAACAAGGACCTCGACAATCCTCATTCTTGCTGGTCAGAGGCACTTTCTGCTTTCCTGACCGCCTGCCGGACAGCCCGCTTCATGAAAGCGCGAGGCTAGAGCTCGCGCGGGGTCAGTCCGGACAGGTCTCGGTGGCTCCCGGCCGGGCGGGCTTCCTCGCGGTGGGCGAAGCGCTCGATCAGGCGGCGGGTGATCGTGGGCGCGAGCAGGGCGTCGCCGGACTGCACCAGGCGTACGGCGGCCACCAGGTGCCCGGGGGTGCGAGGCGTGGCCACCGGTCCCGGTCTGCCGGCGCCGGGAGACGAGTTGTCCGGTCAGGCACCGAAGGGTGCGACCGGCAGGTCGATCGGCGACGGGTAGACAAGCACGCGAAGCTCCTGGTGACTGCGGGTGATCTTGGTCGTGAGCCCGTCCACCAGGAGCTTCGTCGTTGAGTACGGCAGGGCATCAACCAGCTGACCGATCAGCAGGTGGGAAAGAGGTCACTGACCTTTCCCGCCATACCCGCGAGGAGCTGGACACTGTCGCCGCCGAACTCATCGGCCGCCCACGCAAGACGCTCGGCCGGGAAACCCCGGCCGAGCGTCTGTCCAAACCGCTCGCGGCCTGATCAACCGAACCTGTTTTGCAACGATCCTCGAGTCCCCGGATCTGACGGACCGTTGGGCCTCGGGAAGCCGCCGTCACATTGGAGGTCAGGGAGCGACCTTGATGAAGACGTCATCGAACGGGTTGGTGCTCTTGGCGGGGGTGGCGGACAGCGGGACGTGGTAGGCGACGTTGTTAAATCCCGCCTTCTCGCCGCACACTTGCTTGGTACCTTGCTTGAAGGTGCTTCCTCCACTGTGGACTGCGACGGCGTTGACAGCGGTGTTGTTGCCTGCCGCCGGTCGGGTATAGACCGCACTGCCACTGTCGCCGGGCTCCGAGCACAGATCGCTCTGGATCACACCGTTTATCTGCGTACTCGGCCGGGTATTCGACGCTGCATAGGTGACCCGGGTGTTCACGAGAGTCACCTTCCCGCAGGTCGTTCCGGTGGTGATGCCGTGCTTGCAGATCTCCGTGCCGACTGTCGGTTCGGTGATTCCCCGGACCGGGTGGGTCCCGTTGTCGTCAGTGACCTGGGGCAACGCGTCGTTGGTGTTGGGGCTGTCGTTCAGGGCGTATATTCCGTGATCGGACGGGCCGTAATTGAATGAGTGCCCGGTTGCCCCCACCGAGCCGATCAGGACGGTCTGCTGGTTGGCGGCGGTCTGGGGGCTGAAACAGTGTCCAGCGGTGAGGAATCCCGACTGCCCGTTGGCGAGCCCGACAGCGAAAGCCGCCGTGCATGTCCCAAAACCGACGTTACCGATCGACGCACCGCCGCTCACGTTGATATGCGGGACCGGCGCCGAAGCTTCCTGGACGGTTACCGTGACATCGTCACCGAATTTGAGTGCTGCCTCCGCAGCGACCGGCAGGCCCTCTGGGACAAATAGGTGCACACCGATCTTTTCTGCAATCGGATCGATGCCGACTGAGAAGGCGTCCAGCCCAGGGATGTTGGCGGCATTAACAAGATCGAAGACCTCGTCGCGCCGACTGGCATCAGCAGCCTTCACAGTGTTGGCGGTACTGGCTCTGCCGCTGTCCTCGTTGGCGATACCGATGCCGGCGACGCTGAGGACGGTGAGCAGCCCGAGGCCGAAGGCGGCGGCCTTGAGAGGCCGAGGACGTCGAGCGCGAGAGCCTTTGGGGGGCATGAGTGGGTGCACTCCTTACAGGAATTGGCGCGGACCGGAATGATCGGTCCTGAGGTGGATGGCTAGCTGGCCTGGGGCCCGATGGCGCCGCCCAGGGCGGCCTGGAAGACCGCGTCGGCCATGGCCGCGTGGCCGTTCGCGTTGGGGTGGTAGGCCGCCCCGGTATCCAGCTGCGCGATTGCGTCGCTCACCTGATTGATCCACAGATCGCCGGTGTCACACACCCGGTGGCCGTTGAAGAGGCCATCCGGATCGGCGTACTGAACCCGATCGCTGGCCGCCGCCACTTCCCGGATCAGGTCATTCATCAATTCTTGAAGGCCCCTCATGCGGTCCCGGTTGTCTTCCGAGATGGACAAGGCGCCGCAATCTCCGGTGGCGAAAATTTTCGGATACCCGGAAATGACGATGTTGGCGATCGGCGCCCGGCTGCGTATCTGAGCGAGGAGATCGGTGAGCGGCTGCCGCAGCGTCGGAATTTTCGGACTGGCTTCGTTCAACGCCTGTGCGCAGACCGCCGAACCGTTCAGGACACAGGTTCTGGCGACGTCGGCGAAGTGCACATCATTCCCACCAATAGTGATGGTCACCATTTCGACAGAGCCTGTTACACTGCCGAGCTGGTCGTCAATGACATCCTGTATCTTCGCCCCGGTGCACGCCCCGTTGAACATGCTGGACGACTTGGACGGCTGTTCGGAGGCCACGTATTTCGCGAAGAAGACATTCGGATAGGCCAAGTCGTTCCTCTTGCAGGTGGTGTTGGCGGCCCCCGTGTACGTACTGCTCGCGCCGTGGCCAGAGGAGTACGAATCTCCGAGTGCGACGTAGTCGAGGGTGCCGTCGATGGTATTGTCGGCGGCATTCGCCGTGAACACGGCGATGCCAGACAGTCCGACTGCTGCCAATCCGGCGATCAGCCGGATCTTGAATCGCCGCTTGTTACGTGACCTGCCGCCTGCCATCGTTGATCCCCTTACTCTCTCAACGGGACCGTCGACTCGCGACGACGGTTTCCCAACCGGTGTCCGTGAATGACATTGGTGAACCTAGGATCGATTCGGCTCGACAACCAGGGTCAAATATCCTTACTCGCCGGTAAATTTTCGGATTCGAGGGTGACGCCGGACACATGACGAAGTGAATGCTGGTGTATGAGGATTTGAGGGGCCACGCACGCGGTCTGTGGCAGGCAGCCGGCGTGTCCCGGCTTCTCTCGTTCCAAGAGGGGGCAGCCGCATGTCCTTGGGCCAGGTGGTCAGGTCGGGTATGTCGGTGATCTCTTCGACCCAGGCGCCGGGCCGTTCGGTGCCGTCGGTGTCATAGGCGGGTGTCCACGCCTTCTTCGGGATCTTCAGCACGGCCTGGTGGATGGCGTCGGTGATGGTCAATCCGACGGAATAGGACAGCCACCGGCCAGGCTTGGAGAGCCAGTCGAGGAAGGCGTGGGTGCCGCCGGCGGAGTCGGTGCGGATCAGTGTCTGCCGTCCCCGCCGCAGGTGTTTGGGGAGTTGCGCCAGGGCGAGTTGGGCGGTCGCGATGTGGTCGGAGGCGGTGTTGGAGCCGGCGTTGCCGGGCCGCAGCAGGGTGGCTACCGGCTCTCCGGAACCGGCTGGGCCGTGGTCGACGAACGCGACGAGCGGGTGATGGCCGAAGGTCTTCTTCCAGGTCGCGGTGGTGTCCTGCTGCTCGGAGTGCGCAAGGACCAGCCCCCGTCGATGTCCACGATCACCTGCCCGCCAGCGGCCGGACCGTTCGCCCCGGCCAGTTCCCAGACACGGGCCCGCCCTTCGGCCCGCGCCGACCGGATCGCTGCGAGCGCCTTCGGTCCGGCTGCGGCCAGGGCGCCGATGAGCCGGGAGCCGTGGGGTCGGACGCCACCGGGCCGAACACGTCCGCCTCGGCCCGCAGCAGGGCGACGTCGGCGAGGCAGTCCCCGCCCCGAGCGACTCCGAGCGCGACATCCAGCAGGACCTTGCCCGGGTCGTGCACTGCCCGCGGCTTGCGCCACGGCGCCAGTGCCGCCCATATCGTGGGGTCCAGGCCCACCTTGCGGACCGTCTCGACCAGCAGCACGGCACCGGCCTGCGAGACCGCTCCGCTGCCACCGCCCTCGACGCGGACACGCGGATACAGCCCGATACGCTTGCTCACCTGGAGAGTGCTTCTTTCCGTGCAGCTGGCAGGGCCCTCGACAAGTCCCATCGTTGCAAGTCAGGAGCACTCTCTGCTTATTTGACCAAGGCATGGACAGGCATGCTCGTGAAAGCGCGAGGCTAGAGGGCCTCTGGCGGATCGGAATCGCGGGTGATCTTAGGCGTCCATGGGCAGCGATCCCTGATGCGGAGGTCCTGCCCTGAGCCTCCGCCAACTTGAAGTCGCTGGTCAAAGGGCTGGTGTGCCGGTCTGTCGGGGTGCTCATGCTGGTCGTGGGCGTCAGTCTGCGGAGAAGATCGTCTGGCGGGGCGGTTGGTTCGCCAGTTCTTGCCCGCTGCGGCCGGACGGCCTTCTACGATCCTGTGCATGCTGGATCCCGAGCTGCTGGAACGGATCACCGCACGACGTGTGGAACTGGTTGAACTCGAAGAGCAGCTGGTCAAGCAGCTGGCGGAGGTGCGAACAGAGCGGGACGAACTCGCCGTCGCCGAACGTGTCTTTGAGCGGGTGAGTGAGCAGCTCGCCGACGAACGCGCTTCGATCGTGCCGGCTCCCGTGCAGGTGGGCGGCCGAGCGGTGATGCTGATCCCGCACCGCGAGCCGGGCGTGGAGGCGACCATGCTCCCGCCGGACTACCAGCGCATCCTCGCCGCCGTGCGACAGGCCGGCGGACCGGTCATGACTCGGCAGGTCGGCGAGATGCTGGGAGTGGACGTCAGCGTGCGGTCCAAGCTGGAACCGCTGCGAGGGAGGCTGGTCAGACTGACTGACCGCGGCTGGCTGCGGAAAATGCCCGACGGCCAGTTCACCACCCGCCTATGAGCGGTGACGCAGCCGCCTGATTGGCTCTGTTACACGAAAACGGGCTCTGACAGCGCCGGTGCTGGGGTAAAGCTGCCGGGGGTGCTCGGTGACCGGAGCTTTCAGGCGTCTAAGGTCGCGTCCATGACGAGGACCACGCCCGCGCGCCCTCTCGATGTCGAGGCGCTCTTCCCGGAACTGGCCGTCTTTCGGGGGACGACAACTCGGCTCCATCCACGGCCGGGCATACCAGACCTTTCAGCCAGTTCCGTGGGCGGTCCTATGCTGTGGCCGGCGGACGAGCCGTGGCCGGTATGCGGCGAGGCACACGGCCGTGGGCGTGGTCGACGCCCGGCTGACATCCGTCGCTATCGGCAGGTTCTGGCTTCCGCATGGGCCCGCGAGCAGGCTCCCGGCCCGACGGATGAGGAACGGAAGCTCCTGGGCGAGCTGTACCGGGAGCACCGGATCCCCGGGGCATCCGAGACCGACCCGCTGCCGATGATCGGCCTCGCGCAGCTGTACCGGCGGAATGTGCCAGACCTGCCGGCAGGGCCGGGCGACTGCGATCTACTTCAAGTGTTCTGGTGTCCCTTCAACGCGCACGGCCCGAGCCGGTACGACCTGGAGCTACACCTGCGCTGGCGGCGGTCGTGGGAGGTCGGCGAGGTGCTGACCACGCCGCCACAGCCGCTGGTCGTCGGGTCCGACGCCTTCGTGCCCGAGCCCTGTGTGCTGCACCCGGAGCAGGTGTTCACCTACCCGTTCACCGGCCTTCTGCCCGAGGAACTGTGCGCCCGGATCGACGCCTGGGAGGAAGCCCTGGAAGGGGAGGCCGAGCAGACGGCGGACGAAAGCGCGACAGAGCCGCTCGGCTACCAGTACGACTTGTCCATCCCGCCCGGCTGGCGCGTGGGCGGCTTCGCCTCCTGGCATGCGACCGACCCGTACCCCATGGACTGTTTGACCTGTACGACACCGATGCACCTGCTGCTGACCATCGACAGCTCGGAATGGGACGGCGGCACCGGCAGCTGGAAACCGCTGGAGGACCAAAACCAGCCCACTCACCGTTACGCCACTCCCACGGAGGTCACTGTGGGCCGCTGGGGTGAGCTCAACGTATTCGCCTGTCCCAACGATCCCGAGCATCCCCACCGCTGGAGCATCCAGTAACTTGTTGTGCCCCTGAGGAAGCGCGGCGAGCGTAACCGCGTGCCCCCGGCGTCTGTTGGAATTATGTGACGAATACCAAAGAGCGCGCCAAGGACACCTGCCCGCATGTCTACCAATGCCGTCTGCCGCTGTCCACGCACACCGCCAACCACCTCGCGGATCTGCTCAGGCGCCATCTCAAAGCGATTCGGTCCAGGTGGCGGATCCTGCCGCCGGGGAAGATCGCGGTGATCGTCCTGGCCGTACTGCGCCACGACCAGCGCCTGGCAGACATGGCCGGTGGCAACGACGTGTCCGAGTCCACCGTCCGCCGCCGGCGCGACGAGCTGATCGGACTGCTCGCCCCCAGGCACCGCGCCTGGGCCGCGCTCTGAAGAAGGTCGCCAAGCAGGGCGGGGAGGTGGTCCTGATCGACGGCACCCTCATCCGCACCAGGCGGCGCACCGGCAAGGCCGAGCGGCGAAACCATTCCGGCAAGCACCACAGCCACGGCCTGTACTTTCTCGCCCTGACTGACGAGAAGGGCCGCCTGATCTGAATATCCGCCGCCCGGCCCGGCCGCACCCACGACAACACCGCCGCCCGCCACGACCACATCCTGGCCCACCTGCGCGCCGCCGGCCTCGGGGCGCTGGCCGACCTCGGCGTCCGTGGCCTGGACAACGACATCCTCGACCCCGTGATCGTCACCGGCTACGCAGCCACCCGCACCCACAAGCTCACCCCAGGCCAGAAGGAAGCCAACCGCGTCCTCTCCGTCGGACGTGCGCCGGTCGAGCACGGCTTTGCCCACCTCAAGAACTGGCGGATCCTCACCAAGCTCCGCACCGACCCCGCCCGCGCCACCCAACTCCTGCGCGCCCTGCTCGTCCTGACGAACCTCGAAGTCAACCGCTGACGGATGATCTTCTCCGTAGACTCCCGCCCACGATCAGCGTGAGCACCCCGAGCAGCGGTCACACCAGCCCTTTGACCTGCGAATTCAAGTTGGCGAAGGCTCAATGGCTGACGCTGACCGGCTGCAAGAGAGTCCTCGTCGTCGTCCACACCGAGGTGTACGGGCAGCGGCTGAGGGATCTGCTGTCACTGCTGGAGTCCGATCTGCGGATCCAGGTGGCGTTCACGATGGCACCGCACGCGTTCAACCGGGGAGCCGAGCGCTCGCTCCCCGACCGCCTCGGCTCCGTGATCCCATGGGAGGAAGCGGTACGCACCGACTTCGACCTGGCCCTCGCCGCGGGGGCGCAGGGCACCGAACGGCTGCGCGCCCCACTGATCCGACTGCCGCACGGCGCGGGACACATGAAGCTGTCGCGGCTCGACGACGACCGCGACCCCGGGGCGCCGCGCACCGTCGGTGGCCTGGGCCGGCACTATCTGATGCGGAACGGGACGGTCGTACCCCGGGTACTGGCCCTGGCACACCGGGAGGACCTGGATGTCCTGGCCGACACCTGTCCCGAAGCCCTGCCCGCGGCCGAGGTGGTCGGGGACGCGGCCCATGACCGGATCATGGCGAGTCTGCCGCTGCGGTCCCGCTACCGCAGGGCGCTCGGACTACGCCCCGGACAGAAGCTGGTCCTCGTCTCCTCGACGTGGGGACGCGGCTCCTCCTTCAACCGGCTGGACGCGCTCCTGCCGAGGCTGCTGGCCGAGCTGCCCCGCAGGGAGTACCGGATCGCGGTGACCGTGCACCCCAATGTGTGGTCCGGGCACGGCGACTGGCAGGTGGCCGCCCTCGTCGGCCTCCCGCCGGGCGAGAGCGAACAGATCCTCGAAGAACTCCTCGACGCCAATTTGATCCAGGAGCGGCGGCCTGAGGTGTACAGATTTCATGATCTCGTCAAGGAGTACGCGCATAAGCTGACGCTCTCCGAAGACCCGCCCGGCGCGCGTGACGGTGCCGTACGAGAACTGATCGCGTTCTATCTCCGAGCGGCTGAGCAGGCGGCCGCACTCACCCATCCGCGTCGGCCGCGCACGCGTACCGCCGAGCCTCTCCCGGAAGCCACGCAATCGCTCTCGGCCGACCTGTCCGACGCCCGGGCCGCCCGGCAGTGGCTGCTGCGGGAGCATGTCGCCCTCGTCTCCGCCGAGCGTCGCAGCCGTGCCGCCGGGCACCCTCGCGAAGCGGCGCTCCTCGCCCACGCAACGACGACGGCCCCCTCGGTCTGCCGCCCAAGAGCGTGGAGGTCCTCGCGCGCACGGTCGTCGACGCCGAGGTCCCGCCGGTGGAGTGGGTCGCCCGCACCGCCGAGCGGTTCCCCGACCTGAACGTGGTCGTCGCGCCCCTCGACGACGACCGCTGTCTGCTGTGGCTGCGCGGGGGCCACCTTCTGGAGGCCCACGCCGTCCGCCCGTGGGGCACCCCCCGTCCGCACCTGGACGCCCTGCTCCTCGGCTCCGCCGTGAACCTGTGGTGGCTCGCCGACCCGACCCGCGATGCGGTCCGGGAGTTGGCCGCCTCGGGCCTAGGCGTCCGCACCGGTGAGCGTGTTCTCCGGGTCGAGTTCACCGAACGGCGTCTCTGACACAGTCGTCGCCGAGTTCTCCCGAGCAGGGACACACCCATCGGTAGACAGTGTCTACTCACCTTTGGTAGACAGTGTCTATGAGCGAGCGGCACACCGGGCTCCGGACCCGGCTGATAGACGTCGGTGTGGAGTTGGTGACCGCGGAGGGCGTGCAGGCGCTGTCCCTGCGGGAGATCGCGCGGCGGGCGGGGGTGTCGCACGGGGCGCCGCGCCGGTACTTCCCGACCCATCTGGAACTGCTGTCGGCCATCGCGCGGCGGGGCTTCGAGGAGCTGGCGGGCAGGGGCGTCGCGGCGATCGGGGAGAGTACGGCGAGCCCGCGGGAGCAGATCGCGACGCTGGGGCGCGTGTATCTCGACTTCGCGCTCACCAACCGGGGCATGCACGAGCTGATGTTCCGTCACGATCTGCTGGAGAGCAACAGGTTGGGGCTGCGCGAGGCCAGCATGCCGATCTTCGGCATGCTGGTGGAACTGGTCGGCCGCGCCCGTCCCGGCGTCGACGCCCGGCTCGTCGCGGGCGCGCTGCTCGCGAACCTGTACGGCATCGCCCAGCTGTGGGCCTGGGGCAGTCTTCAACTGATCACCGGCGCCGATGACTTCACACCCTTGCTGAACACCGCGCTGGACGCGCACCTGGGGAGCGAGGAGCGATGAGGGCGGCGAGGGCCGGGGCCCCTGTCGACCCGGGCCTGACCGTGTCCACGTCGTACCGCCGTCTCACCCTCGCGAACAGCGTGCTCGGGGCTGTGATCGTCGCCCTCGACGGAACCGTGCTGACCATCGCCCAGCCGGCTCTGCGGCGTGACCTCGACGCCTCGTTCGTCGAGGTGCAGTGGACCAGCACCGGCTATCTGATCGCGGTGGCGGGTCTGCTGGTGTTCGCGGGGCGGCTCGGTGACCGATACGGGCATCAACGGGTGTTCGCCTGGGGGACGTTGGGCTTCGGCGCGGCCTCGGCGGGCATCGGGTTCGCGCCGGGGGTGGACTGGGTGATCGGGCTGCGGGTCGTCCAGGGGGTCTTCGGGGCGCTGTTGCAGCCCGCGACGCTGGGGATGCTGCGGGCCGCGTTCCCGCCCGACCGGCTGGGGATGCCCGTCGCGCTGCGGACCAGCGCCATCGGGGTGGCGGCCACGGCCGGTCCGCTGATCGGGGGTGTGCTGGTCACGTACTGGGGCTGGCGGGCGGTGTTCTTCCTGAACGTCGTACCGGCGTTGGTCATGGGCGTGTTGGCCCTGGTGGTACGTGCGCCTGAGGCTCCACGGAGGTCTGCCACGCGTCTCGACCTGCCCGGCGCCGCGCTGCTCGCCGTGGCCCTGGCGGCGCTCGTGCACAGCCTCGTCGGGATACCGGAGCACGGCTGGACGACGGCCGGCGTACTCCGCCTGCTCCTGACCGCCGCCGTGGCCTGTGTCCTCGTACGCCGGGGACGGCGTGTCCCCGACCCGCTGTTGCCGCCCGCCGTGCTGGGCTCGGCGACGGTCGGTGCGGCACTCGGGGTGCTGGTGACCGCGTCGGCGGCGATGCTGGGCGCGATGTTCGTCGGCAGTCACCTCCTCCAGGAGGCCCTCGGCATGGATCCGCTGCGCACAAGCCTCGTCGCGCTGCCCGGCGGCGTGATGATGGTGCTGGGCGCGCCGGTGGCGGCCGTACTTCTGCGCCGGTGGGGCGCCCGCCCCACGGCCCTCACCGGAACGCTGCTGCTCACCGCCGGTGTGCTGACGCTGTCCCGGCTGGGACCGGGGTCGTCGACGTTCGCGATCGGCGCCGGCTTTCTGCTGGTGGGCGGCGGCTTCGGAGCGGTCATGGTCACCGCCACCGCCGTCGTCGTACGGCATGCGCCGCCCGGGGCGGCGGGGGTGGTGGGCGGGCTTCAGCAGACCGCGATGAACGTCGGCCCGGCGCTGGGTGTGGCGGCCGCGGCCATGCTCATGCCGCTCGGCGCGGGGCCCGCATTGTCCCTGCTGGCGGGCGTGGCCGCGCTGGGTGCGCCTCTTGCCGGGCGAATGCCCCGACCCGCCCGTCCCGTGAGGGATGGAACACGATCCGTACGGAACGATGAAGGCAAGCACCTATGAGAGCCGTGACCCGGGCAGACCGGAGGAGAACCACCATGGAACGACTGCGCCGAGAGATCGAGCCGCGCGAGGCCGGACTCGACCCGAAGACTCTGGGCCGACTGGACGAGTACCTCGCCCACCAGGTCGACGACGGCCGGCTGCCCGGCTACCTGTTGTCCCTCGCCCGCCACGGCCGTGCCGCCCACCTCACGACGTACGGCATGCGCGACCGGAAGGCCCAACTGCCGGTCGAGACCGACACGTTGTGGCGGATCTACTCGATGACGAAGCCGGTCACGTCGGTGGCCGCGCTGATACTGGTCGAGGAGGGGCGCCTCTCCCTCACGGACCCCGTCTCCCGTTACCTCCCGGAGTTCGCCGAGCCACGCTTGTACGAGTCCGGCGAGGGCGCCGACACCCGGACCCGCCCGGCCGGGCAGCCGATCCTCGTCCGGCACCTCATGACCCACACCTCGGGCCTGACCTTCGGCTTCTACTACAACCACCCGGTGGACGCGCTCTATCGCGACGCGGGCCTGGAGAACTCCGTCCGGCCCGGCGCCGATCTGCCGCGGACGTGCCGGGAATACGCGAGCCTGCCGCTGCAGTTCGAGCCCGGCTCGCAGTGGAACTACTCCGTCTCCACCAATGTCCTCGGCCGGATCATCGAGGTGGTGTCGGGGCAGGCCCTCGACGAGTTCTTCGCCGAGCGGATCTTCGGCCCGCTGGGAATGACGGACGCCGGTTTCCAGGTCAGCGCCGAACAGGCGGGCCGACTGGCCGAATTGTACGGCGAGCAGGAGGACGGCTCCATCGCGCCGGTGCCCGGCCTGCCCCTGCACGGACGGCCGCGCTTCCTGTCCGGCAGCGGCGGCATGGTCGCCACCGCCCGGGACTTCCACCGGTTCACCGAGTTCCTGCGCCGCCGCGGCGAACTCGACGGCGTCCGGCTGCTGACCCCCGAGACCGTCGACACGATGACCACCAACCAACTGCCGGGAGGCGCCGACATCTACTCCTACGGCAGCCCCTTCCACCGGCAGCCCGGCAATGTCGGCGTCGGCTTCGGTCTCGGCGTCTCCGTGGTGATCGACCCGGACGTGACCGAGAGCCCGTCCTCGCTCGGCACCTTCGGCTGGAGCGGCGCCGCCACCACGACCTTCTGGGTCGACCCGCGCCGTGACCTGACGGTCCAGTTCATGACGCAGGTACGACGCCGGACACCCAACACCATCTACCCGGAGCTGAAGCGGCTGGTCCACGAGGCCGTCGTGGCCTGAGGCCTTCCGGCACGTCCCGCTAGGGCCTGTCGTCACATTCCCCCCGCCTGCCTCGCGACACCATGCACGCTCCCCACTCTCGGCTTCGCTCGAGCGGGAGGGGCCCCATGAGCGGGAGGGGCCCCACGGCCGCACCGGGCGCAGACCCAAGTACATCCAGTGCGAGGGTCTACGCCCGGCACGCCGAGAGCACACACCTACGCGGACATCAGCCGCTGCCGCGGCGGGCGCGAGGCCGCCCTTCGGGCGACGACGGGAATGTGACGACAGGCCCTAGTCGATCCGCAGCGTGAACCCGACCCCGTCCTCGCGCAGTTCGTCGAGCCACTCCTCCGACCGCTCCCCCGTCTCCGCCGCCCGGCTCAGCCCGGCGGGAAGGGAACCGTCGAGGATGTGTCCGATCCCGAGGGCGAGGGGTCGGGACACGCAGCGGGCCATGGCGCTCTCCTCCTCCGTGCCGATGAGGTCGAGGAGGTAGCGGCCGGACCACCGCGCGCCCGAACCGGCGCGCACGTCGAAGGAGACGGCGAGGACGACACGGTCGCGGTCGGCCTCGGTGGTGGGGTGGCGCGCCGCCAACTCCCGAGCCAGCTCGGCGATGCGCCGGTCGTCGCCGCGGTCGAGTTCCTCGAAGACCGGCGCCCAGGCGGTCAGCCAGCCGTCGAGGCGGAGGGTGCCGCGCACGAAGGTCCGCGGCTTCCAGGCCGCCGGGAGGCCGTACTGCTGGACGAAGGGAACGCTGTCGCGGTTGGGGTAGGCCTCGAAGGTCTCACCGTCGATGACGTGGGGGCGGGTGGCCGTCCAGGGGCGGTCGGCCGTCGTCTCGGCGCCGTCCTCGATGTATCGGGCCGGTGAGCGCAACGCGTTGAGCACCCCGGCGGGGGCCCAGCTGAAGCGGTACCGGAAGTCGTTGGGTACGGCCGGGACGCCGCCACAGTACGAGGTCAGGGTGTATGAGGCGGCGGTGTCCGGGCCGATCACCTCGCTTGCCCGGGCGATCAGGCTGTGCGCGAAGAGGTGGTCGATGCCCGGGTCGAGGCCCGCCTCGGTGAGGACGGTGACACCGGCCGCCTCGGCCGCGGGCACCTGCTCCAGGACCGCGTCCGAGACGTAGCTTGAGCAGGCGAAGTGGGCCCGCGCCTCGACGCACATCCCGAGCAGTGGCCCGTGCTCCGGCGCCGGGAGCATGGAGACCACCACGTCTCCCGGTGCCAGCTCGGCCGCCAGCGCCGGCGGCGTGTACGCGCGGGGCTCGGCGCGGCCCGTCAGGCCCTGCGCGGCCAGGGCCTGTGCGGCGCGTTCCTCGGTGCGGTGCCACAGCCGTACCCGGGCGGCGGTGTCGCACAAGGACGCCAGACCGCTGCCCGTGGACAGACCCGCTCCGACCCAGTGGACGGTGCCGCTCGCCGGTACCGGCTCAGTCATCGGGCAACTCCCTTACGGTGATGCCGAGTTCACGGCAGGCCTGATGGAACCGGTCCAGGCAGCGGCCCCACGGCCCGCTGGTCTCGAAGGCCGACAGCTGCGGCAGCAGCGCGGCAGAGAAGTCGGTGCTCGCCTCCCGGGGCAGCAGGGAGGGCAGGTTGTCGATGGCGATGAGGTCGAGCGGGGGGTGCTCGCGCAGCCGCCGTACGGGGTGGTCCCACTCCGTGGTCGTGTCGTAGATCGGCAGCACGTTCATGGGTGAGCCGACGTCGACGGTGACGTCGGAGATCGTCCTCAGGCGACGGTCCGGCTCGTCGAGGTCCTTGTCCGTCAGGAAGGGCGGGACCGGGCTGGTCGTCAGAACGGTGTTGACCATCAGCTCATGGGCGAGCAGGGCCGGTCGGTCCAGGGCACGGGTCTCGGCGAGGTCCCAGCAGGTCGGCTCGACACCGGCCTCGCCGAGCGCGACCCGCGCACCTCGGCCGCTGCGGCCGAGGGCGCCGATCACGAGGGCGCTCAAGTCACCCTGAGAGGCGCGGAGTTCAGCCTCCATCGCCTCCTTGGTCGTGGGGACGAGCGGGGTGGTGAGAGCGCCCCGGTGGTGGAGCACCGCGAGGGCCGCGCCCAGGTAGCCCGCCCAGAAACCGAAGGCCGCGAGCCTGCGGCCCTGGTCGTCCACCAGGTACTCCAGGTCGAGCAGCGCCCCTCCCCCGGCCGCGAACCTCCGCAGCAGCTCCTCGGCGCCGGGCTGCCCCTTGTAGGCATGCCCGAAGAAGATATGACGGTGAGTCAGCTCAGCCGGTTCGTCCGGTAGTTCCTTCAGCCCTACGATCACGGCGTGCTGCGGCGCCGACACCCACGAGCCCGCCTCGGCGACACGGCAGCCGGCCTCCTCGTACTCCTCCAGCGAGAAGATCCGCTGGGGGGAGTCCTCGACGGTGATGCTCACTCCGCTCTCGATGAGCCGCCGGGCGTCGGACGGCACGATCGGAGTGCGGCGTTCGGTGGTGCGGGTCTCGTGGCGGAGCCACAAGTGAAGCTCGGTCATACGAGGTTGGCCTCCGGACGCAGGGCGTCGACCGTGAAACGGTCGACGCTCAAGGGGCTGATGTCGACGAAGGGTACGCGGCCGAGGTACAGGTCGCGGACCACCTCGCCGACCGCCGGTCCCTGGAGGAACCCATGGCCGGAGAAACCGGTCGCGTAGAGGAAGCGGGAGCAGGAACCCACCTCGCCGATGAGGGCGTTGTGGTCCGGAGTGATCTCGTACAGGCCCGCCCAGCCGCCGGTCCTGCGCAGGTCGAGCAGGGCGGGCGCACGGTGCTCCATCGCCTCGCACAGGCGGGGGATCCAGCGGTCGTGCGTGTCGGTGGCGAAGCCGGGCCGCTCGTCGGGGTCGGACATGCCGAGAAGCAGTCCGGGGCCCTCGGTGTGGAAGTACAGGCTGCTGGTGAAGTCGATCGTCATGGGGAGGTTCGGCGGGAGGCCGGGGACCGGTTCCGTCACCGCGATCTGGCGGCGCAGCGGCTCCACCGGGAGGTCCACACCCACCATGGCTCCGACGGACCGCGACCAGGCGCCGGCCGCGCAGACGACCGTGTCGGTGACGATACGGCCCTTGTTGGTGACGACCGCCGTGATCGTGTCCCGCCAGGTCTCGATGCCGAGGACCTCGCAGTGCCGCAGCACGGTCGCCCCGTGGCGGCGGGCCCCGGCCGCGTAGCCGTGGACCACGGACTCGGGGGTGCAGTGCCCGTCGTCGGGCGAGAACGCGGCGGCGAGCAGTCCGTCGGTGCTGATCAACGGGGAGAGTTGCTGGGCCTCGGCGGGGTCGAGGATGCGGCTGGGTACGCCCAGGTCGTTCTGCAGCTCTACGCTCGCCTCGAACTGGGCGACCTGATCGGGGGTCGACAGCAGGAAGAGGTAGCCGACGCGGTGGAGTCCGATGTCGTGGCCGAGTTCCTGCCCGAAGCGGTCGAACGCCTCCAGGCTGCGGGCGCCGAGCTGGATGTTGAGCTCGTCGGAGAACTGGGCGCGGACCCCGCCGGCGGCCCGCGCGGTGGAGCCGGAGGCGAGTTCGTCGCGTTCGACGAGGACGACGTCCTCCACGCCCGCGGAAGCCAAGTGGTAGGCGATGCTCGTGCCCATGACACCGCCGCCGATGACGACGACCCGTGCGCTGCGGATCAAGAACGTGACTCCTTTCGCCGGGGCATGGCGGCCCCGCGGAGCGGGCCACCCGACGGAGTCAGGTCTTCCACCACCGGCGAACGTTCATGCGGAACACACGGAGACGAACGCCCGGCGGGCGCGGCGGCCGGTGTCGGGTCGGACCCGTCGACGGCCGCCGCGCGAACCCCGGTGGCGTTCAGGAGGAGCGGGGGGTCACGAGGAGTGGACCACCGCGTCCAGATGCGGCAGGTAGTGGTCCAGCCGCTCGCGCTTGGTGCGCAGGTAGGTGATGTTGTCCTCGCACGGCGTGATCAGCAGGGGCACCTGCTCGGAGACCTTGATGCCGTGGCGCAGCAGCGCCTCCCGCTTGCGCGGGTTGTTCGACATCAGCCGCACCGACCGTACGCCGAGGTCGTGCAGCATCTCGGCGGCCACCCGGTAGTCGCGGGCGTCCACCGGCAGACCGAGGGCGAGGTTCGCCTCGACCGTGTCCAGGCCCTCCGCCTGGAGCTTCATCGCCTGGAGCTTGGCCAACAGGCCTATGCCCCGGCCCTCGTGACCCCGGAGGTAGACGAGGATGCCGCGCCCCTCGGCGACGATGGCCCGGAGCGCGCTGTCGAGTTGCTCCCCGCATTCGCAGTGCTGGGAGCCGAACGCGTCACCGGTCAGGCACTCGGAGTGCAGCCGGATCAGAATTCCCTCGCCTCCGCTGATGTCGCCGTACACCAGCGCCACTTGTTCCTCGCCGCGGTCCTGGTCGAGATAGCCTACGGCCTCGAAGTCGCCGTAGGTCGTGGGCAGCGGGGCATTCACCACGCGTACGGCACCGGAGGACTGGGCATTCGCGCCGAGTACGCCAACATTTTCTGTCATGATCTGGTTCCTATCTGGTGAGTCCTGACGTCATGCGAAAATGACGGAGCATCAGCAGAGACGAAAGGCCGTGAAAAGATGAGCAGTTCGAGTCTTGTACCGACGGACACCACCGCGGACGTCCGCGCGAGGGGGGCGGAGGCCGGCCGACAGGTCGCGGTGCTTCCGGTCGGCAGTTTCGAGCAGCACGGCCCGTATCTGCCGCTGGCCACCGACACGCTCGTCGCCTGCGCCATAGCCCGGGAGATTGCCGACGCGTATCCGGTGCACCTCCTGCCGCCCGTGACCATCGCCTGCTCGCACGAGCACGCGGCCTGGCCGGGCACGGTGAGCATCTCCGCGACGACCCTGCACGCGGTGGTCCGCGACATCGCCGCTTCGCTGCGTCGCTCGGGCGTCGAGGCGCTCGTGGTGGTGAACGGGCACGGTGGGAATTACGTCCTGGGCAATGTCGTCCAGGAATCCACCGCGGAGGGACATCGAATGGCGCTTTTCCCTGCCATGGAGGACTGGGACGCCGCGCGCGAACAAGCGGGTGTGGAGACCTCGTTGCTCAGTGATATGCATGCGGGAGAAATAGAGACCTCCATACTTCTGCATTGCCATCCCGAATTGGTCCGGCCCGGTCACGAGACCACCGATTTCCTTGCCGACGACCGCCGTCATCTCCTCTCCCTCGGTATGTCGGCCTACACCGATTCCGGTGTCATCGGCCGTCCGTCGCTGGCTTCCGCTGCGAAAGGGAAGGAGCTGCTGGCAGGGTTGGTCGATTCCTTCGGGGCGTACTTCTCCGTGGTCACCTCGGACGACTGACGGCGCGCCCGCAGGGAGCCGTACCAGCGGCCGACGAGCACGAGAACCCCGGGCAGGCTGGCCACGAAGCTGAGCACGCCGTACACGACGGCCACGGTCAGCCCCTGGGAGGCGCCGAGGCCCGCGGCGCCGAAAGACCAGGCGGTGACGCCTTCCCGGGGGCCCCAGCCGCCGACGTTCAGCGGCAGGCTCATGGCGATCAGGGCCAGCAGCGCGAGCGGCAGCACCTCCAGCCAGGTCGCGGCGGAACCGGCGACGCGTGCGGAGAGCAGGAACATCGCCACGTACCCGGCCAGCACGACCACCGAGGAGATCACTACGGCGGGTCCGCTGCGGCGGGTCAGCAGCGCGTCACGCGACTCGGCGAGGAGCACCCGGAGGCGGCGGCCCCGGCCGCCGCGCCTGGGCGCCCGGCCCATCCGCACCGCCGCCCAGATCGCCACCGCGCCCAGCACGGCGAGCGCCAGCACGCCGGCCGCCTGGCGGGTCTGGTCCAGGACCGGGGAGGGCAGCGTCAGCAGGACCGTTACGCCCACGACGGCCAGCACCAGCTGGCCCGCGGTCCGCTCGATCACCACGGCCCGCACCCCGCGCCCCATGTCCCCGGAGCTCTGCCCGTGCCGCACCGCCCGGTGCACATCCCCGAGAACTCCGCCGGGCAGCGCCGCGTTGAGGAACAGTGCCCGGTAGTAGTCCGCGACGGCCAGCCCGAGCGGCAGGCTCAGCCCCAGTGCCCGCGTGACCGCACACCAGCGCCAGGCACTGAAGACGGTGGTCAGCACGCCGATCGCGACGGCCGCCACCAGCGTCCCACCGTCGATCCGCCGCAGCCCGTCGAGGAACACCCCGGTACCGAGCCGCCACACGACGACGGCGAGGATGACGGTCCCGGCGATGGACCCGAAGTGGGCGCGCAGGGCACGGGTGAACTTGGCGGTGTGGCGGGGCGGGGCAGCGGCTTCGAGGGCGTCGGTGTCCAGGACAGTGTCGGATTCGGATTCGGATTCGGATTCGGCGAGACCGGTCGGCGACTTGGTGGCCGCCTCCGTACGACAGTCCACCAGGGACGAGGACGGCTTCACGTCCTCCTCGCGAGCGGATATCTCGTGCCGCTCTTCGACGAGCGCCACGGCGCCGTGGCTCACTCGGGCCCTCGCCGAAGGCGCGCTCGCCTTCACCCGGGCGTGGACTCCCCGGGGTCGTACGCGGATGCGGTCGGCCGTCGTCGGCGTGGGGGCCGCGACCGCCTCCTCCACCGGTGCCGTCATGAGGTGCCGCCCGTCGGTCGGGGCAGGGCCAGCAGGTCGCTGTGGTGGACGACCGCGTGGAGTTCACCGGCGGCGCAGGAGCGGAGGCGTTCGCGGAGGTAGGCGTCGGCGCGCTCGGTGAGATCGGGGCGCTGTTCGCAGGCCGCGCCGACCCAGCCGCGCAGCCACTCCTCGGTGAGCGCGACGTGCCGCCCGTCGAGCTGCCAGGGGCTCGGATGGACCCGTACCGTCGCGCCCTGCTGGGCGAACGCCTCGCAGGCCACGGTGATCGCATCGGGGCCGAGCAGATCGCTGGCGCGCTGGTGGGCGTTGAAGGCTTCGGCGATCTCGGCGTCCATGGGGTGGGCCGGGACAAGGTCGACGCGGCCCACGACCGAGAGGGTCAGCAGGGCGGGAACGCCGGCGCCCACGCAGGCCGCGGCGAGCGCCCCGATCTCCTCACGGGTGAGGACGTCCAGCAGCGCGGAGGCGGTGACCAGCGAGGCGCCGGCCAGGTCCTCCGCCGTCAGCCGTCCGATGTCGCCGCGCCGTGTGGTGACCGTGACGGAGCTGCCGTCGGCGGCCGCGCGGGGCGCCCGCGCGGTGGCCAGACGCAGCAGGTCGGGGTCCTGGTCGTGCAGGACCCACTGCTGGGCGCCGTCGAGCCGGGGCGCGAGCCAGCGGCCCATCGAGCCGGTGCCGCAGCCGAGGTCGTGCACGACGAGGCCGGTGGCGCGGCGCGGCAGGTTCGCGAGGCGGATCCGCAGCGGGTCGAGCAGGTCCACCGCGCGGGCGTCGGCGTCGGCGCTCTCACGCAACTCCAGCCACTGCGGCGCGTACTGGTGTCCTTCGGGCATCGGCGTGTCACCGCCGCGCCCCGCCATGCTCAGCGCCACACCGGGATCGGTCTTCTCGGCAGAAGTGGTCATGCCGCCCTCCGAGGTTCGTGCCGCAGCCGGCCCAGTACATGGGCGAGGCTGCGGGCCGTGGTGGCCCACCCGTCCAGCGCGGCACGGCGCCCGCGCGCCGCGGCCTTCAGCCGACGCCGTACGTCGGCCTCCCCGAACCAGCCGCGCAGCTCTGCCGCAATGGCCGCGGGGTTCTCCGGCGGGACGAGGATGCCGGGCACCCCGCCGTCGGGGGCGCGTCCGACGGCCTCCGGGAGACCGCCGACGTCCGTGGCCAGTACGGGGATTCCGCGCGCGAGGGCCTCGGTGACCGCCATGCCGTACGTCTCGGCGTACGAGGTGAGGACCATGAGGTCGGCGGCGGCGTAGCTGGCGTCGAGTTCCGCGCCGGCCTGCGGTCCGGCGATGTGCAGCCGGTCCTCCAGGCCGAACTTGGCGATCAGGGCGCGGATGTGGTCGACGTACTCGGGTTCCTGGTCGATGCCGCCGACGAGCACGCAGCTCCACGGCAGGTCGGTGACGGCCGCGAGTGCCTCGACCAGTCGATGCTGGCCCTTGCGGGGGGTGACCGCGGCGACGCACAGCAGCCGCGAGACACCGTCGGTGCCGGAGGCGAGGGGGGCGATGTCGGCGCCGGGGGCGGCGACATGGACCCGCTCGGGAGCGAGCCCGTGGTGGGACACGAGTCGCCGTACCGCCCAATCGCTGGTGGCGATCACGGCGGGCACGCCCCGCAGCGTCGTCCGCTCCTTGGCGTCGAGTTCGGCGGCCAGCTCGGGCTCCAGGCCGGTCTCGTCGCCGAGCGGCAGGTGCACCAGCACGGCCAGGCACAGCCGTTCGGCCTCGGGGAGGACGATCTCGGGGACTCCGCAGGCGACCAGGCCGTCGAGCAGGACGACCGTGCCGTCGGGGAGTTCCCGTAGTGTACGGGCGAGTTCGGCGCGCGCCGTCTCGTCCGGGCGCGGCCAGCTGCCGTCGATCGCGTGCTTGTGCACCTGCCAGCCGAAGCCGGGCAGGTCGAGGCAGATCCGGCGGTCGTAGGCGTTGCCGCCGCTCGGGCGGGCCAGGTCGTCGACGCCGCCCGGCAGCACGAAGTGCACGGAGCGCAGGGACATGGGGACGATGGTGGCGTGCTTGAGGGCCGCGTTCTGCACGGGCACATAGCCGAGCCTCACTTGCTCTCCCCCGTTGCCCTGGGCGACGCCGCCGTTGGTCTGGACAGCACTGCCGTATGCCTGGGCGGTGCCGACGGCCGCCCGGTCGATGGTCACGTCGGTCACAGGGCACGCTCGTAACTCGCCCAGGCGATGTGCGACTCGTGCAGGGTGACCGTGATTCCCGCGATGCCCTTGGCGTTCTCGCCGAGGGCCCCCTTGTGGATCCGCTCGGCGAGCCGGTCCGCGATGACCTTCGCCAGGAACTCCGTCGAGGTGTTCGTGTTCGCGAAGTCCGGCTCGTTGTCGAGGTTTCTGTAGTTCAACTCGCTCACCACGGCACCGAGTTCCTGCGTGGCCAGCCCGATGTCTACGACGATGTTGTCGTCGTCCAGCTCGGCGCGCCGGAAGGTGGCATCCACGAGGAATGTGGCGCCGTGCAGGCGCTGCGCGGGTCCGAAGACCTCCCCGCGGAAGCTGTGGGCGATCATGATGTGATCGCGGACGGTGATGCTGAACAACGGACGACCCTCCAGTGCGGTACGTCTGCCCCCGGGCCGGGGCATGCCGTGTAGTACGGCTGCTCCCTACCCGTTGTTCAGCCGAATTCTGCGGTTTCTTCTGCGGTCAGCGTTCCGTTCGAGCAGTTCAGGGGCGGGTGGGGCGGCCGCGCTGACTCAACGGTAGGTCACTCGACGGTGTACCGGACCCGGTAACAGAGGCCCGGCAGCTCTCCGTTGGTCAGCTTGGGCATGACCTCGGGCAGTTCCTCAAAGGCGCACTCCCCGGTCACCAGCGCGTCGAAGCGGTCGTCCGCGAGGAGTTCGAGGGCGAGGGCCAGCCGGTCGGCGTACGTACGTCCGGGGCGTCCGGCCGGGGAGACGGTGCCGACCTGGCTGCTGCGGATGGTGAGGCGGCGCGAATGGAAGGCCTCGCCGAGCGGCAGGGCGACGCGGCGGTCGCCGTACCAGCTCAGCTCGATCACCGTGCCCTCGTTCGCGAGGAGTTCGAGCGACCGTACGAGCCCCTGTTCGTTGGCACTGGCGTGCACGACGAGGTCGCACTCCCCCAGTGCGTCTGCGGGTAGCGCGAAGTCCACGCCGAGGGCGCGGGCGATGTCGGCGCGCGCCGGGTCGGCGTCGACGAGTTGGACCCGCACCCCCGGGTAGCGGGCCAGCAGCGCGGCCACCGAGCAGCCGACCATGCCGCCGCCCACGACGGCGATCCGGTCACCGACGAGGGGCGCCGCGTCCCACAGGGCGTTGACGGCGGTCTCGACCGTCCCGGCCAGTACGGCGCGCGCGGCGGGCACGGACTCCGGCACGACGGTGACCGCGCTCGCCGGGACGACGTACCGGCTCTGGTGCGGATACAGGCAGAAGACGTTCCTGCCGACGAGTTCGTCCGGCCCCTCCTCGACCCGGCCGACGCTGAGATAGCCGTACTTCACGGGTGCGGGGAAATCGCCCTCCTGGAACGGGGCGCGCATCGCCGCGTACTGGTTCCCGGGCACCGACCCCCGGAACACGAGGCTCTCCGTACCCCGGCTGACACCGGAGTACAGCGCGCGGACCAGGACCTCACCCTCGGCGGGTCCGGAGAGGATCTCCTCACGTATCTCGCCCTGCCCTGGGGAGCGGAGCCAGAAGGAACCAGCTGTTGGTTTCATTTGCGTCTCCGTGAACGGTTTAGCGGTTCGCCACGTACGCAGCGGTGGGAGCCGCGGATACCGTACGCGGCAATGATCGTTTCTGTACACACGTTCGGAAGGTTTGCGGTGGCCCTGATCAACACTTACGACGGCCGGCTGTTGCTCTCGGAGACGACCGTGGGCGCCGGTGCCCAGGTGCTGCTTCTCGCCTTCCTGGGCACCGCGATCGGACTGGGCCCGGCGGGCTGGCTGACCGGGCTGGCCTTCGGGCTCGCCACCTGGGCCGTCCTCAACCGCGCCCTGCTGCGCACCCGGACCCGCACCTTCGGCCCCGCCAACCGCGTCACCCTCGGCCGGGCGATACTCGTCGGCGCCGTGACGGCCCTGGTCGCCGACTCCTTCCAGAGCTCGCCGCCGGTCTCGCTGTTCGTGAGCCTGACCGCCGTGGCCCTGATCCTCGACGGCGTCGACGGCAAGGTGGCCCGCAAGACGGGCACCTCGACCGCGCTGGGCGCCCGCTTCGACATGGAGGTCGACGCCTTCCTGATCCTCGTGCTGAGCGTGTACGTCTCCATGTCGCTCGGCCCGTGGGTGCTGCTGATCGGCCTGATGCGATACGTCTTCGTCGCCGCCGCCAAGCTCCTGCCGTGGCTGAACGGTTCCCTCCCGCACAGCATGGCCCGCAAGACGGTCGCGGCCGTCCAGGGCGTCTTCCTGCTGGTCGCCGCGTCCGGACTGCTGCCCCGCACGGCGAGCTTCGCCGTGGTCGCGCTGGCCCTGGGCTCCCTGCTCTGGTCCTTCGGCCGGGACATCGCCTGGCTGTTCCGGACCCGGGACGGCCGGGCGGAGCCGACGGCCACCACGGCGTCCGTGGACGAGCCGGTGGCCGTGGCCGCGGTCATGGAGGGCGGCGAGCGGCGCGAGGCCGCGCTGGTGGCGAGCTGACCCGGGGGCCGGAGGGCTACCCCACCCCGGGTACGGTTCCGGCTCCCGCCCCCGGTGGCATGTTGAACGGCGTCACCACCTGGATCGCCGACGGCAGGAACGGGCCCTCGTCCGGCAGGGCCTGGTGGGTCCGCATGATGGTCTGGCAGGCGCGGCGCATGTCCTGGCGGAGATCGTGGTGGAGCACGGCGGAGAGCCGGTGCTCCCGCAGCAGCCGGGTGTTGTCGTGGTCGAGGTCGTGTGCGACGAAGACGTACGGCGCCCGGCCGAGCGCGGCGAAGGCGTCGAGGGTCGCGGTGTTGCCGCCGCCGATCGAGTAGACGGCGCCGATGCCTGGCTCCCGCTTCAGCGCGTCGAGGACGAGTTCCCGCTGCGTGGCGTCGAGGCCGTCGCTGTCGGTGACCTCGACGAGCGTCCGCCCCGGCTCGGCGGCCCGCATCGCGGCTCGGAACCCCATCTCGCGCTCCTCCTCGTTGCGGTAGAAACTCCGGCTGATCGTCACCAGCACCGCACCGGGCCGGTCGCCCAGCCACTGCCGGAGCAGATACGCGGCGGTCGCCCCCGCGGCCCGGTTGTCGATGCCCACATACGCGCTGCGCGGGCTGCTCGGCAGGTCCGTCACGAAGGTGACCACCGATATGCCGGCCGCGACCAGGCGTTCGACGGCGGCGGTGACCTCCGGCGTGTCGGGAGCCTTGAGGATCACGCCCTGCGAGCCACGCCGGCCTATCCGGTCGAGCACCTTCACCATCTCCGAGACGGAACCGGTCTCCCGGAAGTGGAACCGGGACCGCACGACCGCCGGGTGCAGGGACGGCAGTTCGGCCTCCAGCGCCTCCCGTACCGCCGTCGAGAACCGGTCCGGCGACTGCATCACGATGTCGACCATGAACGTACGGCCGCCGATGCGCACCTGCGTGCGCTGCCGGTCCAGATCCTTGACCGCCTGGTGCACCTCACGGGCGGTGCTCTCCCGCACGCCGCCCCGGCCGTTGAGGACCCGGTCGACCGTGGCCTGGCTCAGCCCGGCCTGACGGGCGATCTCACGGATCGTGTAGGGGTGTCCCATGGCTGCGCTTCCTTGAGGGGTTTTTGAGGGGCCTCTGCGGGTTGTATGAGGGGGTCCGCGCCCCAAGACTGGCAGAGACGAAAGCGCTGCGAAAGGACTCCGCATGGCCCTCACCGCCGCGGGCTCGAGGACCTGGCTGGCCGAGAAGGACTGCGACCTCGCCGAGTTCCGCGCCCTGGTCGGGCGCACCACCGACCCCGGCGACCACCCGTACGCGGAAGGCGTCGAACAGAACGTCCTCGTCTACGACAGCGAGCGGCTGCGCGCCGCGGCCGACCGCCGCGAGGTGCAGGCGGACCTCGTGCGCGCCCTGCTCGACGGCCCCGGCGTGGTCGTCCTCAAGCGGGCCTACGCCGATCCGGGTGTCGTGGACGCTGCCACCACCGCCTTCGAGGCGCTCATCGAGGAGGAGCGCGCGTCCGGCACAGCCCGCGGCGACCACTTCGCGAAGCCCGGCGCCAACGACCGCGTGTGGAACGCGCTGGAGAAGGTGGCCCTGCGGGCCCCGGAGGCGTTCGCCGACTACTACGCGGGAGACATGCTGGCGCTGGTCTCCGAGGCCTGGCTCGGCCCCGGCTACCAGGTGACCTCCCAGATCAACGTGGTCAACCCCGGCGGCGCGGCGCAGAGCGCGCACCGCGACTACCACCTCGGTTTCCTCGGCCAGCAGCAGGCGGCCGCGTACCCGGCGCACGTCCACCGGCTCTCCCCGGTGCTGACCCTGCAGGGCGCGGTGGCCCACTGCGACATGCCCGTCGAGTCCGGCCCGACCCTGTACCTGCCGCACTCCCAGAAGTACGAGCCCGGCTATCTGGCCTGGCGCCTGCCGGAGTTCATCGCGTACTTCGACGAGCACCACGTCCAGCTCCCCTTGGAGAAGGGCGACGCGGTCTTCTTCAACTCCGCGCTCTTCCACGCCGCCGGACACAACCGCTCGGCGGACATCAGGCGCATGGCGAACCTGCTCCAGGTCTCCTCCGCCTTCGGCCGCGCGATGGAGACGGTGGACCGCGAAGCGATGGCGAACGCCCTGTTCCCCGTCCTGCTGACGCGCCGGGACGAAGGTGCGGGCGAGGACTGGCTGCGGCACGTGGTGGCCGCCACCGCCGAGGGCTACCCCTTCCCGACCGACCTCGACCGGGACCCGCCGGTCGACGGACTGGCCCCGCCGTCGCAGGCGGACACGTTGTGGCGGGCCGTGACCGAGGGCTGGAGCCCGGAGCGGCTGAGCGAGGAACTACGGGCGGGCTCGGAGCGGCGCCGAGCTGACAGGTAACAGATGACAGATGACAGATAACGGATAACGAGCTTCAGACTTCAGCGGGCAAACAGCAGCTGATGGAAAGGAAATCTCCCCCACATGGCACTCCTGGAGGACAAGGTCGTCCTCGTCAACGGCGGCAGCCAGGGCATCGGCGAGGGCATCGTGCGGGCGGCCCTGCGCGAGGGCGCGACCGTCGCCTTCACGGGCCGTCGCGCCGAGGCCGGCGAGAAGGTGGCGGCGGACTCCGGCGCCACGTTCGTCCGGGCGGACCTCACGGACCCGGCGCAGGTGCGCGGCAGCGTGGAGCGGGTGATCGAGGCCCACGGCCGTATCGACAGCCTGGTCAACTCGGCCGGCCTGACCTCCCGTGGCTCACTCCTCGACACCTCGCCGGAGCTGTTCGACGCCCACATCGCGATCAATTTGCGCGCGCCCTTCTTCGCGATGCAGGCGGTCGTGGCGCATCTGACGGCCCGGAAGGCCCCCGGCACGATCGTCAACATCGGCTCCAACTGCGCGCACGGCGGCCCCCCGCACCTGGCGCCGTACTCCGCCGCGAAGGCGGGCCTGGCGGGCCTGACGCGCAACGCCGCCCACGCCCACCGCTGGGACAGGATCCGGATCAACGACCTCAACATCGGCTGGACGGAGACCGAAGGCGAGGACGCCATCCAGCGGGAGTTCCACGGGGCGGGCGACGACTGGCGGGAGCGGGCCGCCGAGCGCCTGCCGATGGGCAAGCTGGGCCAGGTCGACGAGATCGCCGACTTCGTCGTCTTCCTGCTGTCGGACCGCAGTGGTGTGGTGACCGGTTCGGTCATCGACTGGGACCAGAACGTCATGGGCGCGTCCGACTGATCCGCATACACCCCTGACCTGCTTGTATCTACCTGTATCTCCCTCTGTCCACCTATCCCTGTCTCTCCTCCACCTCATCGCACATCCGAAAGGGACACTGGTCATGCGCATTGGCATCCTGGGGCTGGGCCGTATCGGCGCCTTCCACGCCGGCACTCTCGCCGGGCTCGACGTCGTGGAGGAGCTGGTGGTCTCCGACCCGGTGGCCGCGGCCGCCACCTCGGCCGCCGAGAAGTTCGGCGCCACGGTCGCCGACTCCCCCGAGGCGGTGTTCGCCTCCGGCATCGACGGTGTCGTGATCACCGCGGCGACGGACGCGCACCCGGCGCTGATCCTCGCCGCGGTCGAGGCCGGCATCCCGGTGTTCTGCGAGAAGCCGGTGGCGAAGACGGTCGAGGAGAGCCTCACCGTGCTGCGCGCCGTGCGGGACAGCGGCGTCGAGGTGCAGATCGGCTACAACCGCCGGTTCGACGCGGGCTGTGTGACGGCCAGGGAGGCCGTTCTCAGCGGCGAGTTGGGCACACTGCACACCGTACGGTCGACAACGTTGGACCCCGCCCCGCCGCCGGCGGCCTACGTCGCGGTGTCGGGCGGCATCTTCCGGGACTGCGCGGTGCACGACTTCGACATCGTGCGCTGGGTGACGGGCCGCGAGGTCGTCGAGGTGTACGCGACGGGCGGCAACAAGGGCGCGGACTACATCAGGGAGGCCGGTGACGTCGACACGGCGTCCGCCCTGCTCACCTTCGACGACGGCACCATCGGCGTCATCTCCAACACCCGTCACAACGCCCGCGGTTACGACGTCCGCCTGGAGGTGCACGGCATGAAGGACAGCATCGCCGCCGGCCTCGACAACCAGCTCCCCCTCCGCTCCGCCGAACCGGGCGTCACTTTCCCCCCGGGCCCCCCGCACAACTTCTTCATGGACCGCTTCGCCCCCGCCTACCGCACCGAACTCACCGCCTTCACCGAGGTGGTGGCCGGCACCCGCACCTCTCCCTGCACGGTGGCCGACGCCATCGAGGCCAGCTGGATCGCGGAGGCCTGCACCCTGTCGGTGGCGGAGCGCCGGGCGGTACGGCTGGACGAGGTGCGCAAGGAAGCCGCCTAGGAGGAGCGGGCAGACGCAGGGTCACCCTTGCCGGAGTCCCAGTTGTCCTGTGTGAACGGAACTCGCGCCGGCGACCGTCCCCCTGGCGGTCACCGGCGCGAGTGGCTTCATGGGCTGGAGGTCAGGACTTGCACTCGGGGACGTTTTCCAGCCAGGCCGGGCCCTTGATGTAGATGTTGGTGACCCAGGCCTTGTAGTCGGGGAGGTACGACCAGACGTCGTTCTTGTAGCCGTCGGACTCGACCATCTCGGAGCGCTTCTGGCACTGGACGCGGATCGTGGTGGAGTGGGGGAAGGCGTAGACGCGGGCGGCCTTGAGGAACGGCTCGGCCTTGGTCCAGACGCCGGTGCCCCAGGTCTGGTGGATGTGGCCGGTGACCTGGCCGGTGTTGACGCGGACGGCTCCGAAGTAGCTGCCGTTCAGTCGCACGTCGCTGACCATGAGCTTGGTGCCGGACTCCTTGGCCTCGACCATCTTGCCGGCGCCGAGGTAGATGGCGATGTGGTGCAGGTCCTTCGAGGTGCCCCAGGCCAGCAGGTCGCCGGGGAGCAGCGGGGCGAGGCCCTGGGCGGCGGTGAAGCGTTCGGCGGCGCGGTGTGTGTAGTACTGCTGGCTGGCGACGCCGTTGAGGAGGTCCGAGCCGGTGGCCTTGGCGTAGGCGTGGCGGACCAGACCGGAGCAGTCGAACCCCCGCCGCTCGGGGTCGTGCTTGCTGTCCTCCGGGTCGCTGGGGTCCACCTGCCCGTAGGTGGGGCCGGGTTGGGCGCCGTGGCCGCCGCCCCAGGTGTACCAGGTGCCGGCGTCGACCTCGGCGCAGGCGGCGGCGATCGCTCTCTCGGCGGCCGCCGAGGCGCCCGGCGCGAGGACGCCGCACCCGCCCGCGGCGGCGGCCCCCGGTGCCGCGGCGGCCGTGGACACCGGCGCCCAGAAGAGGAGGACCGACAAGGCGATCAGTGTGCGGATGAGTCCGGTCCGGCGCTCCATGCCGGGACCCCCGTTCGTTTCGTGGTCGGTGTAACGGGTGGATGTTCTGGTCACTGAGCATCCTGCTGGCCGTGCAGCCCGCTCGTCGAGGTCCAGGCGTCGCCCTGTCCGATCGGGCAACCGGGAAACACCTGGGAAACCCCCTCCGAGCAGGGCAGTTGGCGCTCAGCCACGAGGGCAGGCCGTCCCCGCCGAGACGGGCACCCCGGGCAGCAGCGCCTCGCGTTCGTCGGGGCCGAGGCCGGCGCGCAGTCGGCAGATCTCCGCCAGCCGGGTTCCGGGGTCGAGGTCCCACAGTCGTACGGTGCCGTCGGTGCTGCTGCTCGCCACCGTCCGCCCGTCGGGGGCGAAGTCCACACCCCAGACGGCGTTCGTGTGGCCCGTGAGCGTGGCCCAGGGCCGCCGTCCGGGGACGTCCCACAGGCGCACCGTACGGTCGTTGCCGCTGCTGGCGAGGGTGCGGCCGTCGGGGCTGAAGGCGATGCCCCGGGCGGAGCCGCTGTGGCCGGTGAGGGCGGCCTCGAAGCGGCGTTCGCGCACGTCCCACAGGCGTACGGTGCCGTCGTTGCCGCTGGTGGCGAGGGCGCGGCCGTCGGGGCTGAACGCGACGCCCCGTACCGCGCCGGTGTGGCCGGTGAGGACGGTCAGCGGGCGGTGCGAGGAGACGTCCCAGAGCCGTACGGTCAGGTCGTCGCCGACGCTGGCCAGGGTACGGCTGTCGGGGCTGAACGCGACATCGTTGGCGTAGTCCTCGTGGCCTTCGAGGGTGGCGAGCTCGCGGCGTGAGGAGACGTCCCAGAGGCGGACCGTGCGGTCCGCGCCGGCCGAGGCCAGGATCCTGCCGTCCGGGGAGAAGGCCACCGAGAAGACCTCCCCCTCATGGCCCGTCAGCTTCGCCAGGGGTGTGCGTCTCGCGACGTCCCACAGCCGGACCGTGCCGTCGGAGCTCGCCGAGGCCAGGATCCTGCCGTCCGGGGAGAAGGCGACGGAGAAGACCGTCTCGGTGTGTCCCTCGAACGGCTTCACGAGGGTGTGTTTCGCCGTGTCCCACAGCCGTACGGTGTGATCGGCGTCGGCGCTGGCCAGCAGTTTCCCGTCGGGGCTGTACGCGACCTGCCAGACCTCGGTGAACGGACGTGCCGTCAGCACCTGGCCGCCGAGGTCCCAGAGGACCACGGACTGGTCGAAGCCGGCCGTGGCCAGCAGAGTCCCGTCGGAGTTCACGGCCGCCCCGAGGACGTAGTCGGTGTGCCCGGCGAGGACGACGGTCTGTCTGCCGCTGCGCACGTCCCACAGTCGGGTCGTGCCGTCGCCGACCGCGCCGAGGACCGTCGCGCCGTCGGGTGTGTAGGCGACGGCGTTGATGTCGTCGCTGCTCCCGGCGAAGGTCGCGGTCGGACGGCCCTCGCGCACGTTCCACAGCCGTACGGTCCGGTCGACGCCTCCGGAGGCCACGCTCCGCCCGTCGGGGGAGAACGCGGCGCCGAGCACCTCGTCGGTGTGCCCCTTGAGCACGGCGAGCGGGCGGGCCCGGTCGGTGTGCCAGAGCCGTACGGTCCGGTCGGCGCCGGCGGAGACCAGGGTGCGGCCGTCGGGCGAGTGGCTCAGCGCGTTGAGCGTTCCCTCGTGGCCGGGGAGCGAGGCGGTCAGCCGGGGTGTGCGCCCGGTGTCCCACAGTTGGACCGTTCCGTCGGCGGCCGCGACGGCGAGCGCGCCGCCTCGGGGATCGAAGGACACCACCCGGGCGCCCGTCGTGCTCGCCGCGAGGACCGCCTTCCTCTTGTGGTCGGCCACGCCCCACAGGCTCACCGGCCCGGTCGTCGAGGTCGCCGCGACCGTACGGCTGTCGGAGCTGAAGGCGACCGAGCGCACGCGTCCGGGGACGGTGAACTCGGCGAGCGTCCGGTGACCTTCGGCGACGCTCCGCAGGGTGACCGTGCCGTCGGAACTGGCCGTCGCCAGCAACCGGTCGTCCGGCGAGAAGGCCACCGAGTTGACGGGCCCCCGGTGTCCGCCGAGCCGGGCGGAGAAGGGCTGGGACTGGGTGCTGAGCAGGGCGCCGCGTGCCTCGGCGGTGGTGTCGGCCCGGTAGGCCTCCTCCGCGAGCAGCATCGACGCCTCCGGCTGGCCCCCGGCGAGGGACGCGGACCGCTCGGCGAGTGCCTGGGACCGGGCGACGCGTTCCTGGTCGAGGGCGCCCTCACGCTGCTGGTAGGCGAGACCCCCGGCGGTGACGGCGAGACCCAGCAGGACGGCGAGCGTGGCGAGCAGGGACTGCCGCAGCCGGACCTGTCGTACGGTCTGCTTCCGGCGGGCGTCCTCCTCGGCCTGACTGGCCCTCAGGAAAGCCTCCTCGCCGGGTGCGAGCCTGCTCCAGCCGTCCGACTCGTCGGCCCAGGTCCGTACGGTGTCCAGCCGGGTGCCCCGGTAGAGGGCGGACGGGTCACGGTTCTCGCGCTCCCATTCGCCTGCCGCGTGGGCCAGTTGCTGGTGGAGCAGCAGTCCGGCCCGGTCGGCGTGGATCCAGTCGCGCAGCCGTGGCCAGGCGTGCAGCAGGGCCTCGTGGGTGATCTCGACGGTGTCGCTGTGCATGGTGATGAGCCGGGCCCGGACGAAGGCGTCGAGTGCGGCGGCGGCCCCCTCGGCGTCGGCGAGTTGGGCCATGAGGGCGGCCCGGCTCATCCGGCGCCGGGTCGCCCCGGCGCCGTCCGCGACGAACACCAGCCGGGACAGGATGCGGCGGATGGTCCGCTGCTCAGCCGGGTACAGGCGCGCGAACACATTCTCGGCGGTGCGCGCGACCGCCCCCTGGATGCCGCCCGCCCGCTCGTACCCGTCGACGGTCAGCGCGGCCCCCTCGCGCCGCTGCCAGGTGGCGAGCAGCGCGTGGGAGACGAGGGGAAGCGCGCCGGAGGGTGTCTCGTCGGCGCCGGTCCCGAGATCCTGCCGGCTCGGTTCGTCGCGCAGCCCGGCGTCGCGCAGGAGCAGCGGGACGAGGCCGGGCTCGAGGGTGATCCCCGTGAGTTCCGCGGGGCGTGTGATCGATTCCCGCAGCTCGGCCATGGACATCGGGGACAGGACGAACAACCCGTCGGTGAAGACCGGGGCCAGTTCGGGGAGTTCCAGACAGCTGCCGGTGAAGTCGGCGCGTACGCCGAGTACCACGACGGCCGGATCGTGTGCGCTCTCCTCCTGCCGGGAGGTCGCGAGGGCGCTCAGCACCCGGACGAAGGAGCGCCGTTCGTCCTCGTCGGAGCAGAGGGTGAACAACTCCTCGAACTGGTCGACGATCAGCACCGGTCGAGGGGGCGGAGGCAGCCGCCCCTCGGGGCCCGGCGGCGGCTCGTCCGATCTGACGCGTACGGCGTCGAGCAGCGCGTCGGGGTTCTCCCGCACCTCGTCCACGGTGATGCCGAGGTCGCTGCCGAGCGCCTTCGCGGTGCGCTCCAGCAGTTCGTCCAGCGGCCGTGAGGTGGGTGTGAGCGTCACCACCGGCCATCGGTCGGCCCCGGCCATCGGGAGGTCGCCGCGTCGGAGGGCCGGTACGAGACCGGCGTTGAGCAGGGACGACTTGCCCGCGCCCGATGGGGCGACCAGCATCAGCGGTCCATTGCCGACCCTTGCGAAGATCCGCTCCACCAGTGCGGCCGTCGCTCGCTCTCGGCCGAAGAACCATTCCGCGTCCTGCGGGGTGAACGCCGACAGGCCGCGGTAGGGACACGTCTCGCCGGACTGCCGTTCGGGGGCCTCGACTTCGGCTCCGGCCTCCCTGCTGCCGCCGCCGTCGGAGGGCGGCGCCTGCTCCACGAGTCGCAGCAACTCACCATCGGCGCGCAGGACTTGGTCGCAGAGGCGGGCGACGTCGACGGTCGCCCGCTTCGTGCCGGTCTCGATCTTGCTGAGGTAGCCTTTGCTGTAGTGGGTCTGCCGGGCGAGGTCGGTGAGGGAGAGGCCGCGTTCCTGCCGCAGTCGTCTCAGTTGTGCGGGGAAGGACGACGTGGTCGGCGCGCCCCGGTCCCGTTCGTTGCGATGGTCTGTTGCATGTCCGAGCTGCGGGTCCCCCAAGGTGTTCCCCCAAGGCAGGTGCGTCCCATGAGACGGCGGTTGCCAAAGGTTACTGTCGGGGCGGTGAGGGCAGCCAAGCCTTTCACCCGGAGTGGCGAAAAAACACGAACGTCCGGAACCGAGGGCCGATGCGGTTCCGGACGTTCGCGGTCCTGGGGCGGTGGGGTCAGGTCAGGAAGAACGCGCAGGATCCCCTGTCCACCCACCGGTGTGCGCTGATGTTGTTGTCCACCGGGGCGCCGTTGCTGAACCGGCTGTACGCCAGGTTGTCGGCATACATCTCGCCCGGCGCGAGACAGACCTGACCGCCGCTGTAGTTGCCGTTCTCGTAGAACGCGACGTGGTCCAGGCTGCCTGCGTAGCCGCGGTTCATGACGGACGAGGCCCTGTCATTGGCGTCGGGCCCCCAGGTGCCGCTGATCGGGACGGGCAGCAGGGTGCCCGAACAGTCCGGGAGGTCCCAGGCGTAGACCTTGCCGTTGCGCGGACCCCACTTACTGTCACAGACGGGACCGGCGACGGCACTTTCGGCCGCCTGCTCGGCTGTGGCGGGCACGGTCAGGCCCAGCGTGGCAAGACCGAGGAGCGCCGCCGTGGTGATGAGCTTGCGCATCGGGTGTTCCCCCTTGCGGTGGAGTGTGCCGTGCCGTTGAACCGGGGCCGGCAGCCCGGGGTGGTCAGTCCCGGGCCGCCCGCACCGATCGGACGGATCAGGTCAGGAAGGCCCCACCACAGTCGCCCCGGTTGACCCACCGGTGCGAGGTGATGTTGTCGTTCACGATGACGCCGTTGTTGAACCGGTTGTCGGTCAGGTTGTCGGCATACAGCTCGCCCGGCGCGAGACAGGCGACACCGCCGCGGTGGAGGTCGTTCTGGTAGAACGCGACGTGGTCGAGGCTGCCGACGAAGCCGCGGTTCATGACGGACGTGGCCTTGTCGTTGGCGGCGGCACCCCAGTTGGCGCTGTTCCCCGGAGTGGCGATCAGCTGGGTGCCCGTGCAGTCCAGGTCCTGCCAGGCGTACATGTTGCCGTTACGGGGACCCCACTTGCTGTTACAGCCGGGGCCGGTGACGGTGCTCTCGGCCGCCTGTGCGGTGGCGGCGGGTACGACGGCACCCAGGGCGGTGAGCCCGAGGAGCGCTGCCGTGACGGTGAACTTGCGCATGGTGTTTCCCCTCGTTTTCCATTGGTGTGCGTGGGTGGTGCAGGGCGGTGAACCCGCCCGGAGCGTGAGGTACTCAGTCGCGCTCCGGAACGATGCGCACCGCCCGGTCGTAGGCCTGCTGACCGAGGCGTCGGTACGTGTCGACGTCCTTGCCGTACCGGTCGTGCAGGCGGTCCTCGTAGTACGTCTCCCGGGCCGAGGCCACGGTCCGCAGAGACGTCTCGCGGGCGCAGGTGGCGTCCGCGACAGCGGTCTTCCGCTCGGCGGCGAACGCCTCGTCGGCGCGGGCCTCGCCCAGCCGGCTGGTGTTGACCCGGAGGGCGTCGCGTGCCGCTTGGGGGTCCTTGTAGGAGTGTCCCGCCTTCTTCATGCAGCGGGACCATGACGCGATGGCGGCAGTGAGCTGACGGTCCTTCATCAGCTCTTCGCCGTAGAGGCCGTTGAGGCTCATGGCGACCTTGCCCGTGCGGAACCATTCGGCCGGGTCGCCGTAGAGCTCGCGCTCGGCCTCCTCCGTGCAGCCGCCGCTGCGCTTGCGGATCTCGCCGCTGCCCCCCGGCAGCGGCGCGGTGAGGATACGGGCGTCGTCGCCCCCGTCGAGCGCGATGTCGAAGGCGGCGCGCCGGGAGGTGGGGAGGCTCGCGCGGTAGGTACCGATGGGGTTGCTCTCGCGGACCTTCTGGCTCTTCGCGTCGATCCGGCCGCCGTACCCGTACGTACGGGCCCACTCCACGTCGTCCTGGACGTAGCGCACCGGGCGGCTCTCGCGCAGGGTCAGGGTGCGGTCCTCCCAGTAGTCGAAGCCCTGGCGGTTCATGCACTGCTTCGTCAGACGCTGCTGGGCGTCGTTGACGCGCAACTCCTGCTGCCAGGTCAGCGGCTGGGGGCGGGTCTGGCGTGCGGCCGTGGTGGCCGAACCGGGCTTGCCCGCGTCGGTGTCCCCGGTGCATCCGGTGGCGGCCGTCACGACCGTCACGACTGCCCACAGAGACATGAGCGTGCGTCTCATGGGTCCCCCCTTGGCCTCGCTGGTCCGTCTCGCTGCTTGCTGACGAAGCCAGAGTTGCCCCCGCCGCACACCGGGGTCGACCGGTTTCCTGTTGCCCTCCTGTGCGGTGGCCGGGAAACCGGTGGCGACCAGGGGATACACGGGGCGGGAGGCAACGCCGGAGTCGTGCAGAGGGGCGGATCGCGAGCACGACGGAGTCCAGGCAGAGCCAAGGCGAACTCACGGCAGACTCATGGCGGGCTCATGGCGGACTCAAAGCGGAATCTCTGCTCGCAGAAAGCCTGGCTCAATCCATTGACGCGAGCATGCCCCCCTCTTATCTTCTGACCGAAGTTCCGCACAAGAGCCGAAATTTCGAATAACACTCCACCAACACCCCACGCCTCGGGGCAGTTCACGCAGAAATGGGACAAGCGTTGAACAGAACCCTCAGGGCGGTCCTCGCCCTCCTCACCTCGGTGGCCGCCCTGCTGGGCCTCACCACCGCCTTCGCCGGGCCGGCCGGAGCCGCACACCCGCCGGCCGGGCAGGCGACGCGGTACACGATGACCGCGTTCACCAACAGCAGCGAGTCGAACATGTACGTCTACGACTCGCCGGACGCGACCGGGTTCACGCTCCGGAAGGGCCCGGCGTACACCCCGCCGTCCGGCCTGATCCGTGACCCCAGCATCTTCAAGCACACGGACGGCTACTACTACCTGACCTACACCACCCGCACCTGGTCGGCGCTGTCCACCACCATCGGCTTCGCCCGCTCCACCGACCGCCTCAACTGGACCTTCCTGTACGACTACACGGTCCCGATCAGCGGTCTCCAGCGCGCCTGGGCTCCGGAGTGGTTCGTCGACAGCAACGGCAGCGTCAACATCATCCTGTCGGCGTCCATCGCGGCCGACGGCGAGTGGATCTTCAAGCCGTACAAGCTGACGGCGACGAACTCCTCTCTCACCGCCTGGTCCGCGCCGACCGTGCTGTCCGGTATCAGCCCGAACTACATCGACACCTTCATCGTCAAGATCGGCTCCACGTACCACGCGTTCACCAAGAACGAGACGACGAAGTACATCGAGTACGCCACCGCCTCCAGCCTCACCGGCCCGTACACCATGCGGAAGACCGGCAACTGGGCGGGCTTCGGCTCCGGTATGGAGGGCCCTGCCCTCGTCCAGCTCGACAACGGCGGCTGGCGGATCTACTACGACGCCTATGGCGCGGGCAAGTACTGGTACAGCGACAGCTACGACAACTTCGCGACGTGGTCGACGCCGACGGAACTCCCGGGCCTGACCGGCTTCGTACGCCACCTGACGGTGCTCAAGGAGACGGTGTCGGGCGGCGTCACGCTCCCGACCAACACCACCCGGTCGTTGCAGTCCGTCAACTATTCGAGCCGGTACGCCGTGGTCCGCTCCGACGGCCTCGGTTACGTCGACCCGGTGACCTCCTCCAGCACCACCGCCGTCAAGCAGAGCGCGACCTTCACGATCGTGCCCGGGCTCGCGGACGCCAACTGCTACTCCTTCCGCGACTCCGCCGGCCGTTACCTCCGGCACTGGGACTTCCGGGTCCGCTTCGACACGAACAACGGCACAACCGTGTTCGCCAAGGACGCCACGTACTGTGCCCGGCCGGGCACGGCGTCCGGGTCCTTCCGTCTGGAGTCGTACAACTACCCCGGCCGCTACCTCCGCCACTACAACTACGAACTCCGCGTAGACCTGTACCAGGCCACGGACACCTTCCAAGCCGACAGCTCCTTCACGGCGGTGAGCCCCTGGGCGTGACGGGGTGATGAGGGGTGCGGATTCGCGGGCGGGTGGGGCGACAAGCCCCCACCCGCCCGCACCCGACAGTGCGCTGGCGCAGCCCCGGGGATGGGACGGGTAGGGGCGGCGGGGGCGAAATCCCCCGTCGTGCCTCACTCAGCGGTCACTGGTCACCGCACTCGGCGCCGGCGCGTACCCCGCGGGACGGGTCGTGAACGTGCCCCGGCCCTGCGTGCGGCTGCGCAACCTCGTCGCGTAGCCGAAGAGCTCCGCCAGCGGCACGGTGGCCGTGATCACCACCGAACCACCGCGGGCCACCGAGTCCGTCACCCGGCCGCGTCGCGCCGCGAGGTCGCCGAGAACCCCGCCCACGGCATCCGCCGGCACGGTGACCGTGACGTCGGCCACCGGCTCCAGCAGGGCCATCGCACTGCCCCGCATCGCCTCGCGCAGCGCGAGCCGTCCGGCCGTGCGGAACGCCATCTCCGAGGAGTCCTTGGAGTGGGTCGCGCCGTCGGTCAGGGTGACGCTCACCCCGGTCACCGGGTGACCCCCGAGCGGACCCTCGACGAGGGCGTCGCGGCACCCCGCCTCGACCGCGCGGACGTATTCCTGCGGCACCCGACCACCGACGACGGTCGAGCGGAAGGCGAAGCCCGTGGCGCCGCCGTCGCCGTCAGCCTCCTCCAAGGGCTCCACGTCCAGGACGACATGGGCGAACTGCCCCGCCCCGCCGTCCTGTTTGACATGCCGGAAGACCAGCCCGGACACCCCACGGACGACCGTCTCGCGATAGGCCACCCGCGGCCGGCCGACGGCGACCTCAAGGCCGTACGTCTGCCGGATCTTCTCCACCGCCACCTCCAGATGCAGTTCGCCCATGCCGGACAGGACGGTCTGACCGGTCTCGGGGTCGGTCCGCGCGACCAGCGAGGGATCCTCCTCGACCAGCCGTGCCAGCGCCGTCGCCAGCCGGTCGGTGTCGGTGCTCCTGCGGGCCTCGACCGCCACCGACACCACCGGATCGGCGACGGACGGCGGTTCGAGGAGCAGCGGAGCCGCCGGTGCGCACAGCGTCGTCCCGGCGCGGGCCGACTTCAGCCCGATGACCGCGACGATGTCCCCGGCCACCGCCCGGTCCAACTCGGCGTGCCGGTCGGCCTGGACCCGCAGGATCCGTCCGATCCGCTCGGTGCGCCGCGTGCCCGCGTCCAGCACGGTGTCCCCCTTCCGTATCGTTCCCGAGTACAGCCGCAGATAGGTCAGTCGGCCCGTCGCCGTCGCGCTCACCTTGAACGCGAGTGCGGAGAGGGGTTCCCCCGCGTCGGCGGCCCGTTCCTCGTCCGTCCCGTCGTGCGTCCCGCGTACGGCCGGTACGTCGAGCGGCGACGGCAGATAGGCCACGACGGCGTCGAGCAGCGGTTCGATACCGCGGTTGCGGTAGGCCGAGCCGCACAGCACGACGACGCCTTCACCGGCACGGGTCAGGTCGCGCAGCGCCGAGGTCAGCGTGTCCGCGGAGAGCGTGGACTCCGCGCAGAACTCGTCCAGCGCCACGGGATGGAGTTCCGCGACCGCTTCCTCCAACCGGCGTCGGCGTCGCTCCGCCTCGTCCCGCAGCGCGTCCGGCACCGGCCCCTCCTCGGCCGTGTCGGAACCGTCCGCCCAGACCAGCGCCCGCATGCGCAGCAGATCGACGACTCCGGTGAACCCGTCCTCCGCGCCGATCGGCAACTGCACCACCAGCGGCGCCGGATGCAGCCGCTCCCGAATGGACTCGACCGCCGAGTCGAGGTCGGCGCCCGAGCGGTCCAGCTTGTTGACGAAGGCGATGCGCGGCACGCCGTGCCGATCGGCCTGCCGCCACACCGACTCACTCTGCGGCTCGACCCCGGCGACCGCGTCGAACACCGCGATCGCCCCGTCGAGCACCCGGAGCGAGCGCTCCACCTCGTCGGCGAAGTCGACGTGACCCGGTGTGTCGATCAGGTTGATGCGGTGACCGTCCCAGTCACAGCTGACCGCCGCCGCGAAGATCGTGATCCCGCGATCACGCTCCTGCGGGTCGAAGTCGGTGACGGTCGTACCGTCATGGACCTCACCGCGCTTGTGCGTGGTCCCGGTGGCGTACAAGAACCGCTCGGTGACGGTGGTCTTCCCGGCGTCGACGTGGGCGAGGATGCCCAGGTTACGGACGGCGTTCAGAGGGTTGTGGATGGTGTTGCGCATGGCCCGAGGCCTTTCAGCTGAGCTGTTTCAGGGCAGCGCGATTCCCGTGCGTTTGGCGAGGGACGACGAGGGCATGGCGAGGACGGGGCTCTTCCTCCGTCACAGGCGCGTGGGTTTCGACGTCAGGCGTGCGTCACGGGCATCCGGTACCGGCCGCGCAGCGGGCACCGGACGGACGAGGACACGAGGATCACCTCGTACAGGGAACGGGGAACGACAACAGCGGTGCGGTCACACACGGCCGGGCTCCCCTCTCTCGTCGTTCGTCACACCTCATCCGGAGCGCGCCGCGATCTCGTGCGGCGCGCGAGGTGTGGCGAGTCTAGGGACAACGGCAGGGTCGGGTCACCGTATTTTCGGCGGACGCGGGAGACGACCATGATCCCCACCGACCGGGGACCGGTCGGTGGGGATCATGGGGCTCCGGCGGTGGTGACGCTGTGCCGGGTGTGTCATTCGGCCCTGATGTCGTCCACGTACACGATTCCTTTGGTCACCGCGCCGCTTCCACGGCCGAGGTAGAGGTTGAACGCCGTCACCTTGGCCAGACGAGCCGTGTCGAGCACGGCTGTGGCGTGTGTGGTGTCCCAGGGGGCGGGCTGGAACTCGCTGAAGGGTGCCCTGATCTCCTGCCCGCTCGTGTCGGCCAGCGCGAACCGGTACTGGAACTGGACGCCGTCGGCGACGATCTCGAGCGCCCCGCCGTTCTCCGAGCCGTCGCCCCGCAGCCACAGCGCCAGGGACGTGAAGGCGGACCAGTCCGCGAGGACCGACTTGCCTATGCCGGTGAACTCGGCGGCGGTGAAGTCGTACGCGTAGGCCAGTCCGTAGGAGCCCGAGGACTTGTGGTCGGGCGACAGCGTGAGGGTGTGGGTGTTGAGATGGGTGTACGCCTCGCTGACGGCGACATCGTCTCCGGCGTACCGCTCGAAGTCGTCGACCCAACCGGCGGGCAAGGGTGCGACTTCGCCGAGGAGGACCACCGCGGAGTCGGTGAGCGTCTTGCCGTCCACCCGCGCGCGCACGGTGAGAGTCGCCGAGCCCTTCTTCCGCAGGGCCGTGTCGATCGACCAGGCGCCCGAGTAGTAGCCGTCGGCGCCGAGGCGCAGGGGCCTGGCGCGTCCACCGTTCACGGAGTAGGTGACCCGGCTCGCCCCCGCGGGCGTGACACGCACCCGGACGGTGCTCTTGGCTGCCGTCACGCGCTGTCGGTCCGTGGGCGTCACCAGATGCATGGAGGGGCCGTTCCTGACAGCGGTGGTGCGAGCGGCGAACACCCCCCGGAGATCGGCGGCGAACAGGGTGTAGGGATCCTGGTGGAACCTGACGAAGTCCGGTAGCAGGACGTGACCCGGGTACGGCACATAAGCGCGCTTGGTGCCTCCGAAGTTGGCCCAGGTGGGCATGTACGCCACCTGGCGGGCCAGCGGGTCCGCCTTGACGGCCTGCAACAGCCGGGTGAACCACTGCGGGTCGCGGACCTCGGTACCGCTCTCCCCGAACTCGGTGAAGGCCGGCACCTTGCCTCGCTCGTTCGCCAGCCGGACCACCATCGCCAGGTCCCTCACCAGACCATCCAGCCAGGGGGTCGGTCCGGCGGCTTCGTCGTAGGAGTCGTAGCCGAGGATGTCGACGAAACGGTCGCCCGGGTAGGTCTTGAGGTAGCCGGTCGGGTCGCCTCCGAGACTTGAGTTGGGCGAGTAGGCGTAGAGCAGGTTGTGGACGCCCCTGGTGTCGCGCAGGTACTCGACGGTGTAGCGGAACAGTTCGATGAACTCGCCCGAGGTGGTGTGGCCCGCGCCCCACCAGAACCAGCCTCCGTTGTTCTCGTGGAAGGGGCGGAAGATGACCGGGATCGCGGTGCCGTCGGGCCGCCGCGCACCCTTGACGGCCTTCGCGACGCGGTCGAGGAAGGCGTTGAAGTACGAGTGCTTCGCGCCGCCGGGAAGGATCTGGCTGACCACTCGGCCCGTGGTGTCGTAGAAGTCCTTGCCGGTGACGAAGTTCGGCATGTGGGCGCTGAGGGTGTTGATCCCGCCGCGTGCGTCCCCCTGCCGGATGCACCGGCTGAGCGCGGCGATGTTCTCGGCCTCGGTTCCGTCCTCGGTGCCGGGGCGTTCGTCGCCGTCGAGGATGAGAGTGTCCCAGCCGAAGACCGCGGGGTAGTCGCCCACCGCCGCTCTGGTGTCGGACGCCTTGCCGTCAGGAGTGGTGAAGGTGAAGCCGTAGGTGAGGTCGTGCTGGTGACCGAAAAGGATGCCTTTGCCCTGCTGCCGCTTCAGGTACGCGAACAGCGCGCGAGTGGCGGGTGTCGCCCTGTCGTCGACGATCCGGACCGGCATCGGCGTGCCTGCGGGCGCCGAGGAGGCCGCGGCGGCCACCGACGTCCGGGCGCCGGCTGCCGCGGCGACCGCGGCACCGAGGAGGACGAACGTGCGACGCTTCAGGGGAGAGCCAGCCATGTGTGTCTCCTTGGGGCATGTTCTGCCGCCACCGCGGCAAGACCAACGCATGACACCTGTGTGCTTCAAGTGACGCTATTTGACTAGAGGTTGAGAAGAATGGAAAGACCTTGGCCCTGTCCAGAAGGGTCGGGGCAGTCGGCCACGAGGGCGCGGAGCCAGGACGCAGGCACAGGCACACAGGCACACAGGCACACAGGCACGATGAGCGAATCCAGGGATCACCAAGAGGCACGTTGATGTCACAGAGAGCATGCGCGCTGTCGACGCCTGCCGAGAAAGGCTCACCCCGCGAAGCCCGGGCATCACCAGCGGTCACGAAAACGCGAAAGGACCCCGACCGTGAGATCGAGGCCTTTGTGCGCGTATCGCCGTAGTGAGTGTCCGAGGGGGGACTTGAACCGAAACCCCAACCGGTCGTCCTGCGCGCCGACCTGGAGATTCAGGCGGACCCGCGTGCTGGCCGAGGGCGGTTCGGGGCCGCTGCATCGGATGGTGCGCCATGACGGCGGCCACTACGAGGGCACACCTCGAAGCTCATCCGAACGGAATGTTGGAGCAGGGCTGCACCTTGCGCGCGGTAACGGTGACCATGGCCACCGTCGTCGGCCTGACCTTCCTCTTCGGCTTCGGCAACGTGTGGACCCTGGCCCTGCGCCTCGGCGTACAGGCCTGGGTGGCGCCCTTGGTGGCCCCGGCGGTGGACCTGTCGGTACTCGGTCTGCTCTTGGGCATCCGCTACCTCGCCCTGCGCGGTGCAACCTCGGAGCAATTGCGCCCCGCCCGGCGACTGCTGATCTTCTCCAGCGTGATGACCCTGGCCCTGAACATCACCGACCCACTGCTTGCGGGCCAGATCGGCAAGGCCCCATTTGACGCGGTGGGGCCGCTACTTCTTATCGGTTGGGCGGAGGTCGGTCCCGGTCTTCTGCAAACCATCAGCGGTATCCAGAGCCGGGACGACGAAAATCCGGCACGGACTGTGGCTGGACCGCGCGTCGGTGATCCGACGGAGGACCCAGACACGGATATGCCGCCTGCGCACGACGACCTCCTGGAGCGTGCCCGGCGGGAGGACGCTCATCACTGGGAACTGCACAAGCGGCCGATCTCCGCCGAGACGCTGCGCAAGCGGCTCTGCATCGGTGCCGCCAGATCCAGGATGCTGGTGGCCGTGATCCGCGGTGACAGCAGTGAACGACCGGCCATCGAGGCAGGCCGGACCTGCCGCCGGGCGGAACCGAGGAGATGAAGCACCCCAGGTGAGCAGTGCACATCGGAAAGTGAAAGCCGCAGGGTCGGCTTGGCCTCACTCGTGGTCGCGACGGCCGCCTCTGCAGAAGGTTGCAGGGCTGACCAGCGGTTTCCTGTTTGGCGCACCGGCTGGCGGGTCTGTCCCGAGTGTAGGCCCGCGCCGGGTGGGCGCATCGACTCGGCGACCTGGATGAAGTGGTCGAGAAGGACACCGCGGACGGCCGCCGAGGAGACCGATACGGCAATACCGCACCCCCACTGCGGAGGAGTGGGATGCCTTCCTTGGCCACTTCGAGCGTCGCAAGCTCTCCATCAGTATCTGCGCCCGCGCCTTCGGCACGTCCCGCATTCACGAACACGCATCCGCTGCTCCACGCTGCGCCCTGATCTCGACCAGTCGGGACACCGAGGAGGTGCCGACACGCTCGCCGACCGTTTGAGCCGGCCGGATGTGCAGCGCGCCGATGAATCAAGAGGGCGCGCTGCCGAGGCCGTGGTGGGCGAAGGCTTCGTGGCCCATGAGGCCGGCGATGATGTGGAGTCGATGTCGGTGTCGTGGCTGTCCCAGAGCATTGCCCACACCTACATCAAGCCCCGCACCCCGCGCCTGAACGGCAAGGCCGAACGCTCCCACCACATCGACGCCGAGGAGTTCTACCGGCTCCTCGACGGCGTCAGCATCGACTACGCCGAAGTCTTCAACGACAAGCTGCGCGAGTGGGAGGACAACCACAACTACCATCGCCCCCGCGGCGGCCGGACACCCTACGCACGCCTCAACCAGAAGACCACGGCTCAGGCGTAATCGGTGATCCTCAGTGGCACACCGACAGTGCCGCAGCCGCAACGGCTGAGCCGCAGAGCACAAGCAGCATCGGCAAGATCCAAGCGCGCGTCATGATGACGCAGGCTATCGATGAGTCGAAACGCACCTCGGATCAGGCCGCTCACCTCGGTGCTCGTCGGATGCTGGAGCGACCTTCGTCTGACCATGCGCTCCGAACAAGGATGCATCTGAATGACGAAGGCCGTGAAAGCGAGTCCGCCGCCCGACGCTGATCTGGGGAAAGGGTTCGCGGTGGCAGGCGCCGATGGACCTGACACTGGCAGCGAGCATCGGCGCGGACACGACGTACGACGCGTTGGGGAGGGAAGGCGACGAACGGTAGCGAAGGGGGCAGAGGACGGGGCCGATCTTGCCCAACCAGGCACCCGCCCAGTACCCGTACGACGCGGTCGTTATATGGGCCGCGGTGTCCGGCCGATGGGGCGGGCCGGGCACGAGTGGCTCCTTGCGGACGGCACGGCCTGCCCTGTCCTGCCGCAGTCGCCTTGCCCGGGCCGGGGATCGTGGGTGAGAGGTGCATCACGATCTCGCGGGGCGGGTGGCGTGGTGGCGGTGGTGTGTTGGGAGGGTGACTCCATGACCATTACATTGATCACTGGCGCAAACCGAGGACTGGGCAGGGAAACCGCGAGGCGGTTGATCGGCACGGGGCACACGGTCTATGTCGGAGCCCGCGACGAGCGCCTCGGTGAGAAGGCCGCGGCCGAACTCGGTGGCCGTCCGCTGCCACTCGACGTCACGGACGACGATTCGGTGAGCGCGGCGGCAGAACGTGTCCGTGCCGAGGCCGGGCGCCTCGACGTCCTCGTCAACAACGCCGGGGTCATCGGTCTCGGCAACGATGCCCACGACGCCACGGCCGAGCAGGTACGCATGACGTACGAGACCAACGTCTTCGGTGCGATACGGGTCACTCACAGCTTCTTACCACTGCTGGAGGCGAGCGAGGCGCCCGTCATCGTCAACGTGAGCAGCAGCCTGGGCTCGCTGGGCATCGCCGGTGATCCCGAACAGTTCACTTCGATTCTGCCGGTCTACTATTCCGCTCTCGCGTACAACTCCTCGAAGGCCGCGCTGAACATGGTCACAGCCCAGTACGCGCGCACCCACCCGAGGATGAGGATCAACGCCGTCGATCCCGGCCACACCGCGACGGACCTCAATGGGCACACGGGCCCGCAGACAGTGGCCGAAGGGGCCGACATCATCGTCCGTATGGCCCTGATGGACACGAACGGCCCCACCGGTGGGTTCTTCGGCAACAGCGGCCCCGTCCCATGGTGAAACGCGGGCCGAGGGCTGCCCCTGCCACATATGTGCGGCAGGGGCAGCCCTCGGCCTCACGGTGTGGCAGGCCCGCTCGACGCGGCCACGGGTGCGGGGGTGCCCAGCAGCACGGCGGCGACCCGCTCGAAGTACGGCGAGATCTCGTCGACGCATGCTTCGGAGAGTGCGGGGGTGTGGGCCAGGGAGCGCGCGACCGTGATCCCCAACAACCACGCGGTGAGGAGCTCCGCGCGCAGTTCGCGGTCCGGCAGGTCGACGAGTTGCTCAAGAGCGTGCACATAGTCGTTGGACAGCTGTGCGTTGAGCCGTTCGCGGCACTCCGGCCGGCCTGAGGAAAGGAGGAGGGCGGCGAGGGGGTGGCCGCCCGCGGAGCCGGGTGCGGCCTGCTGCATGGCCGCGTGCAGCAGGCGGGTCGGGACGTCCGCCGCGACGCCGTCGTGTGGGGCTTCTCGCCGGTCCTCCACGGTCTGGGCCGCCTGCTCGAACAGCCGCTCCTTGGAGCCGAAGTACCGGAAGATCAGCGCGGGGTCGACCCCCGCGTCGCGGGCGATGTCCCTGACGCTGGTCGCGTCATAGCCACCGAGGGTGAACCGAGCCCGGGCTGCGGCCAGCAGCGCGGCCTCAGTGGCCGCTCGGTCACGCTTGCGCTTGGGAGCCTGGGGCATCGGCGTCTCCTCGGAGTCAGCGGTCGTTGACATCCTAGTCGGAGGGTGCGTAGCTTGATCCAAGTCATCAATCGATGACTTGACTCCGAACTGCTGCGCCACCGCGCAAGGAGACTTCCGATGAAGACGTTCGTGATTTCCGGCGGCAACGACGGGATCGGCAGAGGGCTGGCTCTCGCACGTCTCGAGCGGGGCGACAGAGTCGTGGTGCTCGGCCGCAGCGTGGACAAAGGCCAGCGCTTCCTGGAGGAGGCAGGGGAGCGCGGAGCCCAGGAGTGCGCCCATTTCATCGCCGCGGACTTAAGTCTGGTCAGCGAGAACAGGCGGGTCGTCGACGAACTCAAGGAGGCCTTCCCCGCCCTCGACGCCCTGGTGCTGTGCGCGCGGTTCTTCCGTTCCGACCGGTACGAGACGGCCGAAGGGTACGAGGGCACCTTCGCCCTGGAGTACCTCAGCCGCTACCTGCTGAGCCACGGACTGACCGAGACGCTGGAGAAGTCCGGGGCGCCGGTCATCGTCAATGTGTCGGGGCCGGGGATCCACAAGCCCGCCATCCGCTGGGACGACCTTCACTTCCGGAGCGGATACAGCGGCATCGAAGCGCAGCGGCACGCGGGGACGGCGAACGATCTGCTCGGCGTCGCCTACGCGGCCCGCCACGGCAGCGGTCGTACCCGATACGTGCTGGTTAATCCGGGTACGGTGGCAACCAGTTTCGCAGGTCAGTATGATCCGGTGACAAAGTCTCAGGTCGCGGCGATCAGGCGCATGGGCAAGCCGGTGGAACAGGCCGTCGCACCGATCGCGGAGGTCGTTGACGCTCCGCCTGCCGAACCCCTGAGCGCCTTCGTCGAGGGGCGGCGGATCGCAGTGGACGATCCGGAACTGTTCGACGAGGACGCCGCCACGCGTCTCGACAAGGTCACTGAACAGCTGTTGGCTCGCTGACCCGGTCTCAGCAGCACACACCTGGGCGGGGCGCCGAACAGTCGGCGCCCCGCCCAGGTGCATCTCAGTGCCCCGGTGCGTCCTCGGCAGCGGCCGACGACCCGAAGGCGCTGAGGAAGGTGCCGACCGCGACCCCGGCCAGAGCTTGGAGATCCTGGTCGAGGAGGCTGCGGGTCCCGAATCGGGACCGTGCTTCGACGGGTCCGGTGAGCAGCGCGAGGAACTGCTCTGCGGCCTCGACGGGATCGGGGGTGCGTAGGCGACCGCCGAGCGTCAGGCGCGCGAACCGGTCGGCCAGCGCTTCGGTGACTCGGCTCGTGCCGCTGACCTGCATGACGTCCAGCAGGTCGGGGAACCGGGAGGCTTCCGCGTAGACCAGTCGGCGCAGAGCCCAGGACCGATCGCTGCAGTAGCACCGGAGCAGGTGGTGGCCGATGTCCTCGAGTGCGCCGCGCAGATCGTCGTCCGGTGCGGCAAGTCGCTCGACGATCTGCAGGTTCTCGGTCAGTGCCGTCTCGGCGGCCAGCTTGATCGCGTGATGGAAGAGATTCGCCTTGTCGTTGAGGTGGTTGTAGACGGTCGGCTTGGCCACGCGCGCCTCGGCCGCGATTTCCTTGACGCAGGCGTTGGCGTACCCCTCACGCGCGAACACAGTGAACGCGGCATCCAGGATCGCCTGCCGCTTGTCGATGCGGCCGCGCGGTGCCTGGCGTTGCGACGTTGCTGTCGTGGTTGCTTCGGTCACGCCGGTAGCTTACCGGACATCCCTCTTGATTGAACCAGTAAGTTCAATCTTATGGTTGCGAGTGACTAAGTTGGGTCACTAGATTGAACCAGCAGATCCAATTGTGCTGAGCAAACCGGAGGATTTGTGTCGCAATTACGAGCTGACCGCCTGGAACCCGCGCTCGTGCGGCTGATCGCCGTGGTCCTGCTGGGCGGGATGCTGGGCATCCTCAACAGCACCATGGTGTCCGTCGCACTCGATCCCCTGAGTGAGGAGTTCGATGCATCCCTCAGCGCCATCGGATGGGCCTCCACCGGCTTTCTGCTGGCAGTCACCGCTCTGATTCCGTTCACCTCGTGGGCGGTTGACCGATTCGGCAGCAAGCGGATGTGGCTCGGCGGCCTCACGCTCTTCCTGGCCGGCTCACTGGCCTGCGCACTCGCTTGGAACGTGGGCAGCCTGATCGCGTTCCGGGTCGTGCAGGGACTGGGGGCGGGCATTCTCGACCCGCTGGTCCTGGTACTGCTGGCGCGTGCCGCAGGACCCACGCGTGCGGGCCGGGTCATGGGACTGATGGGGGTCGTCCTCTCGCTCGGCCCGGTGCTCGGCCCGATCGCGGGCGGGGCCATCTTGGAAGGCCTCTCCTGGCGCTGGATGTTCTGGCTCAGCGTTCCCATCGGTCTCATCGCGTTGCTGCTCGCGGTGAAGATCGTCCCCGCCGATCCGCCGCGTGGATCGGAACTCCCTTACAACCGCCTCGACGTCATCGGTCTGGCGTTGCTCGGACCGGGCTTCTCCGCGCTGGTGCTCGCCCTGACCCAGAGCGCGGAACGTGGCGCGTTCGCCGACTGGCTGGTCCTCGCCCCGCTTGTTCTCGGCGCGGTCATGCTGGCCGTGTACGCCGCTCACGCCCTGCGCGTACGGAGCACGCCGCCGCTGATCGACCTGCGCCTGTTCAAGAGCGGCAGCTTCACCGCGAGCGTGTCGGTGATGGCCCTGAACGGCCTGGCCACGTTCACCGGCCTGTTCGCCCTCCCCCTGTACTACCAGCAGGCGCACGGTCACGGCACGCTCGCGGCAGGCCTGCTGGTGACGCCCATCGGCCTCGGCGCCGCCCTCGCGATGCCGCTGGCCGGCAGCCTCAGCGACAGGATCGGCAGCCGGAGCCTGGTACAGGGGGGTGCCGTCGCCGCCGTTCTGGGAGGTCTGTGGCTCACCCAGGTCTCCGCCACCACCTCCGAGGTGTGGTCGTCGGCCGCCGCACTGATCATGGGGGCGGGCATGGGCTTCGTCGGCGCACCGACCATGGGCTCGTTGTACCGGACCCTGCCCCCGGCTCTGGTACCGCAGGGCAGCTCCGTGCTCTACATGCTCAACCAGCTCGGCGCGGCCATCGGCATCGCCCTCGTCACGGTCATCATGAAGACACTGGGCGACGGGAACGTTCTGGACGGCATCCACGGCGTCTACTGGTTCACCATCGGCACGCTTGTCGTTCTGCTGGTCGCCTCGGTGTTCCTGCCAGGACGCGCGGAGGGCGAAGAAGCCGCAGCCGCCGCAGACTCGGGCGAGCAGTCGTCGGCCGCGGCGTCCGAGCGGGCGGCAGCCGACGCCCACGGGGCACACTGACTGCCGACGTCGGCCCCGGAGGACGCCGCCGGTTCCGCCAGGTACGGGTGGCGTCCTCTACGGGAGAACGGGTTCGACGTGGTCCGGGCCCGGGACGTGATGCCCCGTCCGCGCCCAGGCCATGAAGAGCCGAGATCGTGTCAGATCAAGGATGTCCGAGTCGGAAGCCGACCCCTCGGACCGTGACGATCCAACTGCTCGAACCGAGCTTGCCCCGGAGACTGCTGACATGGGTGTCGATGGTGCGTCCTCCGCTCGACCATGCGTCCTCCCATACCTGAGTCATCAACTGGCGACGTGAGAAAACGGCCCCCGGCTGTGAGGCGAGCAGATGAAGGAGGTCGAACTCCTTCCGGGTCAGCTCCACCCGGTGTCCGTCCAGGCGGGTCTCACGGGCACCTGCGTCTATACACAGAGGGCCGTGCGTGATGACCTGCTCGGCCGGTTTCCGGGGACGGACCCGGCGCATCACGGCTTCTATCCGGGCCATCAACTCCCGGAAGCCATACGGTTTGACCATGTAGTCGTCCGAGCCCGCCTGAAGACCGAGCACACGGTCGAGTTCGGTGCCGCGCGCGGTGACCGCGATGATCGGCGTATCGGCGGAAGCCCTGATGCCACGGCACACCTCCAGTCCGTCGAGGTCGGGCAGGTCGAGATCCAGGAGGACCAGGTCGGCACCGTGATGTGCCTGTAAGGCCTTGATGCCGGTTGCCACGCTCTCGACCCGATGGCCATGCCGGCGCAGTCCTCGCGTCAGCGTGTCCGCGGCCTTTCTTTCATTCTCGACGACGAGGACCCGCAGCGCCTGCCCGCTTCCGCCCCCTGCTTGTTCGATCCCGGCCGACGGCGAGAATCTCTCGGGAGAAGAATCTTCCGAAAACTCCGGGGGGTACTGTTCCATGCCGGGTTTGAGTAGATCTAAGGACGACGGCTGGTCCATCTGCTCCTCCAGAACAGTCGCAATACCAACTGTTGAACGCGCATCGAGACGGTATCAAGCAAACCTTCCCGATTGTCAACGCGGCCGAGAGTCGTCGGCACGTCCACCAGAGAGGCTCAGTAAATCGGCCTTGACCTGCAGCGATCGCAAGATCCTCCGGCTGTCGAGCCATGTGGCGAGCCTCCGCCTCGTGCATGAATAGATGCAGAGAATTAACCCGACAGGCATGCAAACCGGGCGGTCGGTGTGACGATCCCCACTCTTTTCCGTCAGGGGATCACCTCGGCGCCGTAAACATTAATTTCAAATTACATGTAGTGCACCTGTCGCCCGGTGTGAAGATGGAAATCGGTCGATTTGACGTAGGCCTGACACTGCCCTGGAGTCTGTCTCACACTTTTGTAATGCGCCTACGGAAATCTGAAGAAACTCTGCAGTGGCCGGTATTGCACGGAACTTTCCGACCGAAGAGGCTGAAGGCCGGGTCGCAGAGCGAGTGTGGGAGAAGTCGTCGTGCGCAAGGTGTTGATCGCCAATCGTGGCGAAATCGCTGTCCGTGTCGCTCGGGCGTGCCGAGACGCCGGTATCGCGAGCGTGGCGGTGTACGCCGAGCCGGACCGGGACGCACTGCATGTGCGGGCCGCGGACGAGGCGTTCGCCCTGGGCGGTGACACTCCGGCCACCAGCTACCTGGACATCACCAAGGTGCTCCAGGCGGCCAAGGACTCCGGGGCGGACGCGATCCACCCCGGCTACGGCTTCCTTTCGGAGAACGCGGACTTCGCGCAGGCGGTGCTGGACGCCGACCTGATCTGGATCGGCCCGCCTCCGCAGGCGATCCGCGACCTGGGCGACAAGGTCGCCGCCCGGCACATCGCGCAGCGCGCGGGTGCTCCGCTGGTGGCGGGCACCCCGGACCCGGTGAACGGCGCCGAGGAGGTCGTGGCCTTCGCCGAGGAGCACGGCCTGCCGATCGCGATCAAGGCGGCCTTCGGCGGCGGCGGTCGCGGTCTGAAGGTGGCCCGCACCCTTGAAGAGGTCCCCGAGTTGTACGACTCCGCGGTGCGCGAGGCGGTGGCGGCCTTCGGGCGCGGCGAGTGCTTCGTGGAGCGCTACCTGGACAAGCCGCGGCATGTGGAGACCCAGTGCCTGGCCGACCAGCACGGCAATGTCGTGGTCGTCTCGACCCGTGACTGCTCCCTCCAGCGCCGCCACCAGAAGCTGGTCGAGGAGGCTCCGGCGCCGTTCCTCACCAAGGAGCAGAACAAGCAGCTGTACGCGGCCTCGAAGGCGATCCTCAAGGAGGCCGGGTACGTCGGTGCCGGCACCGTGGAGTTCCTGGTGGGCGTGGACGGCACGATCTCCTTCCTGGAGGTCAACACCCGCCTGCAAGTGGAGCACCCGGTCACCGAGGAGGTCACCGGCATCGACCTGGTCCGCGAGATGTTCCGCATCGCCGACGGCGAGGAACTGGGCTACGACGACCCGGCGATCCGCGGCCATTCCTTCGAGTTCCGCATCAACGGCGAGGACCCGGGCCGCAACTTCCTGCCCGCCCCCGGCACGGTCACGACCTTCGCGCCGCCATCCGGTCCGGGCGTGCGCCTGGACGCGGGTGTGGAGTCCGGCGCGGTGATCGGCCCGGCCTGGGACTCACTGCTCGCCAAGCTGATCGTCACCGGCGCGAGCCGTGAGCAGGCCCTGCAGCGGGCCGCCCGTGCGCTGGCCGAGTTCCAGGTCGAGGGCATGGCCACGGCCATCCCGTTCCACCGCGCGGTCGTCGCAGACCCGGCGTTCACCAGCAACCCGTTTAGGGTGCACACCCGCTGGATCGAGACCGAGTTCGTCAACGAGATCAAGCCCTTCGCCGCTCCGATGGCCACAGAGGCGGACGAAGAGCCGGACCGCGAGACGGTCGTCGTCGAGGTCGGTGGCAAGCGCCTGGAGGTCTCCCTGCCGTCCTCGCTGGGCATGTCCCTGGCCCGTACGGGACTTGCGGCGGGCGCCAAGCCCAAGCGCCGCGCGGCGAAGAAGTCCGGCCCGGTCGCCTCCGGCGACACCCTGACCTCCCCGATGCAGGGCACCATCGTCAAGGTCGCCGTCGAGGAGGGCCAGGAGGTCAAGGAGGGCGACCTGGTCGTCGTCCTGGAGGCCATGAAGATGGAACAGCCCCTGAACGCCCACCGCTCCGGCACCATCAAGGGCCTGGCTGCGGAGATCGGCGCCTCGGTCACGTCCGGCGCGGTGATCTGCGAGATCAAGGACTGACTCCTCGGCGGCACAGGGGTCGGCGTAGTCGTGGCTTGAGTGGGTTTTCCCGATGTGCGCCGGCGGTGGCCCGGATGCAGGACAGGCGCGAGCTTCCAAGATCATGTGGGTGTCGAGTCCAGTGCCCCTTACGGAAGTCCGTGCCTGCTGTCGTATCCCCTCCGATCCCGCCCGTCCTTGACCAGCCTGATGCCGCGGAACATGAACTGCCTGGGGCTGCTGCCCCGATTCGCGCAACCCCTGCGGTGTGCGCCACGGCCTGGTGTATGTGCTGGCGCTGGCCGCCTGCGCCGTGCTGACCGGCGCGACCTCGCTCCTGGCCATCAGCGAGTGGGTTGCCGATGCGCTCGACCGGGCGGTCGGCGCCTGGCTGGCCGATCGCCGCACTCGGCCCGGCCCGAAGACCCGGCGGTGGACGGCAAGGGCCTGCGCGGCGGCGCCGGAGCCGACGGCCGCAGGATCCACTCGCTGCCGTACTCGACCACACCAGCCGCCTGGTCCTCGATGGCCATCGGCGCCCTGCGCCTCGCCGGCACCCATGACGTCGCCGTCGCCCGGGCCAACTCCCACGACCCGAAACGCCCGCTAGCCCTACTCGGCCTCACATGATCACGAACCGGACATCTCGCGACTCCGCCGAAGAGACGCTGCTCGGCGGCACCTTGGACCGACTGTTCTCTGTCATTCTTCTGCAGAATTCTGACGGGCCCTGACAATGTTCTGACATTGGGGCTGTTGAAACCGCCACCCGGTGGCCCGGATACTTATTTTCAAAACCGATTGCCATCTATTCCGTGATGGGGCCGTGAGGAGAAGAAACGTATGCACAGCACGCTGATCGTGGCTCGGTTGGATCCTGGATCGAGCGTCGATGTCGCCAGGATCTTCGCCGATTTCGACAAGACGGAGATGCCCCATCGCATGGGCACCCGCCGACGCCAGCTCTTCGAATACCGAGGCCTCTATTTCCATTTGCAGGACTTCGACTCGGACAACGGCAGCCAACTGATCGAGGAGGCGAAGACCGACCCGCGATTCATCCGCATCAGCGAAGACCTGAAGCCGTACATCGAGGCCTACGACCCGGCGACGTGGCGCTCCCCGGCCGACGCGATGGCCCGGCGCTTCTACACCTGGGAGGCATCCGAGTGACCGCCCGACGCGTCGTCATCACCGGCATCGAGGTGCTGGCCCCGGGCGGCGTCGGGGTGAAGGACTTCTGGAGCCTGCTGAGCGACGGCCGTACCGCGACCCGCGGCATCACCTTCTTCGACCCCACCCCCTTCCGTTCCCGGGTCGCCGCGGAGATCGACTTCGATCCCGAATTCCACGGCCTGACTCCGCAGGAGATCCGGCGTATGGACCGCGCCGCGCAGTTCGCGGTGATCGCGGCCCGTGGCGCCGTCGCCGACAGCGGCATCAGCCTGGACACGTACGATCCCTACCGCGTGGGAGTCACCATCGGCAGCGCTGTGGGCGCCACCATGGGGCTGGACGAGGAGTACAACGTCGTCAGCGACAGCGGCCGGCTCCATCTGGTCGACCACGAGTACGCGGTACCGCACCTGTACGGCTACCTGGTCCCCAGCTCCTTCGCGGCCGAGGTCGCGTGGACGGTCGGCGCGCAGGGACCCTCAACCGTGGTCTCCACGGGGTGCACCTCCGGGATCGACTCCGTCGGGTACGCCGTCGAGTTGATCCGCGAGGGTTCCGCCGACGTCATGGTCGCCGGTTCCTCGGACGCTCCGATCTCGCCGATCACCATGGCGTGCTTCGACGCGATCAAGGCGACGACACCCCGGCACGACGAACCCGAACACTCCTCCCGGCCTTTCGACAGGACACGCAACGGTTTCGTGCTTGGCGAGGGCTCCGCTGTCTTCGTCTTGGAGGAGCTGCACAGCGCCAGGAAGCGGGGTGCGCACATCTACGCCGAGATCGTCGGCTACGCGACGCGCTCCAACGCGTACCACATGACCGGTCTGCGGCCGGACGGCGCGGAGATGGCCGAGGCCATCCGGGTGGCCCTCAACGAGGCGCGGATGAACCCCACTGAGATCGACTACGTCAACGCCCATGGCTCGGGCACCAAACAGAACGACCGCCACGAGACCGCGGCGTTCAAGCGAAGCCTGGGCGACCACGCGTACCGGACGCCGGTCAGCTCCATCAAGTCGATGGTCGGCCACTCGCTCGGTGCCATCGGCTCCATCGAGATCGCGGCGTCCGCGCTCGCCATGGAGTACAACGTCGTACCGCCCACGGCGAACCTGCACACCCCAGACCCGGAGTGCGACCTGGACTACGTCCCGTTGGCCGCCCGTGAGCAGCTCGTCGACGCGGTCCTGACCGTGGGCAGCGGCTTCGGCGGATTCCAGAGCGCCATGGTGCTGGCGCGGCCCGAGAGGAGTGGCGTATGACCGCGTCGGTGGTCGTGACCGGCCTGGGAGTCGCCGCTCCCAACGGACTGGGCACAGAGGACTTCTGGGCCGCGACCCTCACGGGCAAGAACGGAATCGGCCGCATCACCCGTTTCGACCCGTCGTCCTACCCGGCGAAACTGGCCGGCGAGGTGCCCGGCTTCGTCGCCGAGGACCTGCTGCCCAGCCGGCTGCTTCCCCAGACCGACCGGATGACCAGGATCGCGCTGGTCGCCACCGACTGGGCGCTGGCCGACGCGGGCGTGAACCCGGAAGAACTCGCCGAGTTCGACATGGGCGTGGTCACGGCCAGTTCGTCGGGCGGATTCGAGTTCGGCCAGGGCGAACTGGAGAAGCTGTGGAGCCGGGGCGGCCAGTACGTCAGTGCCTACCAGTCCTTCGCCTGGTTCTACGCCGTCAACAGTGGACAGATCTCGATCCGCAACGGGATGAAGGGCCCGAGCGGTGTCGTCGTCAGCGACCAGGCCGGCGGTCTGGACGCGGTGGCTCAGGCCCGACGTCAGATCCGCAAGGGCACCGACCTCATCGTCTCCGGCTCCATCGACGCCTCGATCTGCCCCTGGGGCTGGGTCGCCCAGCTGGCGAGCGACCGGTTGAGCACCAGCGAGGAGCCCTCGAGCGCGTTCCTGCCCTTCGACGCCGATGCCTCCGGGCACGTACCGGGTGAGGGCGGCGCCATCCTGATCCTGGAGTCCGGCGACTCGGCTCGGGCGCGCGGCGCTCGTGTCTACGGTGAGGTGTCCGGGTACGGCGCAACATTCGACCCCGGTCCCGGGAGCGGACGTGAGCCCGGGCTGCGCAAGGCCGTCGAACTGGCGCTGGCCGACGCGAACGTCGAGCCCGGCGATGTCGACGCGGTGTTCGCGGACGCGGCGGCCATACCCGAGCTGGACCGTGTGGAGGCCGAGGCCATCACCGCCGTCTTCGGACCCCACGGAGTTCCGGTCACGGCCCCGAAGACGATGACCGGACGCCTGTACTCGGGCGCCGGCCCTCTCGACCTCGCGGCCGCGCTGCTGTCGATCAAGGACGGCCGGATCCCCCCGACGGTCAACGTGGAACTCGCCGCCGGGTACCCCCTCGACCTGGTCGGCCCGCGGCCCCGCAGTGCCGCGGTGCGTACCGCGCTCGTCCTCGCCCGCGGGCACGGCGGCTTCAACTCCGCCGTCGTCGTCCGCGCCGCCGGCTGACCACATCCGACCGGGCGTCCCGCGCAGACGTTCCTCCGGTGCGCGGGGCGCTGTCCGTCCCGAAAAACGCGTCGCGCAGACGCAGAAAGAGAGACCCTTCCATGACCACCCGGGAATTCACCGCCGACAACCTGCGGCGCATCCTGCTCGAGGGCGCTGGCGCGGACGAGGGCGTGGACCTCGACGGCGACATCCTCGACGTGCGGTTCGAGGCACTGGGCTACGAGTCGCTGGCGCTGCTGGAGACCGGCAGCCGCATCGAGCGCGAGTACGGCATCACCCTCGACGAGGACGCTCTCGCCGTCGCGAACACGCCGCGTGCGCTCATCGCCACCGTCAACTCGCAGCTGCGTATGGCCACCGCCTGACCGGACCCGCCGCGGGAGCGGGCCAGGACCTCGGCCGCCTCGCACGCACCCCACTCGCACCGACGCAGCCCCACCGCACAGTGCCACCACCGACCAGTGGAGAAGGAACCATGTCGCAGCAGGACAAACGTGTCGCTCTGATCACGGGCGCGACCAGCGGAATCGGTCTCGCGGTCGCCCGGCTCCTGGCCGACCGGGGCCACCGGGTGTTCATCGGCGCGCGCAACGCCGAGAACGTCGCCAACACCGTGAAGCAGCTGCGGGAGGAGGGGTACGAGGTCGCCGGCACCACCGTGGACGTCCGGTCCAACGACGACGTCAAGACGTTCGTGCACGCGGCCGTCGAAGCGTTCGGCACCATCGACGTCCTGGTCAACAACGCGGGCAGGTCCGGCGGTGGCGTCACCTCCGAGATCGCCGACGAGCTGTGGCACGACGTCATCGACACCAACCTCAACAGCGTCTTCCGACTGACTCGCGAAGTGCTCACCACCGGTGGCATGCGGGAGAAAGAGCGCGGACGCGTCATCAACATCGCCTCCACCGCGGGCAAGCAGGGCGTGGTGCTCGGTGCCCCGTACTCCGCCTCCAAGCACGGCGTGGTCGGCTTCACCAAGGCGCTCGGCAACGAACTCGCCCCCACCGGCATTACCGTCAACGCCGTCTGCCCCGGTTACGTCGAGACCGCCATGGCCCAGCGGGTCAGGCAGGGCTACGCGGCCGCCTACGACACTACCGAGGAGGCAATCCTCGACAAGTTCCAGGCCAAGATCCCCCTCGGCCGTTACTCCACCCCCGAGGAGGTCGCAAGCCTGGTCGGCTACCTCGCCTCCGACTCCGCCGCCTCCATCACCGCGCAGGCCATGAACGTCTGCGGCGGCCTGGGCAACTTCTGAACCCCCGACAGGAGGACCGACGATGACCGTGCGTGAAGTAGAGCACGAGATCACGATCGCGGCGCCGGCCGCCGCCGTCTACCGGCTGATCGCCGAGGTGGAGAACTGGCCTCGTATCTTCCCGCCCACCATCTACGTCGACCACGTCGAGCGCCACGCGAACGAGGAACGCATCCGTATCTGGGCCACCGCCAACGAGACGGCCAAGAACTGGATCTCGCACCGCACACTGAACCCCGAAGGCCTGCGGATCACCTTCCGCCAGGAGGTGCCAGCACCGCCGGTCGCCGCCATGGGCGGCACCTGGGTCATCGAGCCGCTGTCCGGCACACGGGCCCGGGTCCGGCTGCTGCACGACTACCGGGCGATCGACGACGACCCGGACGGCCTGGCCTGGATCGACGAGGCCGTCGACCGCAACTCGCGCTCGGAACTGGCCGCGCTCAAGACCAATGTGGAGGCCGCGCACGCCGCCGAGGGAGTCACCTTCTCCTTCGAGGACAGCGTGCAGATCGACGGCGCGGTGAAGGACGTGTACGACTTCGTCAACGAAGCCGGGCTCTGGGAGGAACGCCTGCCGCATGTGGCCCGCGTGCGCCTGGAGGAGCTGTCACCGGGGCTGCAGATCCTCGAGATGGACACCGGGGCCAAGGACGGCTCCACGCATACCACCAAGTCGTACCGGGTGTGTCTGCCGGTCCAGAAGATCGCGTACAAGCAGGTCACGCTTCCGGCGCTGATGACCCTGCACACCGGTTACTGGACCTTCCGGGAACACGAGGGCGGCGTCACCGCCTCCTCCCAGCACACCGTCGTCCTCAACACCGCCAACATCGCCCGCGTCCTGGGCGAGAGCGCCACGGTCGAGGACGCCCGCGACTACGTCCGGACCGCGCTCAGCACCAACAGCCGCGCCACGCTCGGCCATGCCAAGAGCTACGCGGAGAGCAGGCGCTGATTCCGGTCGAAGGAACGAAGGAACTCCGTACTCCGATGGGAGGAAGCCTCTCCATGTCCCCGCCGTACGCTTCGAGCCGTTGGTTCCAGCGGCTGCCGGGCCTGCTGTCGGCCGTGGGCCCCGACGCACGTGCCAGGATCATCGAGCAGCACATCTGCCGCGCACTGGGAGAGTTCCTGAGAGTGCCGCCGGGTCACCGGCTCAGCGCGGAGGAGCCCCTGGGCCACCAGGGAGTGGACTTGGTCACCGCGCTGTTCCTCAAGCGCGGGCTGGAGCAGGCGCTGGGCGTCACCGCCCACCCCGCCGACCTCCTGCGCGGCGAATCCGTGCGGGCACTGGCCGAGAACCTCGCGACGAGGATCCCGCACATGCGGTCCCCGGCGGCGGACGACGCAGCATGAGGGACGGCCCCGTTCCCGCAGAGGGGATTGCCCCGCTGACGCCCGTTCCCGGGGAGGCGCACATCTGGGTGGTGCGCGCTCCCTGGCCCGGACAGGAGCCGCCGCCGGCGGTGGTGGGGGAGCTCGACCAGCGGGAACGGGAGCGAGCCGCCTCGTTCGTGCGCTCCGGGGACCGGATGCTGTACCTCGCGGCACATCTCGCGCTGCGCCGCGTCCTGGCCCTCTGTCTGGGCGTCGCGCCGGCCGAGGTGCGCTTCGGGCGTGCTCCCTGCCCGCGCTGCTCGGCGCCGCACGGCCGGCCGGTGGTACGGGACGCGTCGGCCCCGCCGCACTTCTCCCTGTCCCACAGCCGGGGCGTGGCCCTGGTCGCGGTGGCGGCGGTGCCGGTCGGCGTCGACGTCCAGGGCGTTCCGTCTCCGGAGGCCGTCGAGTTGTGCGTACCGCATCTGCACCCGGCGGAGCAGCAGGACCTGGCCGAACTGCCGCCGGGTGACCGCCCGTTCGGCTTCGCGCGGCTGTGGACACGCAAGGAGGCCTACCTCAAGGGCCTGGGCAGCGGACTGGGCCGGGGCCTTGCAGCCGACTATCTCGGCGACCGCGATGACGATCCCGGCCGGCCCGCCGGATGGCTCGTGCACGACCTGCCGGGCGACGCCGGTCATGCCGCCGCGGTCGCCCTGCGCACCCAGGACGACCACCGCGGCACGCTCCGCGTGGTGCCGGTCGGCTGTCTGTACGCGGAGGATGCCACGGCCCTCGTCGCGGGGGCCGAGCCGGTCGGCGCCCTGACGCTGAGCGCTCGACGGACGAGAGACACACGGACACGTCACTTGCCGGTACGTCACAAACCGGCAAGTGACGCGCGGACGAGAGGAACGGACAACGTCATGCCAGGTGCGGCCCCGTCGTCGGAAAGCTCCGGGCCGGAGATTCTCCACCGGTTGGCAGAGCTGACCGCGCTGAAGGAGCAAATCCGGGGCGGACCGGATCCCAAGGCCACCGAGCGCCAGCACGCCAAGGGAAAGCTGACTGCCCGGGAACGCGTCGAACTCCTCCTCGACAAGGGAAGCTTCACCGAGGTCGAGGCACTGCGCCGACACCGGGCGACCGGGTTCGGCCTGGAGACCAAACGCCCCCACACCGACGGTGTGATCACCGGCTGGGGCACGGTGGAGGGCCGGACGGTCTTCGTCTACGCCCACGACTTCCGCATCTTCGGCGGCGCGCTGGGCGAGGCCCACGCCACGAAGATCCACAAGATCATGGACATGGCCATCGCGGCCGGCGCGCCCCTGGTGTCTCTGAACGACGGCGCGGGCGCCCGTATCCAAGAAGGCGTCTCGGCCCTGGCCGGTTACGGCGGCATCTTCCAGCGCAACACGAAGGCCTCCGGGGTCATCCCGCAGCTCTCCGTGATGCTGGGCCCGTGCGCGGGCGGCGCGGCGTACAGCCCTGCCCTGACGGACTTCGTGTTCATGGTCCGCGACACCTCGCAGATGTTCATCACCGGCCCGGACGTGGTCAAGGCGGTCACGGGCGAGGAGATCACCCAGAACGGCCTGGGCGGCGCCGACACGCATGGCGGGCTCTCCGGCGTCGCGCACTTCGTCCACGACGACGAGGAGACCTGCCTTGCCGAAGTCCGCTACCTGCTGTCGCTGCTTCCGTCCAACAACCGCGAACTCCCTCCGGCGGTGCGCGGGAACGACGCCGTCGATCTCCGCGGCGACGCGCTGCTCGACCTGGTCCCGGCCGACGGCAACCGTTCGTACGACATGCGGTCGGTGATCACGGAGCTCGTGGACGACGGCGACTTCATGGAGGTCCACGCGGCGTGGGCGACCAACCTGGTGTGCGCGCTGGCCCGGCTGGACGGGCAGGTCGTCGGCATCGTCGCCAACCAGCCGGCGTCCATGGCCGGCGTGCTGGACATCAGGGCCAGTGAAAAGGGCGCGCGGTTCGTGCAGTTCTGCGACTCCTTCAACATCCCGCTGGTCACGCTCGTCGACGTGCCCGGCTTCCTGCCCGGAGTGGACCAGGAACACGAGGGGATCATCCGCCGCGGCGCGAAGCTGCTGTACGCGTACTGCAACGCGACCGTGCCCCGGGTCTCGGTGGTACTGCGCAAGGCGTACGGGGGCGCGTACATCGTCATGGACTCGCGCTCCATCGGCGCGGACGTCGCCTTGGCCTGGCCGACGAACGAGATCGCGGTGATGGGTGCCGAAGGGGCGGCGGGTGTGGTCTTCCGCCGGGAGATCGCGGCGTCCGAGGATCCCGAGGCCATGCGCGCGCAGAAGATCGAGGAGTACCAGACGGAACTGGTCCACCCCTATTACGCGGCGGAGCGAGGGCTCGTCGACGACGTCATAGACCCGCGCGACACCCGCGCGGTGCTGATCCGCTCCCTGGCGATGCTGTGCGCCAAGGACGCAGGTCTGCCGCACCGCAAGCACGGAAACCCACCCCAGTGAGCAAGGACAGGAGCGCGCATGAGTGACCCGCACACGAGGTACGTCCGGGTGGAGAAGGGCAACCCGAGCGAGGAGGAACTGGCCGCGCTCACCGCGGTCCTGCTCGCCCGCGCGGCCGCGCTCGCCGACGCACCCGCCACCGCGCCGGTGCCGCTCCGGTCCGTCGCCCGGTGGCGGCGACTGGAACGCGCCCCCGGTTTCGCCGGGCCACGGACCTGGCGCCGTGCCGCATGACCCGGCCCTCGTTCTCCTTCGAGATCTTCCCGCCGAAGACGGCCGTCGGTGAACGCCTCCTGTGGAACACCGTCCGCCGGATCGAAGCGCTGGCCCCGTCCTTCGTGTCCGTGACGTACGGCGCGGGCGGCTCCTCCCAAGACCGTACGGTCGAGGTGACCAGGCGTCTGGCGGCCGAGACGACGCTGCGCCCCGTAGCCCATCTCACCGCTGTCGGGCACTCCGTCGCCGAGCTGCGGCAGGTCATCGGCCAGTACGCGGATGCGGGCGTACGGGATGTGCTCGCCCTGCGCGGGGATCCGCCCGGAGACCCGAACGCACCGTGGGTGGCACACCCCCGAGGGCTGACGTACGCGCACGAGCTGGTTTCCCTGCTGCGGAGCTCAGGTGACCTCAGCATCGGGGTCGCGGCCTTCCCCGAGACGCATCCGCGCTCCCCCGACCGGGACACGGACATCCGGCACTTCGTCGCCAAGTGCCGGGCGGGCGCGGACTACGCGATCACCCAGATGTTCTTCCACGTCGAGGATTATCTGCGGCTGCGCGACCGGGTGGCGGCCGCCGGCTGCCACATCCCGATCATCCCCGAGATCATGCCCGCGACGGATGTCCGCCAGATCAGCCGTTTCGCCGAGCTGAGCGGCGCGGCCTTCCCGGACCGGCTGGCCCACCGCCTCGAAGGGGCCCGTGGCAACCCGGCGGAAGGGCATCGCATCGGGGTCGAGTACGCCACCGCGATGGCGGAGCGGCTTCTCGCCGAGGGTGCCCCGGGCCTGCACTACATCACGCTCAACCGCTCGTCGGCGGCGCTCGAGATCCACCGGAACATCCAGGGCCCGGGGGCCGTGAGAGTGCCGGCCGGGAGCTGAGGTCCGGGCACGGACCCGCCCGCCGTCGCAGGCCCGGTCCGGTCACTCGGTCGCTGCGGACTCCGCGGTCCTGATCCGGTCGACGACGCCGACCAGACGCGCCTGGTCGTCCGGTGAGACGTGCCTGATCAGGCGATCCAGCCGGGCCGTCACATCGCTGTGGGTCCGGAGCGCCAGCCGGGCGCCCTCATCCGTCAGCTCGACCCAGTAGGCACGGCGGTCCTTCGCGTCCCGGGTACGGGTGATCAGGCCGCGCCGCTCCGCACGGTCCACCAGGCCGCTCAGGCTCGACTTCTCCAGGTGCAGCAGCTTGCCCAGTTCGTTCATGCGGACCCTGTCCCGGACGATCACGGTGCAGAGCAGCTCGGCCTGCTGCTGCGTGAGGCCATGGCCGCGTCCGACGTCGGCGAACAGGTGCAGGACTAGGTGGGACAGAGCGACCAGCGCCGGAGCCAGAGCCTCCGGGCGCCCCTCAACGACATCCACCGCATCCTCCAGTCCGCAGTCCACCGAAGTGTGCCTCTCCGGTGCCCCGGCTTGTCAATCGCGCCCGGCCAAAGGTGACGACTGGTCAGATGCCAAGCGTAGGCGGGCTTCTCTGCTTCCCAGTAAATATAGTACGTGATACTGACTATTCATAATGCGAACTAAATCCGGGAGGGTGCAATGACTGCGACCGTGGCCGTGATCGGCGGCGGATACGGGGGAGCCACCGTGGCGAAAGCCCTGGACGACGTCGCCGACGTCATCCTGATCGAGCCGCGTGACGCGTTCGTCCACAATGTGGCCGCACTGCGTGGCGTCACGGACCAGAGCTGGACCGACAAGCTCTTCATCCCCTACGGCAAACTCCTGACCCATGGCACGGTTCGCCGGGACCGGGCGGCCGAGGTCGCGGCGAGCACGGTCAGGCTCGCCTCCGGCGACACGGTGGAGGCCGACTACATCGTCCTGGCCACCGGCTCGAACGCTCCCTACCCGGCGAACCTCGACACCCTCGACAGTTGGGCCGGGACGAAGAAGCTCAACGCCACGCGGGCAGAGCTGGAACGCGCCTCGCGTGTCCTGCTGCTCGGCGCCGGACCAGTGGGCCTCGAGTTCGCCGGGGAGATCAAGGCCGCCTGGCCGGACAAGGCCGTCACGGTCGTCGAACCGCAGTCCAGGCTGCTCGCCAACGGCGCGTTCCCGGAGCAGTTCCACGCCGAACTGCGCGCCCAGCTCGACCAGTTGGGCATCGAGCTGCTGCTCGGGACCTCGTTGCGCGAACTGCCGTCCTCCGCATCGGGCGTGGCCGGCAAGTTCACCGTCACCACGGACTCCGGCACCGACCTCACCGCCGACGTGTGGTTCGCCTGCCACGGAGTCACCGCCAACAGCGACATCCTGGGCGAGGGCCTGAGTGGTGCCCTGCGGGTCGACCGGCGGATCGCCGTCACCCCGGAACTGCGGGTCCAAGGACAGGAGACCGTCTTCGCCGTCGGCGACATCACCGCCGTCCCTGAACTGAAGATGGCACGGCTGGCGCAGAAGCACGCCGAAGTCGTCGCCGCCAACATCAGGACGCTGGTCGAGGGCGGCAGCGAACTCACCGCCTACGAGACGGAGGGCGCCGATTCCATCGTCCTGCCGCTCGGGCCCCGGGGTGGCGTCAGCTACGTCCCGGACCTGGGCGTCCTCGGCGCGGCCGGGACGGCGGACATCAAGGGAACCTTCTTCCTCGACTCCTACCGCGAGCTGTTCAACCAGAAGTGACCGCGCCCAACGGGAAACAGCGCCCGGCCGTCCTCCGGTGCCACCGGGGACGGCCGGCGCCCTCATGATTTTTCATTCGCCTGACATTTCTTGTGAATGCTCTGGAGTTGAGCCCTTGAATCGGGTCTGGAATCTCGTGAAAGATATTGGCCGAGGGTGCTTCCGTAATTCTCTTGTTTTCGCTGCGGGTACGTCGGGAGAGGTGCATGGATACTTCGGTGGTCATTGTCGGGGCGGGGCCCGCAGGGCTCATGCTCGCCGGGGAACTACGCCTCGCGGGAATTGACGTGGTTGTTCTGGAACGCCATTCACAGCGCACCGGAGAATCCCGTGGAATAGGTCTGGCCACCCGCACCATGGAGATATTCGACCAGCGCGGACTGCTGTGCCGCCTCGGTGACTACCAGACGAGCGACATGGGCCACTTCGGCGGTCTGCCCCTTGATGTCGGCGTGCTCGGTGCCGCGCACCAGGCAGCCCGCACGGTGCCCCAGTCGGTCACCGAGGAAGCCCTGGAGGCCTGGGCGACCGAACTCGGCGCCGACATCCGTCGCGGTCACACATTCCGGTCCCTGCGGGACACCGGGAAGTCGGTCACAGTACGGGTGGATGGCGAGACCGGCGAGGAGGAGATCGAGGCCCGCTATCTCGTCGGCTGCGACGGCGGCCGCAGCACTGTCCGCAAGGCGGCCGGATTCGACTTCCCCGGCACCGCCGCGACGACCGAGATGCTGCTGGCCGACATCCGCGGCGTCGACCTGGAACCCCGCATGACCGGCCAGCAGACCGGCGGTGGCTTCGTGATGGTCGCCAAGCTCGCCGGAGGAGTGCACCGCGTCATCGTCGGAGAACGGGGCATCCCCCCGCATCGGCGCACGTCCCCGCCCGCCTTCGCGGAGGTCGCCGACCTGTGGAAGCGGCTCACGGGAATCGACATCTCGCACGCCGAACCGGTCTGGGTCAGCGCGTTCGGCGACGCCACACGGCAGGTGACGGAGTACCGCCGCGGCCGGGTCCTGCTCGCCGGCGACGCCGCACACGTGCATCTGCCCGCGGGCGGCCAGGGCATGAACACCAGCGTCCAGGACTCCTACAACCTCGGCTGGAAACTCGCCGCCGTCGTGAAGGGCACCGCTCCCGCGTCACTGCTCGACACCTACCACTCCGAACGCCACGAGGTAGGCCACCGGATGCTGGCCAACACCCGGGCGCAGAGCCTGCTCGTCCTCGGCGGCACCGAGGTGCAGCCGCTGCGCGACGTGCTGTCCGAGCTGATCGAGTATCCCGAGGTGGCACGGCACCTGGCCGCCAAGGTCAGCGGCCTGGACATCCGCTACGACGTCGGCACCGGAACCCATCCCGTGCTCGGCCGGCGCATGCCCCACCTGCCCCTGGTCGTCAACGCCCGCACCACCAGCACCACGGAACTCCTGCGGCCCGGCCGAGGCGTACTGCTCGATCTCGCCGACAACGCCGTACTGCGCCGCCGTACCCAGGGCTGGCGCGCCCGCGTCGACACCGTGACCGCCACCCACGGTGCCCTGCCCGACGACAGCCCGCTGGCCGGAACCAGTGCCGTGCTGCTGCGCCCCGACGGTCACGTCGCCTGGGCCGCACCCGGCAGCCATCACGGGGTGGGCACGGCACTGCACCGCTGGTTCGGTCCTCCGAGCGCCGGGCATCCCCGGGGAGCACGCCCGTGACCCGGCGTGCCGCGGCCACCGACGTCATCGTCGTGGGCGCTGGTCCTGTCGGGTTGCTGCTCGCCGCCGAACTGCACGCGAACGGCGCGCGCGCCCTCGTCCTGGAGGAACTGCCCGAGCCGACCGGCGAATCGCGGGCATCCGTGCTGCACACCCGAACCATGGAGATCTTCGCGGAGCGAGGCATCCTCGACCGGCTCGGCACCCTTCCCCCCCTCGGCCCCGGCCACTTCGGCGGCCTCCGCTTCGACCTCGCGGCCGCCGACCCGGACCACCCGTACGCGGGGCAGTGGGAATGTCTGCAGAGCCGTCTCGAGGTCGTGCTCCAGCAGCACGCGGCCGACCTGGGCGCCGAGATCCGCCGAGGCCACACGGTGACCGGACTGACCGAGTCCGCGGACGGCGTACGGGTGCGTGTCCTCGGGCCGGACGAGGCGCCGTACGACCTCACCGCCGCCAACGTGGTGGGCTGCGACGGCGAGCACAGCACCGTGCGGGAACTCGCTGGCTTTGAGTTCGCGGGACGTGACGCCGACAAGGAGATGCTGCGCGCCGACATCGCGGGCATCACCATCGACGACCGGCGCCTCAAGCGCTATCCGGGCGGTGTCGCCACCGCCTACCGCAGGCCCGACGGCACCACCCGCCTGATGATCCACCAGTACGGTGCCCCGCCGGTCAGCAAGCTGGACTTCGCCCACGTCGTCGAGGCCTGGGACGCCGTCACCGGTGAGGACATCGGCCACGGCGAGCCGCTGTGGCTCAACCGGTTCGGCAACGCCTCCCGGCAGGTCACGCAGTACCGCCGCGGCAGGGTCCTGCTCGCCGGCGACGCCGCACACACCCAGATGCCCGTCGGCGGGCAGGCCCTCAACCTCGGGCTCCAGGACGCGGCCGGCCTCGGCTGGAAACTCGCCCGCCAGGTCACCGGCAGGGCCCGGCCGGGCCTCCTCGACAGCTACCACGACGAGCGGCACCCCGTCGGCGCCCGCACCCTGACCAACATCCAGGCGCAGGCCCAGTTGCTGTTCGGCGCCCAGGAGGTCACCGAACTGCGGGATGTCTTCGGCGAACTGCTTCAGGCCGACGCCGTCCAGCGCCACCTCGCCCGCGTGATCAGCGGCCTCGATGTCCACGAGCAGCCGCGCCCGCCCACCCGCCACACCCCGACACCCGGAAGGTCACCTGTGGACAGGCTCACCGACAAGACCGCCCTCGTCACCGGCTCCAGCCGCGGGATCGGCAGGGCGACAGCCGTCAACCTCGCCCGCGAGGGCGCCCTGGTCGCCGTGCACTACACGGCCAACGAGGAGGCGGCACAGGAGACCGTCGCCCTCATCGAGAAGGAGGGCGGCGCCGCCTTCGCGGTCCGCGCCGAACTGGGCGTCCCCGGCGACGTGCATGAGCTGTTTCTCGGCCTGGAACAGGGCCTGAAGGAGCGCATCGGCGAGAGCCGGCTCGACATCCTCGTCAACAACGCGGGCGTCACCACGACCGGCCAGTCCTTCGAGGAGCTCACCCCCGAGGACTTCGACCGCTACATGGCGGTGAACGCCAGGGCTCCGTACTTCATCGTGCAGCGCGCCCTGCAGCTCTTGCCGGACGGCGGCCGCATCGTCAACATCTCCTCCGGCCTCACCCGCACAGCCAACCCCGACCAGCTCGCCTACGCGATGACCAAGGGAGCCGTGGAGCAGCTCACCCTGCACCTGGCCCGCCACCTCGCGCCCCGCGGGATCACCGTCAACACCGTGGCCCCGGGAATCACCAACAACGGAGGCGCGGTCTTCGACATCCCCGAGGCGGTCGAGGCGATGGCCCAGCTGTCCGCCTTCAAACGGGTCGGCGAGGCAGACGACGTGGCCGACGTGGTGACCTTCCTCGCGACCCACGAGGCCCGCTGGATCACCGGTGCCTTCGTCGACGCCACCGGCGGCACGCTGCTCGGCTGATGCCGGCCACGGCCCGGCCCTCCCGGCTGGGCCGACTCCGCCGACCGCCCACGACCGAAGAAGGAAGCCATGCCCTCCGACACCGCCCCCGTCGCCGTCGTCACGGGAGCCAACAAGGGAATCGGCCGCGAGGTCGTCCGCCGACTCGCCGAACGCGGCTTCGTCGTCCACCTCGGCTCCCGCGACCAGCAGCGTGGCCGCGCGGCCGAGGGGGTCCTGCGTGCCGACGGCCTGGACGTACGGTTCCTCCACCTCGACGTCACCGACGAGACCTCGGTCGCGCTCGCCGCCAAGCGTGTCGCGGACGAGACCGGCCCGCTGCGCGTCCTGGTCAACAACGCCGGCATCGGCCTCGCCGAGCAGGCCCCCAGCCAGACCTCGGCCGAACAGGTGCGCCACGTCTACGACACCAACGTGTTCGGCGTCGTCACCGTCACCAACGCGTTCCTGCCGCTGCTGCGCCGCGCGGACTCCGCCCGGATCGTCAACGTCAGCAGCTCGCTCGGCTCCCTCGCGGCCGCAGCCGCCAACGAGGATCCCTCAGGCGTGTTCCCGCCCGGCCGGTTCCCGACCCTGCTCGCCTACGGCACCTCGAAGGCCGCGCTCAACGCCGTCACCCTCACCTACGCCAACGAACTGCGCGGGACCAACATCCTCGTCAACGCCGTCTCGCCCGGCTTCGTGGCCACCGACATCAACGGCCACAACGGCGTCCTCGACGTCGAGCAGGGCGCGCGCATCCCCGTGCTCCTGGCGACACTGGACGACGACGGCCCCACCGCCACCTTCCTCGGCGAGGACGGCACACCCGGCGGCCAGGTACTGCCGTGGTGAGCCACACCGCGCGCCCGGCCGCCAGCCCACCTGCGCGCCGGCACGGGCGGCAGGGACTCCTGCTGTTCGTGCTGAGCGGCAACATGCTCCTCGACGCCATCGAGGTGTCCGTCGTCCTGATGGCCCTGCCCACCGTCGGCAGCCGACTCGGGCTGTCCCCCTGGGGGGTCCAGTGGCTGATGAGCGGCTTCGCACTCGGCTTCGCCGCGATGCTGCTCGGCGGACCGCGCATCGCCGCCCGCGTCGGACGGCGCCCGGTCTACCTGGGCGCGATGCTGGTGTTCGGCCTTGCCTCGGTGGCCGGAGGGCTGGTCAGCGGCCCGGCCGCGCTCGTCGCCGTCCGCGTCGTCAAGGGATGCTGCGCCGCGCTCACCGCGCCGGCCGGCCTGGCCATCATCAACGACACCTTCCCGGAAGGCCCCGAGCGCCGCCGAGCGGTGTCGGTCTACTCGCTCTTCGGCGCCGCGGGCTTCACCGCGGGACTGCTGCTGGCCGGCCTGCTGGTCGAGTCGAGCTGGCGCTGGACGTTCCTGTTCCCGGCGCCGGTGGCGCTGCTGCTGCTGGTGTGCGGGCTGTACGTCCTGCCGTCCGGCCCCACCGACGGCCCGGCACCCCGCACCCCGCGCCTCGCCCTGCTGCGGGACCGTGCCCTGCTGCGCTCCGCGCTCGGCGCCGCCTCGCTCAACGGCACTTACCAGAGCCTGCTGGTCCTGATGACCTTCCAGGCTCAGCAGCGGCTCGGCTGGACGCCCTGGCAGACCGCGCTCGCCCTGCTGCCCGCCTGTGTGCCGCTGGCGCTGACCGTGCCGTTCGCCGGCCGGCTCGTGGCACGGTACGGAACCGGACGACTGATCATTCTCGGAGCCCTGTTCCCGTTCCTGGGCTACGTGTTCTATCTCGCGAAGCCCGAGGGCAGCCCGTACGCGCTCGGCATGCTGCCTGCCCTGCTGCTGGTCGAGGCCGGCTTCTGCTGTGCGTTCATGGCTCTCAACATCCAGGCCACCGCGTCCGTCCGCGCGACCGACCGGGGGACCGCGGTCTCCCTCTACCAGACGGGCGTCCAGCTGGGCGCGGGCGTCCTGCTGCCGCTGGTCGCCCTGCCGCTCACGTACGCGGACGGCTACCGCCCCGCGCTGCTGATCGTGACCGCGGCCGGAGCGCTCGGGCTGGCGGTCGCGGTCACCGGGCGCGGCACACGTCCCGGAAGGACAGGCGATGCACGGCACTGAACAACACGTGAACACGGACGGGTTCCACCGCACCGGTGTGGCCGCCGCGTTCGTCACCATGCGATACGTACCCGACGCGGAGGCGGGCCGCACGTTCCTCGACGAGGTGCTCGTCCAGTGGGCGGCCGTGCCCAGGCCCGCGGGAGTTGTGTCGCTCGGCGCCTACCTGGACACCGAGGGGCAGACCGTCCTCACCTGCGTACAGGTCTCGGCCCCGGACGCCTACGCGAGGTTCGCCGGCGCGCTGACGGGGCCGGCCGCCGCCGAGGTGGTCGCCTACCGGCCGTACCGCAGTGTCGTGTTCGACCCGGCTCCTGTGGAGCCCGGCTGCGTGGTCGTCGCCACGTTCGACGTGGACGGGCCCGGCCGGCAGCGGCTCATCGCCGATTCGCTCTGCGACGCGCTGGAGTCGCAACCGCCCGGCGCGCACCCCGGCATGCTCTCCGCCAACTTCCATACGACGGCCGACGGCACCCGGGTACTGAACTTCGCCGAGTGGACCACCGACGAGGCGCACATCGCCTTCCTCGAGGGCGCAGGTCGGGTCGGCACGTACCGCATCAGCACGCGGATCCCAGGGGTGAGACCGATCGGCTTCAAACGTTTCCACCGGCACGTCAGAAGCACGTGACACCCTGCGTGCCGTCCCCGCACTCCATCCCCTGTCGCATCTCCGCGTCACACCACGCGTCCCGAAACCCCCGTCAAAGGAGGCTTTCCCACAATGACTGCTGAGTCGCCCGAGTCGTCCGTGAACCCCGGGCCGATCATGGGCATCATGGCCGGTTACTGGCAGACGAGGATCCTGCTGGCCGCCGTCGAGTCCGACGTCTTCACCGGGCTCTCGGACAAGCCCGCCACCTCTGCGGAGCTGGCCGACCGCCTCGGCCTGACCCCGCTCGGAACGCAGTACCTCCTCGCCGGGCTCACCCACCTCGGGTTGCTGGAGGTGTCCGACGGCACATATTCCAACTCACCCGTCGCCGAACGCTTCCTCATACGCGGGCGCACCGAATACCTGGGCGGCTACCTCCAGTTCTGCGACCGTGAGCTGAACCCCGCGTGGGACGGCCTGGCGTCCACGCTGCGCACCGGCACACCGCACAACCGCGCCGCCGTCGTGGGCAACCCGTACGACACGCTCTACCAGGACGCGGAGGCCACCGACGGCTTCCTCGACAGCATGGATCTGCTCAACACGCCCGTCTCCCTGGCCATGAGCCGGCTCGACTGGAGCAGCTACACCTCCTTCGTCGACATCGGCGGCGCGCGCGGCAACTTCGCCCACCACGTGGTCTCGCGGAACCCGCACCTGACGGGCGCGGTCTTCGACCTGCCGCAGCTGGAGCCGGCCTTCAGCCGGCACATGGACCAGCTCGGCGGCTCCGCCTCGGCGATCACCTTCCACGGCGGCGACTTCTTCAAGGACCCGCTCCCGGAGGCCGATGTCCTGGTCTTCGGCCACGTCCTGCACAACTGGAACACCGAGGACCGCGTCCGGCTGCTCAAGAGCGCCTACGAGGCGGTCAAACCCGGCGGAGCGGTGTTCGTCTACGACCCGATGGCCGGTGGGGACAAGCCGCCGATGCACGCGGTGCTGGCCAGCCTGGCCATGCTCGTCTGGTCCCGCGGCGGTCACGAGTACACCGTGCCGGAGCTGCACGGCTGGCTGACGGAGGCGGGCTTCAGCCCCGAGACCGCGGAGGTCCCCGGCCTCCATGACGACGTCCTGGTCATCGGCCGCAAGGACCGCTGAAGCCCGTGACGTCGACGTCCGGGACGTCACTGTTCCGGGACGTCGGCGTCCGTCCACCCCGAAGGAGTCGAAGATGCCCCTCGTGTCCGACGTCCGGCCGGTCATCGACCGCCAGAACGTCTCCATCGTCGTCGTCGAGGAAGTCGTCACCGGCGACGCACGGCGGCAGCGCTCCGCCGCGGCCGCCGTGGTGGCGCACTGGGAGTCGGCCCCCTGGCCGGCCGGCCTGGTGTCCCAGATCCTGTTCACCAGCACCGACGGCGACTTGCTGCTGACGTACGCCCAGTGGTCCTCGGCCGAGGCGCTCGACGAGGCGGGAAGCGCGCCGCGCCCCGACTGGCGGGCGCTCGGCGTCGAGCCCGGAGCGCCCACAGCGTACGAGCTCTACCGCGTCGTACGGCCCACCGCGCTGCCGGATCCGCCGCCACTGCCCCAGTGCTACCCCGCCGCGGTCTTCGCGATGGACAGCCACGACGCTGCCCGCAAGTGGATCGACGGTCTCCTCGACAACGAGGAGCAGAACGAGGGCCAGGACCGCGCATACCCGGGCGCGCTCGCCGCGAACTTCCACATCGCGGCCGACGGCACCGGAATCTTCCTGCTCTCCGAGTGGGTGTCCGAGGCGGAGGCGGTCGCGCACATCGAGGAAGTGATCGTGCCGCTGCTGGAGTACATGGGCCAGGGCGAGGCGGGCGCCGGGGCCCGTTACAGCCTCCACACGTCCGTCCACGCGTCCTGAGAAGCCGAAGCTCGCGTATGCACGACCACGGTTCGCCGACTGCGCGAGCGACAACGGGGGATCACCACATGAGCAGGCTGCCGACCAGGACTGCGCTGGTCACCGGCGCCGGCCGGGGGATCGGCCGCGGCATCGCGCTGCGGCTCGCCCGGGACGGCGCACTCGTCGCCGTCAACTACGCGAACGACGAAACCGCGGCGCGGAAGACGGTGGCACTGATCGGGGAAGCAGGCGGGCGGGCCTTCCCCGTGCGGGCCCGGCTGGGCGCACCTGGCTCGGTGGAGCACCTGGTGACGGCGGTCGAACAGGGGCTGCTGGAGCGCACGGGTGCCACGACGCTCGACATCCTGGTGAACAACGCGGCAGCCACGGGCTTCACGGGCGCCATGCCGGACGCGGTCACCGAGGAGACCCTCGACCACTGCTACACCCTCAACGCCAAGGCGCCGTTCTTCCTGATCCAGCGGGCCCTGGAGCTCATCCCGGACGGCGGCCGGATCGTCAACATCTCCTCCGGCATCACGCACTCCGCCGTCCCGGAGCAGATCGCGTACGCGATGGGCAAGGGCGCCCTGGAGCAGATCACCTTGCACATGGCTCCGGTCCTCGCGTCCCGTGGGATCACCATCAACACGGTCGCCCCGGGCATCACCGACAACGGTGACCCGGTGTTCGAGAACCCGGAGGCACTGAAGCGCATGTCGGCGCTGTCGGTGTTCAACCGCGTCGGCACGGCCTCTGAGATCGCCGATGTCGTCGCCTTCGTCGCCTCCGGCGATTCCCGTTGGATCACCGGCGCCTTCATCGACGCGACCGGCGGAACACTGCTCCGCTGACCGGGCGGGGACGAGGAAGGAAGACATCAACGCATGCACGACAAGACGCTGTCCGCGGTCGGCTTCGCCCGCGCCAGGCGCGGCCGGGCCGCCGAGTTGGGCGACATCCTGGTGGCAATCGCCGAGCGCTCGCGCACCGAAGTGGGGTGCCTGGAGTCCCTCGTCCACCGGGACCTGGCGGATCCCGACCTGTTCGTCTGCTACGAAAGGTGGGCATCCGAGGAGGCCGTGGCGGGGCATCTGGCCCAGCCGTATCTGAAGGAGTTCCTGGACCGGCTGATGGACTGTCTGGAACAGGACCTCGACGTGCACCGGTTGCGTCTCGCGGGACCGGCCCCCGCACCCGACGCGTCCGATGTACGGGACGTACGCGACGGGCCGACCGACCCCGACGACCTCGACGACCCCGCGGAGACGAACGCCCGCTACGTGGCCGCGTACAACGCGCGCGACATCGACGCGGTCATGGCGGTCTACGCGCCGGGCGCGTCCGCGGTCCGGGAACCCGGCAGGGCGGTGACCGGCGCCGCGCACCGGCAGGCCGTCCTGGAGTTCTTCAGAAACGAACCGAGGCTGTCGGCCGAGGTGCGGGAACGGTACGTCGTCGGCGACATCGCTTCGCTCGTCGTCGACTGGAGCATCGAGGTGCCCGGCGCTCCGGAGATGTCCGGTTCCGGCCGTGGCCTCGACGTTCTGCGGAGAAACGAGCGGGGCCAGTGGCGCTACGTCGTCACCAACCCGTTCGGGACCGTATGACGCGAGCCGGAGACAGCCGCGAGCGGCCGGCCCACCTCCGTACGTCCAGCGCGACACCCGCGCACGTCCCGTACGAGGTCCCACCCCTGACCACTCACCACCCATGACGTGAGGAAGTCCCGTGTCCCTGCGCCTTTTCACCTCGGAGTCTGTGACCGAGGGTCACCCCGACAAGATCGCCGACCAGATCAGCGACACCGTCCTCGACGCCCTCCTCCGCGCGGACCCGGCCTCACGGGTCGCCGTCGAGACCCTGATCACCACCGGGCAGGTCCACATCGCCGGTGAGGTGACGACGAAGGCCTACGCTCCGATCGCCCAGTTGGTCCGCGACAAGATCCTCGAGATCGGTTACGACTCCTCCAGCAAGGGTTTCGACGGCGCCTCCTGCGGCGTGTCGGTGTCGATCGGCGCACAGTCGCCGGACATCGCACAGGGTGTCGACACGGGCGGCGCGGGCGACCAGGGCCTGATGTTCGGCTACGCGATCGACGAGACACCGGAGCTGATGCCGCTCCCGATCCACCTCGCCCACCGCCTGTCGCGCCGCCTGTCCGAGGTCCGCAGGAACGGCACGATCCCCTACCTGCGTCCGGACGGAAAGACCCAGGTCACCATCGAGTACGACGGCGACAAGGCGGTCCGCCTGGACACGGTCGTCGTCTCCTCCCAGCACGCCAGCGACATCGACCTGGAGTCCCTCCTGGCTCCCGACATCCGCGAGTTCGTGGTGGAGCCGGAGCTCAAGGCCCTCCTGGACGACGGCATCAAGCTGGACACCGAGGGCTACTGCCTCCTGGTGAACCCGACCGGCCGCTTCGAGATCGGCGGCCCGATGGGCGACGCCGGCCTCACCGGCCGCAAGATCATCATCGACACGTATGGCGGCATGGCCCGCCACGGCGGCGGCGCCTTCTCCGGCAAGGACCCGTCCAAGGTGGACCGCTCGGCGGCGTACGCGATGCGCTGGGTCGCCAAGAACGTCGTCGCCGCAGGCCTCGCCACCCGCTGCGAGGCCCAGGTGGCGTACGCCATCGGCAAGGCCGAGCCCGTCGGCCTCTTCGTCGAGACCTTCGGCACCGCCAAGGTCGACACCGACCGGATCGAGAAGGCCATCGACGAGGTCTTCGACCTCCGTCCGGCCGCCATCATCCGCGACCTCGACCTGCTGCGCCCGATCTACGCCCGGACCGCCGCCTACGGCCACTTCGGCCGCGAGCTGCCCGACTTCACGTGGGAGCGGACGGACCGGGTCGACGCGCTGCGGAACGCGGTCGGGGCCTGAGATGCGCATCGCTGTCACCGGTTCCATCGCCACCGACCATCTGATGGCCTATCCCGGGCGATTCGCCGACCAGCTGATCGCCGACCGGCTCGACCGGGTTTCGCTCTCCTTCCTCGCGGACGACCTGGAGGTGCGCTACGGAGGCGTGGCGGCGAACATCGCCCTGGGGCTCTCCCGCGTCGGCCTCAGCCCCGTACTCGTCGGAGCGGTCGGCAAAGACTTCGCCGAGTACGGTGCCTGGCTGCGCGACAACGGCGTCGACACCGGTTCGGTGTACGTGAGCGAGGCGATGCACACGGCCCGCTTCGTGTGCACCACCGACCTCGATCTCAACCAGATCGCCACCTTCTACGCCGGGGCGATGGCCGAGGCCGGACGGATCACGCTGGCCTCCGTGCGGGAGCGGACCGGGGAGCTGGGGCTGGCCGTGGTCGCCCCCAACGACCCGCAGGCCATGCTGAGCCTCACCGCGGAGTGCCGGCGCCTGGGCATCCCGTTCGCCGCCGACCCGTCCCAGCAGCTGGCCCGGCTGGACGGCCCGCAGACTCGCCATCTGGTGGAGGGCTCCCGCTTCCTGTTCACCAACGAGTACGAGGCGGCGCTGCTCCAGGAACGCACCGGTTGGACGCGGGAACAGGTCCTGGACCGGACCGGCGCCTGGATCGTCACCCGTGGCGCCGCGGGTGCGGACATCGGCCGGACGGGAGAGCCTTGGCTGCACGTCGACGCGGTACCTACGGACGTCGTGGCCGATCCCACCGGGGTGGGCGACGCCTTCCGTGCCGGGTTCCTGGCGGCCGTCGTCTGGGGCCTGCCGTACCTGGAGGCCGGCCGCCTGGGCAGCGCGCTGGCCGCCGTGGTGCTCCAGGCCGTCGGCACCCAGACGTACAAATTGACCTCGGCCGACCTCCTGCTGAGCCTCGAGCGGGTCTACGGCGCGGACGCGGCCCTGGCGTTCACAGCGCACCTGGCCCGCTGACGCCGGCCGCCGAAGCCACCACCGGGAGGAGAACGACCATGACCCCACCGGCCCACGCATCCTCGCGCGGGGTGCGCCGGATCACCCTGGACGCCGCGGGGGTGCCGCTGTCCGCGCTGCTCAGCGAGCCGGCCGGCGGCTCCGCGCGGGCCGTCGTGGTCGCCGTGCACGGCGGCGGCATGAACGCGGGCTACTTCGACTGCCGGGCCCATCCCCGGCAGTCGCTGCTGACGCTGGGCGCGGGCCTTGGCTACACCGTCCTGGCCGTGGACCGGCCGGGCTACCGCCACTCCGCCTCCCGGCTGCCCCAGGGGCAGGACCTGCCGGGGCAGGCCGTCTCGCTGCGTGCGGCGCTGCGCGACTTCACCTCCCGCCACGCCACGGGTGCGGGCCTCTTCCTGCTCGCCCACTCCTACGGCGGCAAGGTGGCGCTCACCGCTGCCGCGGACCCCGGCCTGCCGCACCTCCTCGGGCTGGACATCTCCGGCTGCGGCCACATGTACGCCGTCGAGCCGCACGAACTGCCCACCGCCCAGGACGACGGTGGCCGACTGCGCAGGAGCTGGGGGCCGCTGCGTCTCTATCCGCCGGACACCTTCCGAGCGAGCGGCTCGATCGTCGAGCCCGTGCCCGCCCTGGAGCGGGCCGAACTTGCCCGCTGGCCACTGGTCTTCCGCGCCACGGCGCCCCGCGTCCGCGTACCCGTACGGCTGACCTTCGCCGAGCACGAGGCGTGGTGGCGCCACGACGACGCGGCCCTCACCGATCTGGCCGCGCACTTCACGTCCGCTCCGCGCGTGAGCGTCGACCGCCAGCCGGAGGCCGGGCACAACATCAGCCTCGGCTGGGCTGCCCGCTCCTACCATCTGCGCGTCCTCGCGTTCCTCGAAGACTGCCTGGCCTCCCGCGAAACGACCCTCACCCCGCACGCTGCCGTCCGTCCCCTCCCGTCCGCGACGGTCTCCTGACCATGCTCGGCGTACTCGGGACAGCCTTCCGCTCGCTGTCCGTCCGCAACTTCCGGCTCTTCGCGTTCGGCCAGGTGCTCTCGGTGTCCGGAACGTGGATGATGGTCGTCGCCCAGGACTGGCTCGTGCTCTCCCTCACCGGGGACTCCGGCACGGCGCTGGGAGCGGTCACCGCCGTGCAGTTCGCTCCGATGCTGCTGCTCACGCTCTACGGCGGCCGGATCGCCGACCGGTACGACAAGCGCCGGTCGCTGATGGCGTGCAACCTCGTCTCCGGCGTCTGCGCGCTCGGGCTCGCCGTGCTGGACCTCGGCGGGGCGGTACGGCTGTGGCACGTGTTCCTTTTCGCCCTCTGCCTGGGCACCGTCAACGCCGTCGAGGTCCCTACCCGTATGTCGTTCGTGAGCGAGTTGGTCGGCGCCGACCTGCTGCCCAACGCGTCGGCACTGAGCGCCGCCTACTTCAACGTCGCCCGCGTCCTCGGCCCGGCCCTCGCCGGTCTGCTCATCGCAGGCTTCGGCACCGGCGCCGTCATGGCGCTGAACGCCGGGAGCTATCTGGCCGTCGTGGTCGGCCTGCGGATGATGCGCCCCGGCGAACTGCGGCGCGTCACGCGGGACGGCCGGGCCCGGGCCACGGACGGGCTGCGTCACCTCGCATCGCGCCCGGACCTCGTCGTGCCCTTGGCGATGGTGTTGTTCATCGGCCTGTTCGGCCTGAACTTCCAGCTCACGCTGCCGCTGCTGGCCAAGACGGTCTTCCATGCGGACGCCACGTCGTTCGGTCTGCTCACCACCGCGTTCGCGGCCGGCTCCCTCCTCGCCGCCCTGGCCGGCACGGCCCGCCGGGGGCGCCCGTCCGGTCGTACGGTGACCGGGGCCGCGCTCGCGTTCGGTGCGCTCGAGACGGCGGCGGGCTGGGCTCCGACCTACGCGGCCGCGATCGTTCTGCTGGCGGGGACGGGGTTCGCGTCGATCTATTTCGCACAGGCTGCCAACCACCGGATCCAGCTGGGCAGCGACCCGCAGTACCGGGGCCGGGTGCTCGCCGTGTACACCCTGATCCTGCAGGGGTCCACACCCCTGGGCGCCCTCCTGATCGGCTGGTTGACCGTACATCTGGGGGCCCGGAGCGGCCTGTACGTGGGCGGTCTGGTCTCGGTGGTCGCTACACTCGGCGTCCTGCTCGTCGACCGAATCCGCACCCACCTGCGCACGGCACAGCCGGCACCGCGACACGGGAACGACACTCCTGACGGAAGGGACACGAGCCGCTCCCTGCACGTCCCGGAGTGATCGCCACACCGGTCACGGTCACTTCGGTCCGCGCTGCAGAGCTGGTCGCCATGTGGCCGTGGGCCGGGGGTGGGGCCGCACTCAACAGAAGCCGCACCGGCGCGTGCGCGCAATCCATTGCGGAGCCTTTGGTCGACGCCGCCCTAGCGGTGGTTTGTTGACGGCGGGTGTGTGCGGGAGTAGGCCGTGAGGTGAGGGCGTCACCTACGGTCTGGGGAGCCTGAGATGACGAAGCGGCTGCCGTGTCCGCCCGCGCACGGTCCGCTGGAAGCGTACGCCGCCCGGTTCGATGATCTCTTCGGGACGCCGGCGCGGCGGCGTGGGTTTCGCGAGTATCTGGCCGGGCTGCTGCTGCCCCGCGATCGCAACAAGACGCTGACCTGCCTGGCCGGCGCCGAACCGGCGGAACGCCTCGCTCGGCGCGCACGTCCTGGCGGGCATGGCCGATCAGGCCACCCTCCCCGGCAACCCGGCCGAGGGACGGCGGCTCGCACAGGCCGGCCGGGCTGGGAAAGCTCACCTCTCCCGCGTGCCTTGCCGACCTGTGGACCCTGGAAGCCCGTGCGCCGGCGAAGCTCGATGACAAGAGTCAGGCGGCGCAGGCCGTCGTCCAGTCGGAGGCGGCGTACAGCCGGGTGAGGCAGGAAAAGGAGTAGGAGTGGGCGGCGTTCATCGATCCGGCCTATCTGCACGGCGAGCACGCCAACACCTTCCGGGACCTGGGAGACGCCGACACCGCCGAGCAGCACGCGCGCCTGTCCATCGACCACGCGCGGCAGCAACGCCGGGCCCGCCGCGGTGCGATGTCGCAGGCCGCACTCGCCGTCTCGCATCTCCAGCGCCGAGACCTCGAAGCGGCACACGCCGCAGGACTGCGGACCTTGAAGTTGTCGCAGCGAGTGAAGAGTTCACGCTACATCGAGGCTGTGCAGGATTTGCAGCGCCGCATGGAACCGTTCGGCGCACACCGGCTTGTCGCCGACTTCAATGAGCAGGCACGAGAGTTGGTCGCTGCGGCGTAGAGGAGCGTGCAATCGAACAAGTACGCTCCTTTGCGCAGGACTTGGCTGTAACCGGAGCGGCGCTGACCAATCTGTCTCCCTGTCCCCTAGCCTGTCTGTCTGCCATCCGGGCCCCCCGCCAGATGGGTAGCGGCGGCGCTGCCATCGGTGCAGGCCAGAGCGGTTTGTGGGTTTCCAGCGATGTCTGCGACTCAGTGGCCGGTAGGCGACTGAAACAGACAGGGGCGAGGACCGGGATCTGACGCGTGCACGTGGTCAGAGCGACGCGGAGGAACTCGGCCGCTTGACCTTTGGCTGTCTTCGTCTGACGCTCATGTTCATTCCGTTGTTGCGTCAGGTGGTCGTGGAGGCATCGGGTCTGGAGGTGGCAGACGTCCGCCGGAGGGAGCCGGACGCTTCGTCCCGACGGTCGGCGATTCGGGTAGCGGCAATACGCGGTCCCAGATGCGGTGCAGCTCTGCGAGCCGCAGTCGCCCGGGACCATTGCGCCTGCGGAGAGGCAGCCATCGAGCCACCGCCGGGTCGGTCCGGTCCGCGCAGGCCATGAGGTCGGCGCTGGTGGTGGCCAAGGGCACCAGCGAAGGATCCGCCAGTGATCCCACCGCGTCGGCCAGCGCGCGACGGACGCTGGCTTCCCGTCGAGCTGAGGGCAGCCACACCAGAACGGGAGTGATGATTCCGGTGGTCGTGGCGAGTTGGGCGTAGCCGGTGATTCTGGCTGCCAGTCGGCTTGCGGGGCGTTCGGTTCCGCGGTCGAACTCCAGGAACCACTCCAGTTCTCTGTGGTCCTCAAGCCAGCGCCCGTAGGCGTCCGGGCGGATGATGTCGCCGAAGTGCTGCGCGCAGCGAGTTTCGGACCACCAGGCGGTCAGATGGCCGGGTGCGTGCGGTCGGCGGCCGAGGGCCACCAGCGCGGTGAAGAAGGTGTTGACGCCGATGGTGTGGGCCAGGCGGAGTGAGTGGGCGATGCCGATGGCGCGGTCGTGGCGGTAGTTCAGGTCGCGGACGTCGAGACCGTGCTCGTGGGCGACGGTGGCGGCGCCGACGATGTCGAGGACATAGTGCATGGGGGCACTGCCGGAGGTGACGAAGGGCCGGAAACGGTCGACGACGCGCCACTTGTACAGCTGCAGCAGCCGCAGGTTGGCCGCACGCTTGGAGGACCACGCCAGTGCAGCGATCTGGTGCGTGGTCAGGACGTGGTGTTCGTAGAGCATCCGGGCCAGCCATCGGTCGCGCGGGGTGAGGTGTGAGGCGAGCCGAGCCAGGTGGTCGCCGGTGGCGGCGGTTCGGGGTGTGGGACGGTGTGGCCTGGGGCCGCGCAGGGCTTGCTGTGGTGGGAGGTCGGGGGCCATGGGGTTCCTCCTCGGTAGTGGTTGGCGCTCCGGGCTGAGGCCGCCTGATCCGGTGAAGGCCCAGGCTCCGCCCTCATCCTCAAAAGGCCGGAAAACGCGCCGTTTTCGGCCACGGGCGATCACAACGTTTTGCTTTCGATGTCCGCGATCCCGGTGGTCATGTCGTCTGGTCGCCGGTCGTGGACAGCCCCGTCCCCGGCAACCGGACTGCCTGACAACGGGATGCGTCGGAGTCCGGGAGCTGACCGGCCAGCGGACTCGGGGATGCGTGAGTGGGGTCGGTGGTCTGAAGCGGGACTGGCACGACCGACTGCCGTGGCCGTGGACGGAGTCCGCGATCGGCTCTGATCCGAGAGGCCGTCAGAGACAGAGCCAAGGGCACCCGCAGAGCCGCCACAGCCCGGTCACGCCGGGGCAAACGCCGTCGGGGCGGAGCGGGGATCCACTACCGTGCCGCGTCATGACGGTCCTGATCATCGGCGGCAGCGGATTCCTGGGCACCGAGTTGGTCCGCCAGGCGACAGCAGCGGGATACACGACGGCCGCGACCTTCGCGACCAGGCCCGGCACTATCCCGGAGGCCACGTGGTTCGCCCTCGACCTGCGGGACGCCGAGCGCCTCGAAGCGGTCGTGGCCGAGGTGGCACCGCGCCTCGTCGTCAACGCGACGAGCGGCAAGTCCAACTGGGCGGTCACAGCCGAGGGCCCCGTCCGGCTGGCGATGGCCGCGGCGAAGTACGGCTGCCGCCTGGTCCATGTGTCGAGCGACGCAGTGTTCTCCGGCGCTCGCGTCCGTTACGACGAGACCTGCCTGCCCGCCCCTGTCACCCCCTACGGTGCGGCAAAAGCCGCGGCAGAGACCGGTATCCGCCTCTTGTACCCGGACGCTGTCATCGCCCGCACCTCACTGATCATCGGCGACCGACAGTCCGTGCATGTACGGGCAGTGCACGACCTCGCGGCCGGCGCCCGGGACGGGGTCCTGTTCACCGACGACATCCGCTGCCCGGTGCACGTCGCCGACCTGGCCGCCGGGCTGTTGGAACTCGGAGCAGCCTCCGAGGCGCACGGCGTGCACCATCTCGCGGGAGCCGACGCCGTGAGCCGTAACGAACTCGGTGTCCTCATCGCCCAACGTGACGCGCTCGACGCCTCCCGGCTGCCCGCGGGCCTCCGGATCGACACTGCGCTTCCCGGGGCGCTCGACGTCCGCCTCGACAGCCGCGCTACTCAGCGCGAACTGCACACCACGTTGCGCGGCGCCCGCCAGTTCCTCGCCATGGGGGCGTGAACACCTTGCCGACACGGCTGCTGGGCATGCCAAAGCAGCGCCTGTAGGGCCTGTGGCCTGGCTTTTTAGCTGTGATCTAGTAAATCTTCAGTAGCCGGGCTTCCCCACGGCTCAGCCGAGCCAGGGCTGCACCACTAGACACCGCGCCCGGATGCGCCGCTCCCGCCAGCGCGAAGCAGACAGCCGGACGCCTGGATCTGGTCCACCGACGAGGCCCACGAGCCGCTGATCGACACCGAGACCTTCGAGCACGCCCAAGCCCTGCTGGAAGCCAAGGGCGCCAGTCACGCGACCCGCGAGCGGCAACGCACCAGCCACCCGTACGTCGTGCGCGGCCTGCTGCACTGCGGGATCTGCGGACGACGCATGCAGGGTCAGCGCAGCCGCGACGTCCTGTACTACCGCTGCCGCTTCCCCAACGAATACGCGCTCGCCAACAAGGTCTCCCACCCGCGCAACGTCTACCTCGCCGAACGAGACCTGATCCCTCCGCTGGACACTTGGCTTGCGCGAGCCTTCTCCCCGCACCGCCTCCACGACACGATCACCCGCATGCACGCGGCCCAGCCAGACCCCGCCCCCGCGCCGGAGGCCGAGGACGCCATGCGCGTGATCACCGAATGCGACGCCAAGATCGCCCGCTACCGCGAAGCCCTGGAGGCGGGCACCGACCCGAAACTCATCGCCCAGTGGACCGCCGAGACCCAAGCCGACCGCGCCCAGGCCCTCGCCTGGACCCGCACGCCAACCGGCAAGCACCACCTCAGCAAGGAGGACATCCACGCGATGATCACATCACTCGGCAGCATCCGCGACGTTCTCGCCGACGCCGAACCACAGGACAAGGCCGACGTCTACCAGAACCTTGGGCTCCGGCTCACCTACGACCCCGGAAAGCAGCTCGTGCGGGCCGAGACTCAGCTCGACCCGCACAAGTTGGGGATACGGTCTGTGTCCGAGGGGGGACTTGAACCCCCACGCCCGATAAAGGGCACTAGCACCTCAAGCTAGCGCGTCTGCCATTCCGCCACCCGGACCAGGTGTCTGCCGCCTTGCCGGAGGTGTTCCCCGCGGCGACATGGACAACAATACCAAGATTTCGGAGTGCCCTTCACCTGCATATCCGGGCCCCGGGCGGGGCCGTGCGAGCCCGGACGAGCGGGCGCGCACGACCTCACCGGGAGTGATACGGCGGTTACGATCCGGCCGGGTCAGGTGGGAAGAACCCACCGGCGGTGAAGCAGTACACGCCGGGCGAGGCCTGGCGGACCGGCCCGGTCGCCCTGATGTGGTTCTGCCTGCTGTGCACCTCGGGCGTGAACAACTTCGGCATCGCCTTCCAGGTGCCGTTAGGCAACGAGGTCGGCTTCGCGGGCGGGATCGTGGCCACCGCCATGTCCCTCAAAGCGATCGTGAACGGCACGGGGCGCGGCGTCATCGGCCGGCTCTTCGACCGTTACGGCCGCAAGCAGTGTCTGATCTTCGTGTGCATTGTGCTGGGTCTGTCGCAGTACGGGATCCTCTGGTCCGGCAACATCAACAACCTCCCGCTGTTCCTGGTGTTCTCCAGCATCTCCGGGTTCGGCGGCGGAGCGATCTTCCCCATGTTCGCGGCGATGACCGCGGACTACTTCGGCGAGAACAACAACGCCTCCAACTACGGCCTCGTCTACAGCTCCAAGCTGGTGTCGGGCCTGCCGGGGTCGGGTATGGGCGCCGTGGTCGCGCATCGCTCCCCATCCGAGTCCGCTCGGTGACGAAGTGGCCTGACGCTTCGGCGTACGGCAGCAGGCGGCCGCCCCGGGTCTCGCACCACGGGGCGGCCGCCTGCTGCCGTTGCCGTACGCCTTCGGTCAGCACTTCTCCCGCAGGGAGTGCAGGTGCTCGCTGGAGCGGCGGGCGAAGGTGAAGGACTCGGTGGGGTTGTCGTGTTCGGCCTGCCAGTGGTGGGCGAGGCGGTGCCCCTTCAGCCGGGTGACGGCCGAGATGAACTTCTGGTAGTCGATGTCGCCGTCGCCGACGTCCACCATGCGGTAGCCGAACGGGTTCGACGGGTCGCTCTCGCCGTCCTTGACGTGGAAGAGCGGGTAGCGGTTCGGGCGCCTGAGGACGTAGTCGAGGGGCTCGAAGGGTGCGGGCGTGCCGTCGGGGCGCTTGGAGAAGCGGAACTGGGCCACGTACGCCCAGAAGATGTCCATCTCCAGGTAGACGAGGCCGGGGTCGGTCTCGCGGAGCAGGACGTCGTAGAGGCGGACCTGCGGCTGGTCCGTGGCGAAGGAGAACTCCTCGGAGTGGTTGTGCTGGTAGAACTTCATGCCGCGTGCCTTGGCCGCCGCGCCGTAGGTGTTGAACTCCTCCGCGGCCCGCTTCATCGCGTCGACGGTGGTGCCGTAGCGGAAGGGGCCGGAGGCCGTGCCGATGTGCTTGAGGCCGAGAGCCTGGGCGTCGTCGAGGACCTTGGTGAGGTTCTGGGCGAAGGTGTACGCGTTCGGGTCGTTGGAGTAGTAGCCGACGTGGCTGCCGATCGGGGTCAGGCCGTGGTTGCGGGCCAGGCGCTTGAGCTGGGCGAGGGTGATGGGGCCGGCGGAGCCCTGGGTGTAGCCGGCGAACTCGACCTCGTCGTAGCCGTACTTCTCCAACTCGGCGAAGACGGGCGCGAAGCCGAGGGTGGAGACCTTGTCGCGCAGGCTGTAGAGCTGGATGCCGAGTCGGCCGGGCGGGAGGACGGGGCGGCCTCTGCCCGTCGCCGCCGTGGCGGGAGCCGCCGTGGCGGGGGCTGCGGTGGTGCCCAGCAGTGCGGCAGCCGTGGCGCCGGCGGCCACGCCGAGCATGCCTCGTCTGGTGAGGCGGTGGGTGAGTTCGGGGTCGGGCTGGTGGGTGCGGCTCATGCCTGGAACTCCTCTGGGTGGGCGGGCGTTGTCAGTGGTGAGTGCTTCACTTGTGACCAGTGAGGACTTCTGGCGAGTCAGGAGAGACCGGCCAGTTGGAGCAGGAGTGCTTTCACATCGGTGGCCGCGACACGGTCGCCGACAGCGCGGGGGGAGGAGCAGATGATGAGCGGACCGTCGTCGTCGCTCATGGGCAGGCGGCCGTGGCTGCCTCGAATAGGTGAAGGGTCCAGGGGCACGACCGCCATGCGATAGCGCAGGCCGAGTCTCTTTCGGGCCAGTGCGGTGGCCGCCTTGAGTTTCACGTACGGGTCGAGCGGGTCCATGAACAGCTCGACCGGGTCGTAGCCGGGTTTGCGGTGGATCTCGACGAGTCGCGCGAAGTCGGGCGCGCGGGCGTCGTCGAGCCAGTAGTAGTACGTGAACCAGGCGTCCGGCTCCGCGACGGCGACGAGTTCGCCGGAGCGCGGATGGTCGAGGTGGTGGGCCTTCTTCCCCTCGTCGTCGAGGAGTCGGTCGATGCCGGGAAGGTCCGCGAGGGCCGCCCTGGTCGCTTCCAGGTCCTCGGGGCGGCGTACGTAGACATGGGCGATCTGGTGGTCGGCGACCGCGAAGGCCCTTGAGGCCGTCGGGTCGAGGTACTCCATGCCGTCCTGTGTGTGCACATCGAGAAGGCCGGCGCGGCGCAGGGCGCGGTTGATGTCGACGGGCCGGTTCACACGAGTGATGCCGTACTCGGAGAGCGCCACCACGGTGCGGCCCTCCGCCCGCGCGTCGTCGAGGAGGGGTGCCATGGCCTTGTCGAGGTCGGCGGCCGCCTTCAACGAGCGCTGGTCATCGGGGCCGTAACGCTGCAGGTCGTAGTCGAGGTGAGGGAGGTAGCAGAGGGTCAGGTCCGGGTGACGGGTGCGGATGATGTGGCGGGTCGCGTCGATGATCCAGCGGCTGGAGACGAGGTCGGCGCCCGGGCCCCAGAAGCGGAAGAGGGGGAACGTGCCGAGTTTCTCGGTGAGTTCGTCGTGCAGGGCCGGGGGCCGGGTGTAGCAGTCGGGTTCCTTGCGGCCGTCGGAGTAGTAGATCGGACGGGGGGTGACAGTGATGTCGGTGTCGGCGCCCATGGCGTACCACCAGCAGATATTGGCGACCGTGTAGCCGGGGCGCACACGGCGGGCGGCGTCCCACAGTTTGTCTCCGGCGACGAGACCGTTGTGCTGGCGCCACAGCAGCACGTCGCCGAGTTCACGGAAGTACCAGCCGTTGCCGACGATGCCGTGCTCGGCGGGGAGCGTGCCGGTCAGGAAGGTCGACTGGGCGGCGCAGGTGACGGCGGGCAGGACGGTGCCGAGCGGGGCGTGGGAGCCGGACTGGCCCAGGGCCTTGAGGTGGGGCATGTGGTCGAGGAGACGGGGGGTGAGGCCTACGACGTCCAGGACGAGGAGAGGGGTGGGCGCCGCGTCGGAGTGAGGGTCGGCGGAGGCTCCTCGTCGGCTCATGGCAGCTCCTTGAGGCCGAGGTCCGTCAACAGGTCGCGGGCGAGGGCGAGTTCGGCGGCGATGCCGTCGGCGAGTTGGGTGCGACCGCGGGGGCGGAGTTCGGGTGGGAGGGCCTGCCAGGTGTAGGTCTCGACCTCCAGATGGCGGGTGAGCGGGTGGGCGCCGCCGACCAGCTGGGCCAGGGCGGCCTTGAGTTCGGGGAGTGTGGAGGTCAGGGGCGCGGCGGGGGCCGCGTGGAGGGGGACGTGGAAGTGGGCGCGCCAGGGAGACGAGTCGGGCAGGGCATCGCCCGCGAGGGCCTCGCCGAGGTCGTCCGCGCCACGCAGGCCGGCGGCGGTGGAGGTGCGGGTCTGGTGCAGGAAGCGGGGCTCGTCGAAGGCGGCGAGGGCTTCGCGGACGTCGGGGAGATGGGGGTGGTCGGCGTGCAGGGCGGCTGACAGCTGGGATTTGACGATGGGGACGTCGGCTCGGATGAGCGCGTCCAGGGCGGTGTGCGGGTCTTCGAAGGAGGTAGCGAGGTGGCAGGTGTCGACGCAGATACCGATGCGGTCGTGGCCGATGTCGGTGAGCGGGCCGATGGCGTCGGCGGTGGTCTCGACGGTGCAGCCGGGTTCGGGTTCCAGGCCGACGCGGATGGAGCGGCCGGTCAGTTCCGCCACGGCGTCGAGGCGTTCGGCGAGGGTGAGCAGAGCCGTGCGGGCCCGGGCGGCGGCGGTGTCGTCGTAGGCGGTGCGCCAGGCGAGGGGCAGGGTGGAGATGGTGCCCTCGGTGACGTCGTCGGGGAGGAGGCCGGCCAGGACGCGGGCGAGGGAGGTGGTGTGGTCGAGGCGTGCGGGGTCGGCCCAGTCGGGCTTGTAGACCCGGTACTTGACCACCTCGGCTCCGAAGCCGTCGTACGGGAAGCCGTTGAGGGTGACGACTTCGAGGCCGCGCCGGTCGAGTTCGGCGCGCAGGCCGCGCAGGGCGGACGGGTCGGTCACCAGCGCGTGGGCGGCGTCCTTGGCGAGCCACAGGCCGATGCCGAGGCGGTCGCGGCCGAGGCGTCGCCGTACGGGTTCGCAGTGGTCTCGGAGCTGGGCGAGGACGCCGTCGAGGGTCTCGGCCGGGTGCACGTTGGTGCAGTAGGCGAGGTGGACGGTGGAGCCGTCGGGGTGGCGGAAGCGCATGGGTCACTCCCCGCCGCGCAGGATGCTGTTGCCCTCGTGGGTGGCGTCGGTCGCGGCGACGTCGAGGGAGAGGCGACCGCTGAGCCCGTAGAAGGCGACCGGGTTGCGCCAGAGCACCAGGTCCACGTCGTCCTCGCCGAAACCGGCGGCGAGCAGGGCGTCGCCGACCCTTCGGGTCTTGAGGGGGTCGCTTCTGCCCCAGTCGGCGGCGGAGTTGACCAGCACCTTCTCCGGGCCGAACGTCTTGATGACGGCGACCATGCGTTCCTCGTCCATCTTGGTGTCCGGATAGACGGAGAAGCCGAGCCAACTGCCGCTGTCCTTGGCCTCCTTGACGGTCGTCTCGTTGAGGTGGTCGAGGAGCACCCGCTCGACCGGGAGGGCCGAGGCCCGCACGGCGTCGAGGGTGCGGCGCAGGCCGGCCAGTTTGTCGCGGTGCGGGGTGTGCACCAGGGCGGGCAGGCCGTGATCGGCGGCCAGCTGCAGCTGGTGTTCGAGGGCGAGGTCCTCGGCCGGGGTCATGGAGTCGTAGCCGATCTCGCCCACGGCCACGACCTGGTCCTTGAGCAGGTAGCGGGGCAGGTGGTCCAGCACAGGGGTGCAGTGGGGGTCGTTCGCCTCTTTGGGGTTGAGGGCGAGGGCGCAGTGGTGGGCGATGCCGTACTGGGCGGCGCGGAAGGGCTCCCAGCCCAGCAGGGAGTCGAAGTAGTCGATGAACGAGGCGGGAGAGGTACGGGGCTGGCCCAGCCAGAAGGCCGGCTCGACGACCGCGCGGACACCCGCCTCGTGCATCGCCTCGTAGTCGTCGGTGGTGCGTGACGTCATGTGGATGTGGGGGTCGAAGATGCGCATCAGGTCTCCTTGCCGTCAAGGCCGGTCTCGTCGGCCGGTGGGGGCGCGGTCAGGGCCAGGACGCGGTACAGGTCCTCGGGTACGGGACGGCCCGCGGCGGTGCGTTCGTCGGCGTAGTCGCCGAGCATGCGGGCCAGTTCGGTGTCACCGTGGGCGCGACGGGCCAGGTCGGCGATCTCGTCGACGGGCACACCGGTGAAGAGGCACTTGAGGACGGCGTGCCGCCAGGGGTGCGGGGCCAGGTGACGGGCGGCGTACGGGCCGAGGGCGGCGGCGACGAGACGGGTGTCGTTGGTGCGCAGGGCGTCGTCGACGAGGTGCAGGGCGTCGGGGCCGGGTACGAGGTGGGGCAGGGCGTGCAGGACGGCTCTGCGTTCGTCGGCGGTGCCCTGGCGGTAGACCCGGGTGAGCGCGTCGGTGCCGGCGCGGGCCGCGTGCAGGATCAGGACGCGGACGGCGTCGGCGTAGTCGGTACCGCAGCGTCGGCCCGCCTCGGCGAGGCGCAGCTCCCAGACGGAGATGGGCCCGTGGGTGCCCGGATGCTCGGCGGCCTCGTCGAGGGCCTGGGCCAGCCAGGCGCGGGGGGTGTCCGCGAGGTGGGCGTTCAGGTGGCCGCGCAGGGCGGAGGGGGTGACCAGGGCCGGGTGGGTTGTCGGAGGGGCCGGCGTACGGGGGATGATCACGAGGCGCTCCCGTTCGGGGACGGCGGCGAGAGGGCGTGTGCCGTTCGGAGTTGCGCTGGTCCGGTCGGCGGTGCGACCGGTTGTGCGGTCGGACCGGGGAAGGGACGGGCGGCTGGTTGTGCGGTGGAGGAAGGAGAGGGACTGTTCGGCGAAGTGAGGGCCGGCGTGGGAGTGGCGGGGTAGTTCGACGACGGTCAGGGCCTGGTAGCTGACGTCGGCGAGGGCTTCCAGGACGGGCGGGAAGTCGATCTCCCCGTCGCCCAGGGGCAGGTGTTCGTGGACTCCGCGGCGCATGTCCTCGATCTGGACGTGCCGCAGCCAAGGGGCGGCGGCGCGGACGCAGTCGGCCGGAGGGAGGGGTTCGAGGCACTGGCAGTGGCCGATGTCGAGGGTCAGTCCCAGTGCGGCAGGGCTGTCGAGGGCGGCCCGGAGGCGGTGGAAGTCGGCGAGTGTGGCGAGGAGGTGACCGGGTTCGGGTTCGACGGCCAGGGGGATGTCGGCGGCGGTGGCGGCGTCCAGGACGGGGGTGAGTGCGTCGGGGAGGCGTTTCCAGGCGGTGTCCTCGTCCGTGCCGGGCGGGGTGACCCCGCTGAAGCAGTGCACGGCGTGGGCTCCCAGGTCGGCGGCGACCTGTACCGCGCGGATGAGCAGGTCGGCCCGGCGTGCGCGGTCGTCCGGGGCGGGGTCCAGCAGGGTGGGGCCGTGTTTGCGGCGGGGGTCGAGTACGTAGCGGGCGCCGGTTTCCACGGTGACGGTCAGGCCGAGGGCGTCGAGCCGCCGGGCGAGCCGCCGGGTGCGGGCGGCCAGGTCGGCGGCGAGCGGGTCGAGGTGCATGTGGTCGAGGGTCAGACCCACGCCGTCGTAGCCGAGGTCGGCGAGGAGGGCGAGGGCGTCGTCGAGGCGGAGGTCGGCGAGGCCGTTGGTGCCGTAGCCGAAGGAAAGGCGAGTGGGAGGGGAGGTGATGGCGGACGAAGGCGATGGGAACGGCTGAGATGACCGTGGTGAGAGATGTGGAGGCACGTCGGGGTTCGTCGAAAGGGGCTGCTGTGGATTCACTAGAGGTTCGCCTCGCCGGCGTGCTCCGGTACCGGCTCCCCGCTCCGCCGGCCTCGTGCCCTCCCGCGCAGCCGCTCCGCGAATGCCGTCAACGCCGCGTACTGCTCCCCCAGGGCCGAAGGGCCCTCGCCCAACGGGTCCTTGAAGTAGAAGCCGAGCTCGGTCAGGGGGCCGGTGAGGCCCGCTTCGTGGGCGCGGGTGAGGAGGCGGGCCAGGTCGAGAATCAAGGGGGCGGCGAGAGTGGAGTCGCAGCCCTGCCAGGTGGTCTGGAGGGTCATGCGGGTGCCGAGGAAGCCGTCGAAGGCGATGTGGTCCCAGGCGGTCTTCCAGTCGCCGAGGGCGGGGACGTCGTCGATGTGGGTCTGACCCTCGGGGGTCGTGCCCAGGGTGTCGGTCACGGCGCGTTCCTTGCCGGCGTTCTTGGCGGCGGCGGCGGCCGGGTCGGCGAGGGCGGCGCCGTCACCGCCGCCCAGGAGGTTCGTGCCGGACCAGGCCCGGACGGTCAGCGCCCGCTGGGCGAACATCGGGCCCAGGACCGACCGGAGGAGGGTCTGGCCGGTCTTGCCGTCGCGGCCCGCGTAGGGGACGCCTACCGACCCCGCCAAGGACACCAGCGAGGGGTGGTGCAGGCCCGTCGAGGGGGTGAAGTTCACGTAGGGGCAGCCGGCGCGCAGGGCCGCCGCCGCGTACAGGGAGCTGGGTGGCAGGTCGGAGCCGGTCGGCGCGGGTTCCGTCGAGGCCACGTGGACGACGACGGCCCGGGCCAGTCCCCGGCGTCCTACGAAGTCCTGGATGTCGGCGGTGAAGGTGGAGATCAGCTCGTCGGGGTCCCTGGTGTCGCCCGGGAGGGGGCCGCCGGGCCTGATCTCCCGGTCCGCGGCGGCGAGTTCGGAGGTGATCGCCGTGGGGAGGCCATGTGGGAGGACCCCGCCGGCCGCCAGGGCTTCCGCACGTTTGGGGAGCGGGCAGTCGACCGTGTCATGGCCGCCGAAGACGAGGGAGGAGAGCGGAGGGAGGCCCGAGTCGGCGAAGAGAGAGGTCTCGGTGACCATGCCCGTCGGGGCGTGCAGGCCCGCTGTGACGGCCGCACGGCCGGCGACGACGGTCGTGGCGACGGAGCCGCGTGCTCCGACCAGCCATACGCCCACCCGGGGCTCGGCTCCTTCGGGCCGCGAGGAACGGGACACGGACATGGCTGGCCTCCTTGTCGTACGTACGCGGACACCGACGGAAGAAACGGCGGAAGCGGGGAGGGGAAGGTGGCGGGCGGGGGTCCGGCGTCCCCCGCCCGCCACCGCTCAGTCGCCCGGGGGCGAGACCGCGGACCGGGCGGCTCGCTCGGGCAGTTCCTTGATCCGGATGTCACGGAAGGACACCTGGTCGTCGGCACCGTGGTTCTGGATGCCGATGTGTCCGTCGCTGAGGCTCCGGGCCGGGTCGGTGTTGGTGAAATCGTTGATCTTCACGCCGTTGAGCCAGACGCGGAGGCGTTCGCCCTCCACGCGGATCTCGTACGTGTTCCACTCCCCCGGCGGGTTCAGCGCGCGGTCGCGCTTCCTGATGTCGGCGGACCGGAAGCCGTAGACGGACCCGGTGGTCTTCTCGGGTACGTCGGTGGCGTCGATCTGGATCTCGTAGCCGTTGTTCACGGCCGACCATGGGTCGTCCGAGGGCGGGAAGCCCACGAACACACCGGAGTTGTCGTCACCCGAGGCGCCGGCCATCTTCCAGTCGAGCTTCAGGGAGTACGAGCCGAAGCCCGAGGCGGCGTACCAGAGCATGCCCATGCCGCCGCTCGACGTCAGCGTGCCGTCGCCGTTCAGGGTGAACGAGCCTGGCCCGGCCTGCCGCCAGCCCTCCAGGGAACCGCCGTCGAAGAGCGGCTGGTAGCCGTTCTCCGGTCGGCAGTCAGCCTGGGCCGCACCGATCGCCCATCGGATACCGCCCAGCAGGTGCTGCCGGAAGGCGGGTTCGGCGAACGATTCCTTGGTGTGGCCGCCTCCGGTGTAGAAGGCGCGGCCGCCCTGGTAGTTCTGGCACCAGGCGATCGGGTGGTCGCCGTTCATGGTGCCGCCGCTGTACGACGACTCGTCGAGCGAGGCGAGGACATGGGCCCGGTCGCGGGGATTGGAACGGTAGTTGTACCACTCGTCCGTACGGTTCCAGGTCGCGCCCAGGCCCGAGGTCGCCGGGTGGGCGTGGTCCTCGACGTCGACCGTCGCGGGCTGGATCGCGGGGTGCGACTGGAAGTACGCGCCCGCGAGTCCGCCGTAGAAGGCCCAGTCGTACTCGGTGTCGGCGGCCGCGTGGATGCCCACGTACGCCCCGCCGCGCTTGATGTACCGCTCGAACGCGCCCTGTTGGGCCTCGTTCAGGACGTCACCCGTCGTCGACAGGAACACCACGGCGTTGTAGCGCCCGAGGTTCCGGGCGGTGAAGGCTGCGGCATCCTCCGTGGCGTCGACCGAGAAGCCGTGCGCGGCGCCCAGCTCCCGTACGGCCGCGATCCCCTCGGGGATCGAGTCGTGCCGGAAGCCCGCGGTCTTGGAGAACACCAGCACCCGGGGCTCGGCAGAGTGGCCCGTACGGGATCGGCCCGTCTCATCGGACACGGCCGGCCCCGACACGCAGCCGATCAGCAGCGCCGCGCCACCCACAGCGGTCCACATGCGTGCGTTCCTTCGCATGGCAGCCCCTCACCTCGTCGTGAAGGCGAAGTCGTCCACGTCGAACAGGCCACCCGAGCCGCTCCCCTTGAACACCAGGAAGAGGGTGGTGGTGCCGCGCGGTGCCCGGGACAGGTCGGCGGTGACGTCCTGGAAGTTCTCCCAGCCGCCGGTCACCGGCACGGTCGCGGCACCGAGGAGACGGCCGGTCGGAGAGCCCGCACGGACCTCCAGCCTGCCGCCCGCGCCCCCGGAGGAGATACGCGCGGTGATCTTCGTGGCGTTGGACAGGACGTACGGCGTGAAGGAGATCCAGTCGCCGTTCGAGATGTCGCCGACCGTCTTGCCGCCGTGTGCCGTGTCCTTCGACTGCACCGTGATACCCGAGGAGTCGCCGTAGTGCTCGGCCTGGCGGTGCTTGGGCTGGACGACGTTCTGGTCGTGGGTGGTCAGCGGGGCCTGGCCGCCGCCTCCGCCGTCGGTGTACTCGGCGTCGAAGACCCCGAAGATGTTGGCGTTGGGGTCGTGGCCGCCGTCGGCGCTGGTCTGGATGGTGCCGGTGCAGCCGTTGGCGGAGGTCACGGGGTGGCCGTGGCTGTCATGGCCCAGGATGAAGGTGACCTTGACCTTCGAGCAGTCGATCGGCCGGCCGTCCTCCGGATCGCTCACCTTCACCTTGAACGGCACGGCGTCACCGAAGGCGAACAGCTGCCCGTCCTGCGGGAGTTGCAGTGCGACCTTGGGCGCGGTGTTGCCGACGACGATCCGCACGCTGGCGCTGCCGGTGCGACCGGAGGAGTCCTTCGCGGTGAGGGTCGCCGTGTAGGTGCCGTTCTTCTTGTAGGTGTGCGTCGGGTTCGCCGCCGTGGAGGTGCCGCCGTCGCCGAAGTCCCAGCGGTAGGTGAGGGCGTCGCCGTCCTGGTCGCTGGTGCCCTTGGAGGAGAAGCGCACCTTGAGCTTCGCCTGCCCGGACGTACGGTCGGCGGCGGCCTGGGCGACCGGGGAGTGGCCGTCGGTGGCGTTCTCGATGCGGTACAGCGCGGAGTGCTCGTCGCCGCCGAACCAGGAGATGCCGTAGTCGAGGACGTACAGCGCGCCGTCCGGGCCGAAGGCCATGTCCATGACCTGGGTGCCGGTCCAGGGTATGGAGTTGATGGACTGTACGGTGCCGTCCGCGTCCGAGGTGATCCGCTTGATCCAGCGGCGGCCGAACTCACCGGCGAAGAAGTCTCCGTCGTACGCCTCCGGGAACTTCACCGGGGAGTCCAGCGAGGCGTCGTAGTGGTAGACCGGGCCGCCCATCGGGGACTCGGAGCCGTCGCCGAACTCCGGGCGGGAGGCACCGTCGTACGGGATCCAGGCGGGCTCGGCGGGCGGCAGGTCGGTGAGACCGGTGTTGTTCGGCGAGGTGTTCTTGGGGGCCGAGCAGTCGAAGGCCGCGCCCGAGGTGCCGGTGGCGAAGTCGTAGTCGACGTAGGCGTCGTTGTCGCCGGTGCAGTACGGCCAGCCGAAGTTGCCGGGCTTGGTCACCCGGGCGAACTCGACCTGGCCGGCCGGGCCGCGCGAGGGGTTGGCGGCGCCGGCGTCGGGGCCGTACTCACCGACGTAGAGGATGCCGGTTTTCTTGTCGACGCTGAAGCGGAACGGGTTGCGGAGGCCCATCGCGTAGATCTCGGGGCGCGTCTTGTCCGTGCCGGGTGCGAAGAGGTTGCCGTCGGGGACGGAGTAGGAGCCGTCGGCGTTCACCTTGATGCGCAGGATCTTGCCGCGCAGGTCGTTGGTGTTGGCGGAGGTGCGCTGGGCGTCGAAGGCCGGGTTTCGGTTGGCGCGCTCGTCGATGGGGGTGAAGCCGTCCGACTGGAACGGGTTGCTGTCGTCGCCCGTCGACAGGTACAGGTTGCCGGCCGCATCGAAGTCGATGTCGCCGCCGACATGGCAGCAGATGCCGCGGGAGGCGGGGACGTCGAGGATCTTCGTCTCGCTGGCCGTGTCGAGGGTGCCGTCCGTCTTCAGGACGAAGCGGGAGAGCCGGTTTACGCCGTTGAAGGGTGCGAAGTCGGCAGCGGTGCCGGTCTCGGGGGCGTCGCCCGCAGGGGTGTTCAGCGGGGGCGCGTAGTAGAGGTAGATGAAGCGGTTGTCGGCGAAGCCCGGGTCGACGCCGATGCCCTGCAGGCCCTCCTCGTCGTGGGAGTACACGTCGAGCTTGCCCGCGAGTTTGGTGTTGCCCGCCGCGTCGGTCAGCCGCAGCTCGCCGTCGCGGGAGGTGTGCAGGACCGAGCGGTCCGGGAGGACGGCGAGCGACATGGGCTCGCCCGTCTCCGGTTCACCCTTGGCCAGGGTGACCTGCTGGAAGTCCTCGGCCTCGGCGGCCTGCGGGGCGGCGTCTGCAGCGGCGGCTTCGGCCGCGCCCGCAGCGGGCGAGGTGAGCGAGAGCGAGGCGCCCGCGAGCAGCAGACCGCTCAGCAGTGCGAGGGGGCCGCGGACGCTCCGGCGTCTGAAGTGGCTGGTGGGGTGTCTGTTGGCGTCGTACGGGTGCACGAGATGCCTCCAAGGAGGGGCCGGTCGTACGGAGCTGTACGGGTGTGTGCGGTACGCCGGGGTGCGCCGTCACCCCGGAGACAGGAAGCGCCCTTGCGGAACCAGGGTCTAGTCGTTGCCGCCGAACGCCGCGTCGAAGGAGGCCGACGGCGGTTCGAAGTCGTACGCCTTGAGGCGGGTCAGGGCCTCGGGGGCGCCCTGGAGCCGGTCCATGCCGGCGTCCTCCCACTCGACGGAGATGGGGCCCTGGTAGTCGATGGAGCGCAGCATGCGGAAGACGTCCTCCCAGGGGACGTCGCCGTGCCCGGCCGACACGAAGTCCCAGCCGCGGCGCGGATCGCCCCAGGGCAGATGCGAGCCGAGGCGGCCGTTGCGGCCGTCGAGCCGCTTGCGGGCCTCCTTGCAGTCGACGTGGTAGATCCGGTCGCGGAAGTCCCACAGGAAGCCGACCGGGTCGAGGTCCTGCCACACGAAGTGCGAGGGGTCGAAGTTGAGGCCGAAGGCGGGACGACGGTCGACGGCCTCCAGGGCGCGCTGGGTCGTCCAGTAGTCGTACGCGATCTCGCTCGGGTGGACCTCGTGCGCGAACCGCACGCCCTGGGCGTCGAAGACGTCGAGGATCGGGTTCCAGCGCGTCGCGAAGTCCTCGTAGCCGTGCTCGATCATGGATTCGGGGGCGGGCGGGAACATGGCGACCAGATGCCAGATGGCGGAGCCGGTGAAGCCGATGACGGTGTCGACGCCGAGGGCGGCCGCGGCCCGTGCCGTGTCGGCCATCTCGGCCGCGGCCCGCTGCCGTACGCCTTCGGGCTCGCCGTCGCCCCAGATACGGGCCGGGAGGATGGCGCGGTGACGTTCGTCGATGATGGCGTCGCACACCGCCTGGCCCACGAGGTGGTTGGAGACGGCCCAGCACTTCAGGCCGTACTTCTCCAGGAGTTGGTGGCGCGAGTCGAGATACGACGGGTCGGCGAGGGCCTTGTCGACCTCGAAGTGGTCTCCCCAGCAGGCGAGTTCGAGTCCGTCGTAGCCGAAGTCGCGGGCGAGTCGGCAGACCTCTTCGAGGGGCAGGTCGGCCCACTGGCCAGTGAAGAGCGTGAAGTTGCGCGGCATTGCCGTGGCCTCCTCGGACCGGAGTCAGAGCCCTGTCGTGGTGTGGTTCGGGATGTGGGTCGGGGTGTAGACGGAGTTCTTCTCGGCGCTCTCCTCCACCGCCGCGAGCACGCGCTGCACCTGAAGCCCGTCGGCGAAGGACGGCTCGGGCCGGGTTCCCGTCGCGATGGCATGCACCAGGTCACGGGCCTGGTGGACGAAGGTGTGCTCGTAGCCGAGGCCGTGGCCCGGCGGCCACCAGGCGTCCACGTAGGGGTGGTCGGGCTCGGTGACGAGGATGCGGCGGAAGCCGGCGTGGGCGCCGGGTTCGGTGTGGTCGTGGTAGGCGAGTTCGTTGAGCCGTTCCAGGTCGAAGGCCAGCGAGCCGCGTTCACCGTTGAGTTCGAGGCGCAGGGCGTTCTTGCGGCCGGTGGCGAAGCGGGTGGCCTCGAAGGAGGCAACCGCGCCAGAGGCGAAACGGCCGGTGAACAGGGCCGCGTCGTCGACGGTGACCGCCCCTCTGTCCGCCGAGCCTCCCGCCGCCGCCAGACCGCTGGACGCCCCGGCGGGCAGCGGCCGTTCCGTCACGAAGGTCTCGGTCAGCGCCGACACCCCGATCACCGGCTCACCCGCCAGATACTGCGCGAGGTCGACGATGTGCGCGCCGAGGTCGCCGAGCGCCCCCGAACCGGCCGTGTCCTTGCGCAGCCGCCAGGTGAGCGGGAACTCCGGGTCCACGAGCCAGTCCTGAAGGTACGTCACCCGTACGTGCCGCAGGGGGCCCAGCCGTCCCTCGGCGACCATGCGGCGGGCGAGCGCGGTGGCGGGCACCCGGCGGTAGTTGAAGCCGACCATCGCCAACTGCCCGCGCTCGTATGCCTCTTCGGCCGCCGTCGCCATCGCCTCCGCCTCCTCGACGGTGTTGGCGAGCGGCTTCTCGCAGAGCACGTGCTTGCCTGCGGCGAGGGCGGCGAGGGCGATCTCGGCGTGGCTGTCGCCGGGGGTGCAGATGTCGACGAGGTCGATGTCGTCCCTGGCGATCAGGTCCCGCCAGTCGGTCTCGGTCGCCGCCCAGCCGTGCCGGTCGGCCATGGCCCGCACCGCATCGCCGTCACGCCCGCAGACCGCCGCGAGCACGGGGCTGAGCGGCAGCTCGAAGACACGGCCCGCGGTGCGCCAGCCCTGGGAGTGCGCGGCCCCCATGAAGGCGTACCCGACCATGCCGACCCGCAGCGGAGGCTTGCCGACCCCTCCGGCGAGCCCGGCGGGCCAGGTCGCGGCGCCGGTGCCGACATGGGCAGCGCTGTCGGGCCTCGCCCCGGGCCCGCCCCGGGGCCCGGAAGCCCCGTCCCCCATGCCCGGCTCGGCCCCGAGCCCGCCCCCGGCTCCCGTGACGGCCCCCGCTCCCGTGACGCCCCCGGCATCAGGCCCAGCGGCTCCTGACTCCTCCGCCTCGGCCTGGTCGGGCTGCTGCGGCTGTCCCATGCGTGTGTCCTCCTCGTGATCGCGGCGCGGTGGGGGGCGGGGCCCTGCCTTCGTTTCCGATCAGCCCGGTCAAACCGGTCAGACTGGCCAGACTGGCCAGACTGGCCAGACTGGCCAGACTGGTCGGACCCGTCCGGCAGGACTCCCGCAGGACTCGTCACTTGAAGCCGGTGGGCATGTACTGGTCGACGTTGGCCTTGTCGACGACGGCCGAGTAGAGCGTGAGCGAGGCCGGGATCTCGAACTCGGCGAGGCCGCCGACGCCCTTGCCCTGGCCGAGGGCGCGGGCGAGGTCGATGGCGGAGGCGGCCATGGTCGGCGGGTAGAGGACGGTGGCCTTCAACACCCCGTCGTCCTTCTTGATGGCCTGGAAGGCGGAGAGGGCGCCCGCGCCGCCGACCATCAGGAAGTCGTCGCGTCCGGCCTGCTCGATGGCGCGCAGGGCACCGACACCCTGGTCGTCATCGTGGTTCCACAGGGCGTCGAAGTTCGACTGGGCCTGGAGGAGTTGGGCCATCTTGGCCTGCCCCGACTCCACCGTGAACTCGGCCGCCTGCCGGGCCACCTTCTTGATGTTCGGGTAGTTCTTGAGCGCGTCGTCGAAGCCTTTGGTGCGCTGCTGGGTCAGCTCCAGGTTGTCGAGCCCGGCCAGCTCGATGACGCGGGCGTCGCCCTTGTCCTTCAGCTTCTCGCCGATGTAGTGCCCGGCGTTGAGGCCCATGCCGTAGTTGTCGCCGCCGATCCAACAGCGGTACGCCTGCGGGGAGTTGAAGATCCGGTCGAGGTTGACGACGGGGATGCCGGCGCGCATCGCCTTCAGTCCGACCTGGGTGAGCGCCTTGCCGTCGGCGGGCAGGACGACCAGGACGTCGACCTTCTTGTTGATGAGGGTCTCGATCTGGCCGATCTGCTGGGCGGTGTCGTTGGACCCTTCGGTGATCTCCAGCGTGACGTCCTCGTACCGCTCCGCGCGGCTCTTGGCGTTCTCGTTGATCGCGTTGAGCCAGCCGTGGTCGGCCTGCGGCCCGGCGAAGCCGATGGTGACCGCCTTGCCGGGCTTGTCGTCGGCGGCCGACTGCTCGTTGGCGGCGGGATCTTCCTTGGACTCATTGCTGGTGCAACCGGTGAGGAGGGCGCCGGCCGAGACGGCGGCGGTCCCGAAGAGCAGTCCTCTGCGGCTCGTGAGGTGTGCCATGGCGTGGGCCTTTCCGTGTCAGGCATGCGGGGCGGATCAGGCGGAGGGGAAGGCATGCGTCTCAGGGGTCTCAGGGACCTCAAGGGCCTCAGAGGGAATCAGGGGTCACAGGAGTCACAGGGGCCTCAGGTCGTGTGGGCCGTACGTCGCTGGACCAGGACCGCGGCGACGATGATCGCGCCCTTGGCGATCTGCTGGACGTCGCTCTGGAGGTTGTTGAGCGCGAAGATGTTGGTGATCGTGGTGAAGATCAGGACGCCGAGGACGGAGCCCGTGATGGTGCCCCGGCCGCCGCTGAGCAGGGTTCCGCCGATGATCACGGCGGCGATGGCGTCGAGTTCGTAGAGGTTGCCGTTGGTGTTCTGGCCCGACCCGGACAGCACGATCAGCAGGAAGGCGGCGATGCCGCAGCACAGCCCGGAGAGCAGGTACAGATACAGCCGCTGCCGACGTACGTCGATACCCGCCAGCCGGGCCGCCTCCGCGTTGCCGCCGACGGCGACCGTGCGCCGGCCGAAGGTCGTACGGTTCAGCAGCAGCCAGCCGATGATCGTCACGACCGCGAAGACGAGGACGAGTGGCGGGATGCCGAGGATGTACGCGTCGCGCTCGCCGAGGTCGAGGATGCCCTCGATGGTGACGACCTGCGTGCTGCCGTCGGTGATCTGGAGGGCGAGACCGCGGGCCGAGGCGAGCATGGCGAGGGTGGCGATGAAGGGGACCACCCCGCCGTACGCGATGAGCAGTCCGTTCACCAGGCCGCATCCGACGCCGACGATCACCGCGGTGAAGAGGATGCCGCCGAAGCCGTACTCCTGGGTGGCGACCGTCGTCGCCCAGACGGAGGCCAGCGCCACGATCGCGCCGACCGACAGGTCGATGCCGCCGGAGGTGATGACGAAGGTCATGCCGACCGTGACGACACCGATCACCGAGGCCTGGGTGAGGACGAGTTGAAGGTTGCGGGTGTCGAGGAACTCGTCCGGCTTGGTGATGCCGCCGATGACGATCAGTACGGCGAGGACACCGAGCAACGACAGCGTGCGGACGTCGGCTCGGAACACGAGTGCGCGCCAGGCTGGCGGTTCGCTGACAGGTGCCATCTTGTCGGTGCCGCCCCGGGGCGGGGACACGGGCTGGGTCATGACGCCGGGCTCCCTTCTGTGGCCACGGGGCTTCCTTCCATCACGAGGTCGAGTACGCGGTGTTCGTCGAGTTCACCGGCGGGCGCGGTGTGGACGACGCGGCCCTCGCGCAGTACCAGCACGCGGTCGGCGAGGCCGAGGACCTCGGGCACCTCGCTGGAGACCAGCAGCACGGCGAGCCCCTCGTCGGCGAGGCGGCGTACGACCGCGTAGAGCTCGGCGCGGGCGCCCACGTCGACGCCCCGGGTCGGCTCGTCCAGCAGCAGCACCTTGCAGCCGCGCAGCAGCCAGCGGGCGAGGACGGCCTTCTGCTGGTTGCCGCCGGAGAGGGTGCGCACCTGCACGGAGGTGTTGTCCGGGCGCAGCGACAACTCCCGGGTCGCGGCCCGCGCGGCCCGGTGCTCTGCGCTCCGGTCGATCCAACCGCCGCGGGAGAAGCGGGACATGGACGACACGGAGACGTTCCTGGTGACGGACTCCAGCATCAGCAGCGCCTGCGCCTTGCGCTCCTCGGGGGCGAGCCCGAGCCCGGCCCGTACGGCAGCCCGTACGCTGCCTGTCCGTAACTGCTGTCCGTCCACGCTCACTTGACCGGCGGTGGGCTTGCGGGCGCCGTAGATCGTCTCCAGGATCTCGGACCGGCCGGAGCCGACGAGCCCGGCGAGGCCGACGATCTCGCCGGGCCGCACGTCCAGATCGAAGGGCTCGAACTCCCCCGCCCGGGCCAGCCCCCTCACTTCCAGTACGGGCGTACCGGCCGCCGGTCGCGCCGGTGGCCGGTCCGGGAAGACGTACTCGACGTTCCGGCCCGTCATCAGTGCCACGACCTCGCGCGTCGGCGTCGACTTCGCGGGCAGCCCGCCCGCCACGGCCCGCCCGTCCTTCAGCACGGTCACCCGGTCGCCGATCCTGCGGATCTCCTCCAGGCGGTGCGAGATGTAGACGACGGCGACCCCGTCCGCCGTCAGGTCTCCGACGATCCTGAACAGGTTGTCGACCTCGTCCGGGTCGAGCGCGGCGGACGGCTCGTCCATGACGATGAGCCGTACGTCGTGGGAGAGCGCCCGGGCCATCGACACGATCTGCTGCTGGGCGGCGGACAACTCGCCCACCAGCCGGGCCGGATCGATCTCAGGGTGCCCGAGTCGCTTGAGCAGAGCGGCGGTCGACGCCCGCGCCGCCTTTCCGCGTACGACGAAACCGGCGGCCGTGGGTTCGTGCCCGAGGTGGACGTTCTCGGCCACCGACAGGCCCTCCACCAGGTCGAGTTCCTGGTAGATGGTGGCGATGCCGAGGCGCATGGCGGCGATCGGTGAGCGGAGGGCGACCGTTTCCCCGTGCCAGGTGATGGTGCCGCCGTCGGGCTGGTGGGCGCCGGCGAGGACTTTGATGAGGGTCGACTTGCCTGCGCCGTTCTGGCCGAGCAGACAGTGGACCTCTCCGGCCTGGACGTCGAGGTCGACACCGTCGAGGGCCCGGACGCCGGGGAACGACTTGGTGATGCCGGACATGGTGAGCAGCGGTGGTTCTGGTGCCATGAGTTCCCCTTGGCGGGCGTGCGGGCCGGTTTCAGGGCAGGGCAGAGCAGGTGGTCGTGCTGGTGAGCCGTATCGAGTGAGTGACGAGTGAGTGGCTTACGCGGGTGAGAACAGGTGATCACTGATGAGGCGGGCCGCGCCGATGACTCCGGCGGTGGGGCCCAACTCGCCGAGGACGATGGGGAGGTTGCCGGTCGCGAGGGGCAGTGACTGGCGGTAGACCTGGGTGCGGATGGCGGCGAGCAGGGTGTGGCCGAGACCGGTCACCCCGCCGCCGATCACCACCAGGCCGGGGTTGAAGAAGCTGACGAGTCCGGCGATGACCTGGCCGGTGCGGTTGCCGCCCTCGCGGATCAGTTCGAGTGCGGTGGCGTCACCGGCGGCGGCCGCGGCGGCGACGTCGACGGCGCTGAGGGTGCCGCTCGTCTCCAGACGGGACGCGAGTTCCGCCGAGAGACCCTGCTGGGCGGCCTCCTTGGCGTCGCGGGCAAGGGCGGCGCCGCTGAAGTGGGCTTCCAGGCAGCCCCGGTTGCCGCAGGCGCAGGGGCGGCCGTCCGGTACGGCGAGGATGTGCCCGATGTCGCCGGCGCTGCCCGTCACCCCGCGGTGGACCTCGCCGCCGACGACGATGCCGCAGCCGATGCCGGTGCCGATCTTGACGCAGAGGAAGTCGCCCACGGAGCGTGCGACGCCCGCGTGCTGCTCCCCCATCGCCATCAGGTTCACGTCGTTGTCGACCATGACGGGGCAGCCGAGTTCCTGGCTGAGCGCCTCGCGCACCGGGAATCCGTCCCAGCCCGGCATGATCGGCGGGGCCACCGGCACACCCTCGGGGAAGCGGACGGGTCCGGGGACGCCGATACCGGCGCCGTCGAACCCCTCCGCGAGCCCGGAGGCCTTCAGCTTGGCCGCCATGGAGAGGACTTGTTCGAAGACGGCGACCGGGCCGTCCCGTACGTCCATGGGCTGGTTGATGTGGCCGAGGATCTCCAACTCCGCGTTGGTGACGGCGACATCGATGGAGGTCGCGCCGATGTCGACGCCGAGGAAGCGGAGTTGGGGGGCGAGCCGGATGTTGTGCGAGCGGCGACCGCCGCGGGAGGCGGCGAGGCCATCGGCCACGACCAGGCCCGTCTCCAGGAGGCGGTCCACCTCCACGGCCAGCTTCGACCGGGAGAGGTCGATGCGATCACCCAGCTGGGCACGGGAGTTGGGGCCGCCGTCGCGTAGCAGGCGCAGCAGGCGGGCCTGGTGTGCGTTCGCGGGTCGAGCCGTCATGCGTCTCACGAGCCCCTCCCCGCCTCATCGGCACCGCCGTGTGTGGCTTTCGAAGGGAAAGTAGCAGTGGATGCCGGAAGCGGGAAGAAGTCGCGCAGCAATTGCCGCTTACTTTCTCCACTGAGAGGACAAAGCGGGGGTGAGAGTAGCGGGGTTCAAGTACCGCGGCCCCGTAAGGGGCGCGGGGGAACTGCGCGACCAGCCACGACGGACCCTCAGCCGACGATCGCGGCAACCCCTACGGCGGGCCTCCTACTTCTCCCGCTCGTGGTACGTCTTCCGCGTGTGCTCCGTGTGGGCCCGCATGACCTCCGTGGCCCTCTGTTCGTCGCGGGCGGAAATGGCGGCGATCAGATCGCGGTGTTCGATCCAGGACTGGTGGCCGCGTTGGCGGGCGACGGGGGTGTAGTGCCAGCGGACGCGGCGGTCGACATGGGCGGCGAGTTCGGCGAGGACGGCGTTGCCCGCCAGCTCCATGACCTTGGCGTGGAAGTGGGCGTTCATGGCGACGGCGGCGTCCACGTCATCGGCGTCGACCGCACGCTCACCCTCGGCGCACAGCTCTTCCAGGGCCGTGATGCCGGCCGTGCCGGCGTTCGCGGCGGCGAGGCGGGCCGCCTCGGCCTCCAACAGGGTGCGCACCGTGAGGAGTTGGTCGGCCTCCCCCTCGGTCGGCTCGTGCACGAAGGCACCCTGCGCGGGCCGCAGGTCGACCCAGCCCTCGGTGTTGAGTCGCTGCAAGGCCTCGCGGACGGGCTGCCGGGACACCCCGAGGTGCCCGGCGAGCTCGCTCTCGACCAGGTGCTGGCCGGGGCGCAGGGCGCGCGTGGTGATGAGTTCGAGAAGTGCCTCGTAGACGCGGTCACGCAGTGGACCGGGGCGTTCGAGCCTGGGCACAGCTCCTTGCGGAAGTCCTGCCGACAACATCGCGGTCCCCTCCAGAGCGCCACCGGGCACTGCAAACGGAAAGTCAGTCAGAGGCAAAGCGTCAGTTAGACGTAGAGGCAGAGCCAGTATGAATTGTCTTTCGTCTACAGTCTACGACCCGTTGGAGGTGGTCATGGGCACCGGACGACCTGTCCCGCGTACGACAGGTTTCCGCCGAAGCCGAACAGCAGGACCGGGTCGCCGCTGGAGATCGCCCCGCGCTCGACGAGCTTGGAGAAGGCGAGCGGGATGCTCGCGGCCGAGGTGTTGCCGGACTCGGTGACGTCCCGTGCGACCACGGCGTTGACCGCGCCGATCTTCTCGGCGAGGGGTTCGATGATGCGCAGGTTGGCCTGGTGGAGGACGACCGCGGCGAGATCGGCGGGCGCGAGCCCCGCCTTCTCGCAGGCGGCACGGGCGATGGGCGGCAGCTTGGTGGTGGCCCAGCGGTAGACGCTCTGCCCTTCCTGCGCGAACCGCGCGGGCGTGCCCTCGATCCGTACGGCGTGCCCCATCTCGGGCACCGATCCCCACAGCACCGGACCGATGCCGGATTCGTCGGCGGCCTCGACGACGGCCGCGCCCGCCCCGTCCCCGACGAGGACACAGGTCGTACGGTCCGTCCAGTCCGTGACCTCGGACATCTTGTCGGCGCCGATGACGAGCGCCCGGGTGGCACCGCCCGCGCGTACGGCGTGGTCGGCGGTGGCGAGGGCGTGGGTGAAGCCTGCGCAGACGACGTTGAGGTCCATCGCGGCCGGAGAGGGGATGCCGAGCCGGTGGGCGACCCGGGCGGCCATGTTCGGGGAGCGGTCGACGGCCGTGGACGTGGCGACGACGACCAGGTCGATGGCGTCCGGGCCGAGGCCGGCCGCGGCGAGCGCCTTGGCGGCGGCGTGCCCGGCGAGCTCGTCGACGGGCTCGTCCGGGCCCGCGATGTGCCGGGTGCGGATGCCCACTCGGCTCGTGATCCACTCGTCACTCGTGTCGACCATGCCCGCCAGGTCCTCGTTGGTGAGCACCTTGGCGGGCTGGTAGTGGCCGACGGCGGCGATCCGCGAGCCGTTCATGGGTGGGTCCCCCTCATAGCCTGTGGTCAGCGGGATCCACCAGTCTGATCAGTGACTCACGGGTACGAGGACGGGTGAGGCGACAGTAATGACGGGCCCGGGTTGTGGGCTTCTGTCAGACCTCTGGACGTCCGAGCACTCACCCGGTGAACAGTTGCGTGGCCTTGCGTACGAGTTCGTACAGTCCGTAACCGAGCGGTACCCCCACCCACAGCCAGGCGAAGGCGATCAGCGGCCGCCGGTCAGGCGGGTTCGGAGTGCTGTCGCTGGACGACATCGGCGGCCTCCCTCGGGGCGGGGATGTGGAATCGGGGGTTGACCGGCCGTACCAGCTCGTTGGCGACGAAGCCGATCACGAGCAGCCCGATCATGATGAAGAAGGACATGCCGTAGAGGTCGGCGCCGTCCTTGCCCGCCTCCTCCTGCCGGTCCGCGATCCAGTTGACGATCAGCGGTCCGAGTACTCCGGCCGTGGACCAGGCGGTGAGCAGCCGACCGTGGATGGCGCCGACCTGGTAGGTGCCGAAGAGGTCCTTCAGGTAGGCGGGAATGGTCGCGAAGCCACCGCCGTAGAAGGAGAGGATCACCAGGGCGCAGACGATGAACAGCGGCTTGGAGGAGTCACCGAACTGCGCGATCAGCAGGTACATCAGCGCGCCCACGCCCAGGTAGACGCGGTAGATGTTCTTGCGTCCGATGAGGTCGGACGTGGACGACCAGATGATGCGGCCCGCCATGTTGGCCGCCGAGAGCAGCGCGACGAAACCGGCGGCCGCGGTGACGGTGACCGGGGTGGAGGACTTGGCGAAGAAGTCCGTGATCATCGGTGCGGCCTTCTCCAGGATGCCGATGCCCGCGGAGACGTTCATGCAGAGGATGACCCACAGGCACCAGAACTGCGGGGTGCGGATGGCGTTGCGGGCGGAGACCTGCGGCCCCTCGAAGACACTCGGCCCGCTGGCAGTGCTCATACGGCCCTCACTTCGCGGCACGCGGACCAGCAGCACGCCGAGCAGCATGAACACGGCGTACGACAGTCCGTGCACGAGGAAGGCGAGGGCGATGCCGGAGGAGTCGGAGCCGAAGGACTCCAGCATCTGCGCGGACCACGGCGAGGCGATGAGCGCGCCGCCGCCGAAGCCCATGATCGCGATGCCGGTGGCCATGCCCGGCCTGTCCGGGAACCATTTGATCAGGGTCGAGACGGGCGAGATGTAGCCGATGCCGAGGCCGATGCCGCCGACGAAGCCGTAGCCGAAGACGATCAGCCAGTACTGCTCGGTGGCCGCGCCCAGTGAGGCGAGCAGAAAGCCGGAGGAGAAGCAGATCAGGGCCACGGTCATCGCCCAGCGCGGCCCGTTGCGCTCCACGAGTGTCCCGCCGAACGCGGCGGACAGACCGAGCATGACGATGCCGAGTTGGAAGGGCAGCGCGCTCTGCGTGCCGCTCAGGCCGAGGGCCGATTCGAGCGGCGGCTTGAACACGCTCCAGGCGTAGGCCTGTCCGATGGAGAGATGTACGGAGAGCGCGGCCGGGGGAACGAGCCAGCGGCTCCAGCCCGGGGGTGCGACGGGGGGACTCATGATCCCGGACGGTAGGGAGTGACAAGGGAGTTGAGAAGGCGGCACGTCGACCGTATGCGATGAGCGGTATGCACGAAGCGCCGAACGGTCACCGCGGCCTACCCGTCGCTGCGACGCGACCCCTGCTACGAACGCCCCGCACTGCGCGAACCCTTGCTGGGGCAACTCCATACTGTAGACAATATTTCGTCGACACAGTTCGACAGTGCGTCATCTCCGCGGTATCCCTCGACCGAACGGAGCTCCCTCGCCATGAAAGTCGCAGTTCTCGGCGCCGGTGCGATCGGCGCCCATGTCGGCGCCGCGCTCCACCGCGGTGGCGCCGATGTGCATCTCGTCGCCCGTGGACCGCATCTGGCGGCCATGAGGCGGGACGGGGTGCGCGTGCTCAGCCCGCGCGGGGACTTCACCGCCCGCGCCCGCGCGCACGCCACCGACGACCCGGCCGGGATCGGTCCACCCGGCCGGGATCGGTCCGGTCGACTTCGTCTTCCTGGGCCTCAAGACCCACTCGTACGCGGCGTGCGGGCCACTGATCGAGCCTCTGCTGCGGCTGTGTCGTCTACGTGGCCACCGAGCTCTAAGGCCCGGGTGTCGTCCGGCACTTGGAAGGCACCCGGTTCTCCATCGGCGAGCCCGACCGGGGCGTGTCCCGGCGCTGTCTCGCGTTCAGCGAGGCCATGACGGCCGGCGGCCTCGAGTGCCCGGTGGAGCCCGACATCCGGGGCCGGCATCTGGATCAAGCTGCTCGGCAACATCTCGTTCAACCCGATCAGCGCCCTGGCCCGCGCGGCCATGCGGCAGATGTGTCTGCACGGCGGCACCCGCAAGGTCATCGAGACGATGATGGCCGAGACGCTCGCCGTCGCCGAGGCCCTCGGCTGCGAGGTCGGAGTCTCCATCGAGCGGCGGATGGCCGGCGCCGAACGTGTTGACCGGCGCCGAACGTGTGGGCGACCATCGCACCTCCACACTCCAGGACCTGGAGCGCGGCAAGCCCCTGGAACTCGACGTCCTCCTCGCCGCCGTCGTCGAGCTGGCGGACATCACCGGCGTCGAGGTGCCCACGCTCCGCACCGTCCACGCCATCTCGGACCTGCTCGCGCTGAGGAGCGCCGCATGAAGTGCGGGCTCAACCCCTCGGATCGCCGAGTGGATCAAGGAGTACGAGGCGAAACCGGACCGCTTCGGTCCGGACGCGGCCCGGCTCAACGAGTAACCGAGGATCGACAGCGAGCTCTATGTGCGGGACTACGACAAGTGCATCCTCTGTTACAAGTGCGTGGACGCGTGTGGGGACCAGTGGCAGAACAGCTTCGCGATCTCCGTGGCCGGGCGTGGGTTCGATGCGCGGATCGCGGTGGAGCACGACGGGCCCCTCACGGATTCCGCCTGCGTGTACTGCGGGAACTGCGGGAACTGCGGGAACTGCGGGAACTGCGGGAACTGCGGGAACTGCGTCGAGGTGTGCCCCACGGGGGCCTTGTCCTTCAAGTCCGAGTTCGACATGCGGGCGGCGGGTACGTGGGACGAGACCGAGCAGACCGAGACCACGACCGTGTGCGCGTACTGCGGTGTGGGCTGCAACCTCACGCTCCACGTGCAGGACAATGAGATCGTGAAGGTCACCTCACCGCACGACAACCCGGTGACCCACGGCAACCTGTGTATCAAGGGCCGCTTCGGCTACCAGCACGTACAGAACCGGGACTGAGACACGACATGGGACGAGTCACGGAACGACGCAAGGTGATCCGGATCCGGGACGGGGCGGTCTCCACCCGGCCGGACACACTGGTCGCCGAGGAACCGCTGGAGATCCGGCTCAACGGCAAGCCGCTGGCGATCACGATGCGCACGCCGGGTGACGACTTCGCGCTGGCGGCGGGGTTCCTGGTGAGCGAGGGAGTGCTGGGCGAGACCGGCGATCTCCAGAACATCGTCTACTGCGCGGGCGCCACGGTGGACGGCTCGAACACCTACAACGTGGTGGATGTGAAGACCGCGCCGGGTGTGGCCATCCCCGACATCACCCTCGAACGGAACGTGTACACGACGTCTTCCTGCGGGCTGTGCGGCAAGGCGTCGCTGGACGCCGTCCGTACGACGGCCCGCTGGCCGATCGCCGACACTCCCCCGGTCCGCGTCGACCCCGAACTGCTCGCGAGCCTCCCCGACCGGCTGCGCGCGGCTCAGCGGGTCTTCGACCGGACCGGGGGTCTGCACGCGGCGGCGCTGTTCTCGGAGGACGGTGAGCTGCTGGACGTACGGGAGGACGTGGGGCGGCACAACGCGGTGGACAAGCTGGTGGGGCGGGCGTTGCAGAACGGGGGTCTGCCGCTGTCCCGGGCGATCCTGCTGGTGTCGGGGCGGGCGTCGTTCGAGCTGGCGCAGAAGGCGGTCATGGCGGGGATTCCGGTGCTGGCGGCGGTCTCGGCGCCGTCGTCGCTGGCGGTGGATCTGGCCGCGGAGACGGGGCTGACACTGGTGGGGTTCCTGCGGGGCAACTCCATGAACGTGTATGCGGGTGAGCACCGGCTCGCCCTGCGGAGCGCGGCCCAGGCCTGAACCGGCCGGCGGGGCCCCGGTCGGCGGAGAGCGCCCCCTGCGCCGCCGGGGTCCCGTCGTTTTTCGCCGCCCCCCGGTCCGGGTAGCGGATTCCAGGGCTTGTCGCGCGGTTCCCCGCGCCCTGAAGAACTGGGGGCGCCCCCTGGTTTTTAAGGGGCGCGGGGAACCGCGCGAGCAACCACATACAACCCGCACCCGCCAACGCACTCCCAACCCCCCGAGCTCTCAGGCGCCCCAGGCCAAGCCTGACGCGGCGTCACCGGGCCCTGAGACACGCCGTTCCACAACTCTCGCATGGTTCTTGTGGGTGCGCTGAGGGCACAAGTAGCGTCTGTGGCCGCACGTTGGACGTGGGATGTCCAGATGTCCATATGCCTAGATGGATGAAGGGCTGGCCGCACCATGCCGTCGAGTCTTCACGCACGCCTCAGAACCACTCTCCTCGCGTTACTCACCACCGGCGCCCTCCTGGCCGTCGCCCACCCCACCGGAGCGGCGGCCGAAGTCGCACCGGAGCCGAAGGCCGCCGAGTTCGAGGAGCAGGTGCTGTTCAAGGCCTCCCAGGACCCCGGCTATGCCTGCTTCCGCATCCCGGCCGTCGTCAGGACGACGAAGGGCACGCTGCTGGCGTTCGCCGAGGGCCGGGTGCTGAACTGCGGGGACGCCGCCGACATAGACATCGTGCTCAAGCGGTCCACGGACGGCGGCCGTACGTGGGGTCCGCTCCAGGTCGTCAACGAGGGTGCGGGCGACACGCACGGCAACCCGGCGCCCATCGTGGACCGCGAGACCGGCCGGATCGTGCTGGCCGAGACGTACAACACGGGCCGTACGGACAGCGCGAGCTGCTCGGTGCCCTGCGACCGCACCCCGCATCTCCAGCACAGCGACGACGACGGCCTGACCTGGTCCACTCCGCGCGATCTGAGCGCCGAGATCCGCCCGGCCCACTGGAACTCCTGGTACGCCACGGGCCCCGTGCACGGCATCCAGCTCAGCAAGGGTCGGCACGCGGGGCGTCTCGTCTTCGGGGTGAACACCGAGACCTGGGCGAACGGCCGGGTCACCGCCAACCACGCGGCGCTCATCACCAGTGACGACGGCGGCGACAGCTGGAAGATCGGCGCGACGGACTCGTGGCCGATCGCGGACGTCGGCACGTTCCGCCAGAAGCCGTCCGAGCTGACGCTGACGGAGCGTCAGGACGGCTCGGTGTTCGTCAGCGGCCGTGAGCAGGACGGCACCGACCTCGGCCATCGCAGCCAGACGGTCAGCCGCGACGGCGGCGACAGCTTCGTCTCCCCGTTCCGGGCCCAGCCGGACCTGTACACGCCTCAGGTCCAGGGCTCCGTACTGCGGCTGGGCGACCGGCTGCTGCTGGCCTGCCCGGCCGACCCGGACCGCCGCCGGACCATGATGGTCCGCTCCTCGTACGACGGCGGACGCACCTGGGAGAGCGTGGACCGGGGCACGGTCGTCACCACGGACTGGTCCGGCTACTCGGACCTGGTGCGGATCGGCGGTGCCGGCGGCAACGACGTCGTGGGCCTGATGTACGAGGGGGGAGCGATAGATGCCCGCGACGAGATCCGCTTCGCCCGCTTCACCGAGGACTGGCTGAAGCCGCGCCGGGGCGCCGACCCGACGACCCCCGACAAGGCGCCTCACGGCCGGCGGGCCGCCGTACTCGGCGGTGCGCGTCCGACGGACGGGGCGTTCGGCGGCGCGATCGAGTTCGACGGCACCGACGACGCCGTACGGCTGCCGTACCGCCGTCAACTCCCCCTGGGTACAAAGGACTTCACCGCGTCGCTCTGGTTCCGCTACACGGCCACCACCGGTGAGCAGCCGATGCTGTGGATGGGCGGGGTCGGGACGACCCAGCCGCAGGTGTGGCTGCGCGGGGAGCCGGCGGCCGGGCGGCTGACCGGGCTGATCACCGTGCGGGACGGGGCGACCGCGCCGCGGACCGCGTCCGTGCGGTCGACGGGCGCGTACAACGACGGGCAGTGGCATCACCTCGCGCTGCGTCGAGGCGGCGGGCAGCTCACGCTCTTCGTGGACGGCACGCCGTTCAGCACCGCCGATGTGACGGGATCGGTGAGCCGGAACTCCCCGTTCGGGGTGCACATCGGGCAACGGGTCGACAGCCGCGTCCACTTCACCGGCGCCCTCGACGAAGTCCGCGTCCACGACCGGGCGTTGAGCGACGAGGAGGTGAGCGGACTGCGCGCCGCGAGTACGACGTCCGAAGGCTCGATCCTGTGGCTGCCCATGGACCGGGTGAGCGGAGGCAACTAACGTCCCTTCCGTGCCCGACGACGCACGAGCACGACGGCTGTCGGGGACCGGACCCGCCCTGATCCTGGGCCTGGTGCTGGTCCTCGCGGCCGTGCTGCTCACCGCCCTCCCGGACGACGACCGGGAGGGCGGCCGCACCTGCACGGCCCGGACGGTGCGGGACTGGGACCCTGACACGTCCCTGACCGGCGAGTTCGCCCGCTACGGCGACGACGCCACCCGCACCGACGACTGGACCGGCGGCGACGGCACCCACTCGGTACGGCTCCCGGACGGGCGGGTGCTGTGGCTGTTCTCCGACACCTACCTCGGTCAGGTGTACGCACCGCCCAACCCGGTCGGCGAGTCCGTGGCGTGGCGGGATGTCTCGGCTCCCCTGGTGCGCAACTCGGCCGTGGTGATGTCGCCTTCGGGCCGCCTGGAATCCACGCTTCCGGCACCCGTGTTCCCGGACCCGGCCCCGCAGCAGTGGCGCTGGCCGGTGGCCGCCCGGGTCGAACCCCGCTCCCCCGGCTCGGCCGAGCAGGTCGTACGCGTGCTGCTGTGGACGCGGACGGCGGGGCAGTCGCCGTGGATCTACGGGGTGCCCACGGCGACGGAGGTGGCCACGCTGTCGCTGCCGGATCTGCGGCTGGAGGGCATCACGACGGTGCTGGACCAGGGATCCGTCGCCGATCCCGCCCGGCGTGTCCTGTTCGGCACGACAGCCGTCGACGCGGGCGACTGGACGTACGTCTTCGGCGGCACCGACGCCCAGGCCGCCTCCCGGCCGACGTCCCACGCGTATGTCGCCCGGGTGCCGCGCGGCAGGCTCGGCCAGCCGGGGGCGTGGGAGTACTGGGACGGCTCCCGGTGGGCGGTGCGGGGGCGTCCGGCGGCGGTGCTCGGCAACGGGGACGACAAGGGGGTCGGCAGCGCGTTCACGGTCGTACGGGACGGCCGTACATATGTGCTGTTCACCATGGCCGCCGGTACCGAGGGGCTGACGACCGTCACCGCGTACTGGGCCTGCTCCCCCACCGGTCCCTGGCACGGGCCCACCAGGGGCTTCAGTCCGCCGCTGCCCGACGGCGGGGTCGCGGCGTACAACCCGCAGGCGCACGAGGCGGCCGACGACGGGCGGCTCGTCCTCAGCTACGACGTCAACTGGCTGGACGCGAACGGGACGACGGCGCAGCTGAACATCACGCGGAACGTGACCCTGTACCGACCTCGGTTCCTGTCGCTTCGTCTCGCTGCTCCGTGACCGCCCGCTCCACCGGGTCGTGCGAGCGGCGCTTGGCGATGACCGCGCACACCATGAGCTGCATCTGGTGGAACAGCATCAGTGGGAGGACGGCGAGGGAGGCCTCGGCGCCGAACAGGACGCTCGCCATGGGAAGCCCGGAGGCCAGGGACTTCTTCGAGCCGGCGAACTGGATGGCGATGCGGTCCGCCCGGTCGAAGCGGAGGGCCTTCGCCCCGTACCAGGTGAGCGTGAGCATCACCGCGAGCAGCACGGCCTCGACGACCAGCAGCCCGGCGAGCCGCAGCGCGCTGACCTGGCTCCAGATCCCGCGCACCACGCCTTCGCTGAACGCGACGTAGACGACGAGGAGGATCGAGCCGCGGTCGACGAGGCCGAGGATCTTCTTGTGCCGGGTGATGAAGGGGCCGATCCAGCGGCGGGCGACCTGCCCCGCGACGAACGGCACCAGCAGCTGGAACACGATCTTCCAGATCGCGTCGGCGGAGAAGCCGCCCACGCTGCCGCCCAGCAGACTCGCCGCGAGCAGCGGGGTGATGACGATGCCCGCGAGGGAGGAGAAGGAGCCCGCGCAGATCGCCGCCGGGACGTTGCCGCGGGCCATCGATGTGAAGGCGATCGACGACTGGATGGTCGACGGGACGAGGGTGAGGAAGAGCAGACCGGTGTAGAGCGAGTGGTTCAGGAACACCGGTTCGAGGCCGCGGGCGGCCAGACCCAGCAGCGGGAACACGACGAACGTGCAGGCCAGGACGGTGACGTGCAGTCGCCAGTGCTTGAGGCCGTCCAGGGCCTCACGGGTGGAGAGCCGGGCACCGTAGAGGAAGAAGAGGAAGGCGATCGCCGCCGTCGACGCCCCCGACGCGACGTCGGCGGCCGTACCCCGCGCCGGGAGGAGTGCCGCGAGGCCCACCGTCCCGAGCAACAGCAGGATGTACGGGTCGATCGGCATCCAACTCGGCCACTGCAGGCGTTTCACGGTGCTCCACTTGCTTGGTTCGGCTGCGCTGACGGGGACGGGACATGCCCTCTCCATCGTCCACCTGATCCCCTCGATCGGGAATCCGGCATACCACTCTGACCGTCATCACGTTCCACGATGACCGCGCTAGCCTTGTCCTCATGTACGACCCCTCCCATCTGCGCACTTTCCTCGCCGTGGCCCAGACGCTGAGCTTCACGCAGGCCGCCCGGCGCCTCGGACTGCGGCAGTCGACGGTCAGCCAGCACGTGCGCCGGCTGGAGGACGCGACCGGGCGGCAGCTGTTCTCCCGGGACACGCACTCCGTGGAGCTGACGGAGGACGGCGAGGCCATGCTCGGCTTCGCGCGCCGGCTCCTCGAAGTGCACGAGCAGGCGACGGCGTTCTTCACCGGGACCCGGCTGCGCGGGCGGTTGCGCTTCGGCGCGTCGGAGGACTTCGTCCTGACCCGGCTCCCGGAGATCCTGGAGGGGTTCCGGCACGACCATCCCGAAGTGGACCTGGAGTTGACGGTCGAGCTGTCGGGCACGCTGCACGAGCAGCTGACGGCGGGCAAGCTCGACCTGGTGCTGGCCAAGCGGCGCCCTGAGGACCCGCGCGGCGAACCGGTCTGGACGGACCGGCTGGTGTGGATCGGCGCGGAGCGGCTCCGCCTCGACCCCGACCGCCCGGTGCCACTGATCGTCTATCCGCCGCCGGGCATCACCCGCGCTCTGGCCCTGGAGGCGCTGGAACGCGAGGGCCGCGCCTGGCACATCGCGTGCACCAGCGGCAGCCTCAACGGGCTCATCGCCGCCGCCCGCGCGGGCCTCGGCGTGATGGCGCACTCTCGTCGGCTGGTGCCGCCCGGTCTGGTCCGGGTGCCGGAGCGGGCGGGCCTGCCGGAGTTGGGCGAGGTCGACTTCGTACTGGTGCACGGCCGGCGGCCGGGAGCGGCAGCTGGCGCGGCGGACGCGCTCGCCGCGGCGATCCTCTCCGGCGGGGACCGACTGCACGGGCGGGCACGCGGGGTGTGACAGCACGGCGGGCGGGTGCGCTGGGAAGAGTGTCGGTCACAAGTGGACCGCCGGCGCTGGGGCCGGGTGTGAAGCGGCATGCCCGGCCCCACGTGCGCGCATCGGCGCACACCGTGATCAGGGCGTGCGGGTTCGGTGGAGATTGGGGCGCCCAACCTACGCAGGCGTAAGGAGTTGCGCCGGAAATCTCCCGGTCTGCCCGTGTTTCCTGTCGTCACCCTGTGACGTGCGTGCGGATTCGTCCCTTCCAGAACCCCTCCCGTCCGACAGTCCCGTGAGGTAGCTTTCACGCGCTGTGGGGAGCGCCACGAGGAGCGGGTTTGCGCGAGTTCACCAACCCTCCGTTGGCGTCGGCGCCGCCGGTGGGCGGCCTGGCCGACGTCGTCTTCGAGTACGCCCAGGAGGACCCGACGTACGTGGCGCTCGGCCGTAAGGACGAGCGGGGCGAGTGGCGCGACGTGACCTCGGCGGAGTTCCGTGACGAGGTGCTCGCGCTGGCAAAGGGGCTGCTCGCGGAGGGCGTCCGGTTCGGCGACCGGGTCGCCATCATGTGCCGTACGCGCTACGAGTGGACCCTCTTCGACTACGCCCTGTGGACCGTCGGCGCCCAGGTCGTCCCCATCTACCCGACCTCCTCCGCCGAGCAGGTCTTCTGGATGCTGTACGACGCGCAGTGCACGGCGGCGATGGTCGAGCACGAGGACCACGCGATGACGATCGCCACGGTCATCGACCGGCTGCCTCAGCTGCGCCGGCTGTGGCAGCTGGACGCGGGCGCGGTGCAGGAGCTGTACGAGTCGGGTGCGCACCTCGACGACGAGGTCGTGCACCGGCACCGGCGGGCGGTGACCCCCGAGTCGATCGCGACGATCATCTACACGTCCGGCACGACGGGCCGCCCCAAGGGCTGTGTCATCTCCCACGCCAACTTCATGGTCGAGGCGGACACGGTCATCGAGCGCTGGGCGCCGCTGTTCAAGTCCCGGAAGGGCGACGAGGCGGCGACGCTGCTGTTCCTGCCGCTCGCCCATGTATTCGGACGGATGGTGCAGGTCGCCGGGATCCGCGGGAAGGTCAAGTTCGGTCATCAGCCGCAGCTCAGCGCGGCCGTCCTGCTGCCGGACCTCGCCGCCTTCAGGCCGACGTTCTTCCTCGCGGTGCCGTACATCTTCGAGAAGGTCTTCAACGCGTCGCGGCGCAAGGCCGAGCGGGAGGGCAGGGCCGGGCCGTTCGAGAAGGCCGTCGAGGTCGCCGTGAGGTACGCGGACGCGGTGGAGGCGAAGGCCTGGGGCATCGGGCCCGGCCCGTCGGCGGGCCTGCGGATGCAGCACCAGTTCTTCGACAAGGTCGTCTACGCCAAGATCCGCGAGGCGATGGGCGGCCGGATCAAGTACGCGATGTCCGGCGGCTCGGCGATGGACCGGCGGCTCGGCCTGTTCTACTCGGGCGCCGGCATCCACATCTACGAGGGCTACGGCCTGACGGAATGCACGGCGGCAGCGACCGCCAACCCACCGGAGCGCACCCGGTACGGCACGGTGGGTCAGGCCATCCCGGGCATGACCGTGCACATCGCGGAGGACGGCGAGATCTGGCTGCGCGGCCCCAACGTCTTCCAGGGCTACCTCAACAACCCCAAGGCCACCGACGAGACCCTGCACGACGGCTGGCTGGCCACCGGTGACCTGGGCTCCCTCGACGAGGACGGCTACCTCACCATCACCGGGCGCAAGAAGGAGATCCTGGTGACCTCGGGCGGCAAGAGCGTCTCCCCGGCGATCCTGGAGGAACGGGTGCGCGACCATCCGCTGGTCGCGCAGTGCATCGTCGTCGGCAACGACCGGCCGTACATCGCCGCCCTGGTCACCCTGGACGGGGAGGCCGTGGAGCACTGGCTCCAGATGCACGGCAAGCCGAAGCTGAAGCCGGCCGACCTGGTACGCGACCCGGAGCTGGAGACCGAGGTACGGCGGGCGGTGGTCGCGGCCAACACCCTGGTCTCGCAGGCCGAGTCGATCCGCACGTTCCGGATCCTGGCGCACCAGTTCACTGAGGAACAGGGCCTGTTGACGCCTTCCCTGAAGCTGAAGCGCAAGGCGATCGAGAAGGCGTACGCGGTCGAGGTGGAGGCGCTGTACCGGGCGTGACCGCTCCGCAGGGTTGCGGCTTCGCTCAAGCGGGAGGGACCCCGCGGCGGAGCCGCATATCGACACAGCCCAGCGCCCCTTACGGGCGCGGCTGCGGTCGGCCGTCGCTTTCCGGCCATTCTGTAATTCGGGGCGTGAGCGGTCCGCTCAGGAATGCATCGCGCGCCGTGATCGTTGACGATGGGATGTACCAACCGACGACTTGAAGGATCGAGAGCTCGTGAGCAGCAAGGTCCCCCCGACCATCCTGAACAACGGCGTCGAGATGCCCCAGCTGGGCTTCGGCGTCTGGCAGGTGCCGGACGACGAGGCCGAGCAGGCGGTCGGCACGGCGCTGGAGGCCGGCTACCGCAGCATCGACACGGCCGCGATCTACGGCAACGAAGAGGGCACCGGCAAGGCCATCGCCGCCGCCGGGATCCCCCGCAAGGACCTCTTCGTCACCACCAAGCTCTGGAACAGCGATCAGGGCTACGACTCCACACTGCGCGCCTTCGACGAGTCCCTGGCCAAGCTCGGCCTGGAGTACGTGGATCTGTACCTGATCCACTGGCCGATGCCGGCCCACGGCAAGTTCGTCGAAACGTTCAAGGCGTTCGAGAAGCTGTACGCCGATGGTCGCGCGAGGTCCATCGGTGTCTCCAACTTCCTCCCGGAGCACCTGGAGACGCTGATCGAGGCCACGTCCGTCATCCCGGCGGTCAACCAGATCGAGCTGCACCCGCACCTTCAGCAGCACGCGGCCCGTGAGTACCACGCGGAGCAGGGCATCGCCACCGAGGCCTGGTCGCCGCTCGGCCAGGGCAAGGGGCTTCTGGAGGTCCCCGCGATCATCGCCATCGCGCAGAAGCACGGCCGCACCCCGGCCCAGGTGGTCCTGCGCTGGCACCTCCAGCTGGGCAACGTGGTCATCCCCAAGTCGGTGACGCCGTCCCGGATCAAGGAGAACATCGAGGTCTTCGACTTCTCCCTGGACACCGAGGACATCGCGGCGATCAGCGCGCTGAACGAGGACCGCCGCATCGGACCGAACCCGGCCACGTTCGACATGGCCTGACGCACATCCGCAAAAGACCGCCCGCCGGACGCGCTCCGGCGGGCGGTTTCGTAGGTCACGGGCCGGCTGGCCGAACGGCCGTCGGTCGGGCTGCCCGATCGGTCGTACGACCACGGTGTTGACGACGACGCCCGCCGGTTGCCGTCTCGCCCAGGCGTCCATGATCGCCCCGTTGAGGTTGCCGCCCGGATGAGCGGCGCCGGACACAGGACGTTGGTCAGCACCGTCTCCGGCGGCCTCCACGGCCACCCGCACGTCCGCGCACTCCGGTGGTGGGTGACAGGATCGCCGTATGAACGACGAGTTGGACAACGTACTGGCCGAGCCAGCACGGATGTTGGCGCCGATCGCGCCGGACCTCGACGTCCGACTCAGCCGCACGCCCCGAACGGTCTTGAGCGCTCCCCCAGACTTCGTCCGGGGGGACCCCCAGGTCCCCGGCGTACTCAGCCCCGGGGCGGCGACACGCATCCTGTGTGTGGTCCGATCCCGGCAGGCCCCTGCGGCCGGAGGCCGCTATGGACACTGCCCTGTGCGACCTGGCCAGGTGGGTACGGCCAGTGGCGACGGGGAGGCCCCGAATCGGCGTCGACGGCTTCTGAGGATCCCTAGTGTGCTTCCGGCGCCGTCCCCACATGGACGGTGTGGGCCGCGAGGACGAACACGTCGGGGCGGTGGTACAGGCCCGTCTTGTCGTCGGGGTCGAGGAGCCGGTCGAGGGTCGAGAGGTCGGAGGCATCCAGATAGTCCGCGAGGCCGTTCCGGCGGCGCCGGAACGAGTCCAGGGCATAGGCGCGGGCGGGTTCCGGCAACGGGGCCGGAAGGTCAAGCAGGAAGGTGCGCGACGTGGCGTTCCGCAGGCCCACGGCGGCGAGAAGCCCGGGCCAGTCCTCGGCCTCGGCGACGGTGTCGGGCAGCTCGGCGCGCATCTGGCTGAACCGCAGTTCCTCGGCCACGTCGAGCCGGGACTGCAGCCCGGGGCGGCCGAAGCCGATGTCTCGCGGCAGGAAGCGCGCGGGCAGGCCGCCTTCCACGAGCGCCACCACACCGCCGGGCGCGAGCCGTTCGACGAAGGCGGCGAGGCCGGCCCGCTGGTCCCCGAGGTGGTGCAGGCTGCGGCCGGCCCACAGCAGATCGGCCGGGTAGTCCAGGTCGGCCAGGCCGCCGGGGAGCTCGACCTCAAGGGTGCCGAAGCGGTCGGCGAGGCCACGGCGCTCGGCCCGGGCCCGGGCGCGTTCCAGCAGGGGCCCGGAACCGTCGACGGCGACGACGCGGGCGCCGGGGAACTCGTCGGCCAGCAGACAGCTCACCACCCCCGGCCCACTGCCCGCGTCGACGACCAGCCCCGGCTCGGGCAGCCGCGTCGCCACCCAGGCCGCGGCCTCCCGATACAGCGGAGCGAACAGCTCCGCCTGCTCCTCCAGATGCTCGGCCATTTCGGCCCAGTCGATGTCGGTGCTGTTGTGCTGGTGCTGGTGCTCGTGCGCGTGCCGGTGCGTGTGCTGGTGCTCGTGCTGTCCCATGGTGGTGAGCCTCTCTTCCGGGTGCCGCCAGCCTGCGTCGACGTGCCGGAGAAGGGCCACTTCCCTTGCCGTATCGGCAAATATTCGAGGCCACATTTTGGTCGCCCCGCACGCGGTCGCCCCGCTCCGGACGGGGTCCGGAGCGGGGCGACGGGGGAAGACGAACCAGAACTACTCGGAACCAGGACTACTCGGCTGTCACAGTGCCGGGTACGCGTTCTGCATCAGCTGCTGGAACTGGGCGGAGAACCAGTGCCCGGACAGCGGCGCGTTGGGCAGGGCGCCGGACATGTTGTAGTTGTTGCGCGGGTTGCCCGTGTACGTCGGGTCGCACATGCGGTCGAAGCCCTTGCCCTCGTCGTTCGGGATGGCGGAGCTGGCCCCGTCGGACTCCCCCGGCGGCTTCATCCACACGTAGGCGTCGATCCCCGCCGCCGGGGCGGCCTGCGGGCGCTCGCCGAGACCGGCTCCGGACTGGTTGCACCAGTTGCCGGTGTTCAAGCGGCGGTCGTAGCGCCCGCCGTCGACGTACGTGTCGACGCTGGTCGTCGCGCCCGGTCCGGTGGGCCGTGCGGTGCCGCCCCAACCGTTGCGGGAGGTGTCGATCAGCATGCCGATGTTCGAGTTGAAGCCCGCCGAGACCAACTGGCCGCGGAAGGCCTGGGCGAAGGACAGCTCGTCGAGGTAGCGGTTCCAGTCGACCCACTTCGACTCGCGGACCGACTTGCCGGCCACGGTGTCGTTGATGGTGAAGTTGTTCTCCTTCAGGGCGCTGTAGTTCGCCGTGTTGGTGATGAAGCCGTGGACGTCGTTGACCGTGGCGCCCTCGGCGGTCGCCGCCTCCTTCATGATGGTGGCGGAGGGGCCGAAGTTGTCGTCCCAGCCGAGCCAGCCGTGGTGGCCGGCGTCGACGTAGTTGTAGACGTTCGCCACGTCGCCGAGCTTGTTGAGCGCGTAGCCGACGCCCTTGACGTAGTTGCCGTTGGCCTTCATCACATCGCACTGCGGCACGGCCGTCGGGCGGCTGCCGGTGTTGGTGACGAGGTTGGGCAGGGAGTCGATCTCGACCGCGGTGACGATCCGCAGCGAGGCGTACTTGGGGTCGGCGAGGATCGCCTTGATCGGGTCGATGTACTGCGTCTTGTACTTGTCGATCTCGTCGGCCTTGAGTTCGCCGTTGGAGGCGAGAGCCGAGCAGTCACGGCCCGGCAGGTTGTAGATCACCAGCTGGACGACAAGCTCGTCCGAGCCCTTCTGCCGCAGCGCCTCGTCGAGGTGGGCCCGCAGGCCCATCTTGCCGCCGGCGCCCGCGATGGCGGCGGTGCGGTCCAGCCACACTCCCGTGGGCTGGTTGGAGATCCGGCTGCCGCCCGGCTCGGCGGCGGCGTTCGCGGACCATTCCGGGTTCACGTACACCTTGGCGCCGGAGTAGGGGTTGTCCACCCTCGTGCCGGGCGTACCCGGGCCCGGGTCGGTACCGCCACCGCCGTCGTCGACGTTGCAGGTCATTCCGTCGAGCGTGAACGTGGCCGGAAGGGCGTTGGTGCCGCTGTAGGTGGCGTTGAAGCCGAAGCTCACCGAACCGCCGGTCGCCAGCGTGCCGTTGTACGTCTCGTTCGCGGCGGTCACCGAGGTACCGCTCTGGCTGATCCGGGCGTTCCAGCCGTTGCCGACCTGCTGGTTGCCCGCGTACGACCACTTCACGGCCCACGACGACTTGGCGGCGCCGTTGTTGGTGATGGTGACGGCGGTGGTGAAGCCGGTGGACCACTGGTTCTGGATCTTGTAGTCGACGGTGCAGGGGATCGCCTTGGCGCCGACGTCGTCCGGCACAGCGGCGATCGCGGTCCCGGCGGCGCCGGCGACCAGCGCCATCGCCGCGAGGAGTGCTGTTCTGGTACGGCTCATGAGTGCGGGTTTCCTCTTCCGTAGTGGGGTGTACGAGGAGGAGTCGTCGCGCCGTCACACAAAGCGAGTAAAAGACCTGAACGCTGGGGGTGTTGTCTGAGCGTCCCTCGCAGCTCGGACACGTCAGGGACGAACGCGTCGACTGATGGAACCGCTCCCACTGGTGCTGGTGAAGGTAGCGCCAAGTGCCGGTAAAAGACAGAGGCGTTGCGTCATCGCGCACCACGAATCTTTTCGCCCTCATCGAATCTTTTCGGCTCTTCAAGCGCCTTGACCCCTTGCGCCCCGCTCCCCAATATGGGAGCGCTCCCACTGGTTCAAGGCTTGTTGTTGCTGCTCCGCCCCCACCTTCGTAAGAGCCGCACGGAAGGAACCAGAGCATGCACCCCAGACGGAGACGCCGTGCCACGCGGCGCCTGTGGACCGCCGTGGTGGCGGGCCTCGCACTCCCCTTGACGATGCTGAGCACGGGTTCGACTCCCGCCAGTGCGGCGGCGGTCGCGTGCAGCGTCGACTACAAGACGAACGACTGGGGTTCGGGCTTCACCGCCGACCTCACGATCACCAACCGGGGCACCGAGGCCATCAGCGGCTGGACCCTGACGTACGACTACGCGGGCAACCAGACGCTGTCCAACGGCTGGAACGGCACCTGGTCGCAGTCCGGGAAGACGGTGACGGCGCGGAACACGTCCTGGAACGGCACGATCGCCGTCGGGGCCGCGGTGACCACCGGCGCCCAGTTCACGTACAGCGGCAGCAACGCGGCACCGGCCAACTTCGCGATCAACGGTACGACGTGTGTGGGCGCCCATCAGCCGCCGATCACCGTGCTGACCAGCCCGGCTCCGGGCGCGGTCTACTCGCAGGGTGACCCGGTGCCGATGGCGGCCACGGCCGCTGCCGCGGACAACGCGACGATCACCAAGGTCGAGTTCTACGACGACACCACGCTGCTCGGCACGGACACGACGTCGCCGTACACGTTCTCGGCCACGGGGTTGGCCGTGGGCGGTCATTCCCTCGTCGCCAAGGCGTACGACAGCCTGGGCGCGTCGGCGGACTCCACGCCGGTCGGTATCACGGTCGCCTCGGGTCCCGCCGTGGTGGTCACGCCGACCCAACTGGGCGTGCGGCAGGGCGAGTCGGGCACGTACGACGTGAAACTTTCGACACAGCCGTCGTCCAACGTGACGGTGACGACCGCGCGGGCCTCCGGCAACACCGGGCTCTCCGTGACCGGTGGCGCATCGCTGACCTTTACCCCGTCGAACTGGAACACGGCCCAGAAGGTGACCATCGGCGCGAACGCCTCCGGCACCGGTTCGGCGGTCTTCGAGTCGACGGCCACCGGGCACGCCAAGGCCGCGGTGACGGTGACCCAGCTGGCGGCGGCCGGCGAGTACGACGCCCGCTTCCTGGAGCTCTACGGCAAGATCACCAACCCGGCGAACGGCTACTTCTCCCCCGAGGGCATCCCGTACCACTCGGTGGAGACGCTGGTCGTCGAGGCGCCGGACCACGGTCATGAGACCACGTCGGAGGCGTACAGCTACCTCCTGTGGCTCCAGGCCATGTACGGCAAGGTCACGGGCGACTGGTCCAAGTTCAACGGCGCCTGGGAGACCATGGAGAAGTACATGATCCCCACCCGCGCCGACCAGCCGTCCAACTCCTTCTACACGCCGAACAAGCCGGCGACGTACGCCCCCGAGCACGACACCCCGAACGAGTACCCGGCACAGCTCAACACCTCGGTCTCGGTCGGCTCGGACCCGATCGCCGCCGAGCTGAAGAGCGCCTACAACACGGACGACATCTACGGCATGCACTGGTTGCAGGACGTGGACAACGTCTACGGCTACGGGAACTCGCCCGGCAAGTGTGAGGCGGGCCCGACCGACACCGGCCCGTCGTACATCAACACCTTCCAGCGCGGCCCGCAGGAGTCGGTGTGGGAGACCATTCCTCAGCCCACCTGCGACCAGTTCAAGTACGGCGGCCCGAACGGGTACCTGGACCTGTTCACCCGTGACGCGCAGTACGCCAAGCAGTGGAAGTTCACCAACGCGCCCGACGCCGACGCGCGCGCCGTGCAGGCCGCGTACTGGGCGGACATCTGGGCCAAGCAGCAGGGCAAGGGCGGCGACGTCTCCGCGACCATCGGCAAGGCCGCGAAGATGGGCGACTACCTGCGCTACGCGATGTACGACAAGTACTTCAAGAAGATCGGGAACTGTGTGGGTCCGACCAGCTGCCCCGCGGGCACCGGCAAGGACTCCTCCCACTACCTGCTCAACTGGTACTACGCGTGGGGCGGCGCCACCGACACCAACGCCGGCTGGGCCTGGCGCATCGGCTCCAGCCACGCGCACGGCGGCTACCAGAACCCGCTCGCCGCGTACGCCCTCGCCAACTACGCCCCGCTGAAGCCCAAGTCGGCGACCGGGCAGGCGGACTGGGCCAAGTCCCTCGACCGGCAGATCGAGTTCTACCGCTGGCTGCAGTCCAACGAGGGCGGCATCGCGGGCGGCGCCACCAACAGCTGGGCGGGGCGGTACGCCACGCCGCCGGCCGGGACGCCGACCTTCTACGGCATGTACTACGACGAGAAGCCCGTGTACCACGACCCGCCGTCCAACCAGTGGTTCGGCTTCCAGGCGTGGTCCATGGAGCGGGTCGCCGAGTACTACCAGCAGACGGGCAACGCCGCCGCGAAGACCGTGCTCGACAAGTGGGTCGACTGGGCGCTGTCCAAGACCACCATCAACCCCGACGGGACGTACCGGATTCCCTCCACGCTCCAGTGGTCCGGCGCCCCGAACACCTGGAACCCCTCCAGCCCCGGCTCCAACAGCGGGCTGCACGTCACCGTCGCCGACTACACCGACGACGTGGGGGTGGCGGCCGCGTACGCCAAGACGCTGACGTACTACGCCGACCGCTCCGGTGACGCCGACGCGGCCCGGGTCGCCAAGGCGCTGCTCGACGGGATGTGGGAGCACCACCAGGACGGGCTCGGTGTGGCGGTGCCGGAGACCCGTGCGGACTACAACCGGTTCGACGACCGGGTGTACGTGCCGAGTGGGTGGACCGGGACCATGCCGAACGGCGACGCGATCAACTCGTCGTCGACGTTCGAGTCGATCCGATCGTTCTACGAGGACGATCCTGCGTGGTCGAAGATCGAGGCGTACCTGGCGGGTGGCGCCGCGCCGTCGTTCACGTACCACCGGTTCTGGGCTCAGGCGGACATCGCTTTGGCCATGGGTTCGTACGCGGAGCTCCTCGAATAAGTCCCCGCTGAAGCTCCGTGTGCAAGGTCCTGCACTCCGGCGGGGGCAGGACCTGGGCCGGGCGGTCCCCACCCGCACAGGGGGCCGCCCGGCCGTTCGCGCCCGTCCATCCCCCTCCCCCCACATACCTGGAGAGGACTTCCCCGTGCGAAGAACCCGCATCCTCACCACCGTCCTGGCCCTCGCGGCCGGTCTGCTCGCGGGCTCCCCACCCGCGTTGGCCGCCGAGAAGGCGGAGAAGTCGGTGTCGATCGCCGCCGACACGTATACGTGGAAGAACGCGCGTATCGACGGCGGCGGCTTCGTGCCCGGCATCGTGTTCAACCGCAAGGAGAAGAACCTCGCCTACGCCCGCACGGATATCGGCGGGGCTTATCGCTGGGTGGAGTCGTCCAAGAGCTGGACGCCGCTGCTCGACTCGGTCGGCTGGGACAACTGGGGGCACACGGGTGTCGTGAGCCTCGCCTCGGACTCGGTGGACCCGAACAAGGTGTACGTGGCGGCCGGTACGTACACGAACAGCTGGGACCCGGGCAACGGCGCGATCTACCGCTCCTCGGACCGGGGGGCGAGCTGGCAGAAGACGAACCTGCCGTTCAAGTTGGGCGGGAACATGCCGGGCCGGGGCATGGGTGAGCGGCTCGTCGTCGACCCCAACAAGAACAGCGTCCTGTACCTGGGCGCGCCCAGCGGCAAGGGACTGTGGCGGTCGACTGACTCGGGGGTCACCTGGTCGCAGGTGACGAACTTCCCGAACGTCGGCAACTATGTGCAGGATCCGGCCGACACCAGCGGCTACGCGAACGACAACCAAGGGATCGTCTGGGTCACCTTCGACGAGTCCACGGGGACGTCCGGCAACGCGACGAGGACGATCTACGTCGGGGTCGCCGACAAGGACAACGCCGTGTATCGCTCGACCGACGCGGGCGCGACCTGGTCGCGAGTGGCCGGGCAGCCCACCGGCCATCTGGCGCACAAGGGCGTCCTCGACGCGACGAACGGCTATCTGTATCTGTCCTACAGCGACAAGGGCGGGCCGTACGACGGCGGCAAGGGGCAGCTGTGGCGGTACGCGACGGCGACCGGTACCTGGACGAACATCAACCCGGTGGCGGAGGCCGACACGTACTACGGCTTCAGCGGGCTGACGGTCGACCGGCAGAAGCCCGGCACGGTCATGGCGACGGCGTACAGCTCGTGGTGGCCGGACACCCAGATCTTCCGGTCGACGGACAGCGGAGCGACCTGGACGAGGGCGTGGGACTACGGGTCGTCCGGCAGTCGCGAGAACCGCTACACCATCGACGTCTCCTCCTCCCCATGGCTGACCTGGAACGCGAACCCCTCACCGCCCGAACAGACCCCGAAACTCGGCTGGATGACCGAGTCGCTCGAGATCGACCCGTTCAATTCCAACCGGATGATGTACGGGACGGGCGCGACGATCTACGGCTCCGAGAACCTCACGACCTGGGACAGCGGCGGCAAGTTCGCCGTCAAGCCCATGGTGCGGGGCCTGGAGGAGACCGCGGTCAACGACCTGGCCTCTCCCCCGTCGGGCGCCCCGCTGCTGAGCGCCCTCGGTGACGTCGGCGGCTTCCGGCACACGGATCTGACGAAGGTCCCGTCGATGATGTTCACGCAGCCGAACTTCACGACGACGACCAGCCTTGACTTCGCCGAGGCCAACCCGAACACGGTCGTGCGCGTGGGCAATCTGGACTCCGGGCCGCACATCGCGTTCTCGACCGACAACGGCGCCAACTGGTTCGCGGGAAGCGACCCTTCGGGCGTCAGCGGCGGCGGCACGGTCGCAGCGGCGGCCGACGGCAGCCGGTTCGTGTGGAGCCCGCAGGGCACCGGCGTGCAGTACACGACAGGCTTCGGCAACTCGTGGGCGGCCTCCAGCGGCATCCCGGCGGGTGCGATCGTCGAGTCCGACCGCGTCGACCCGAAGACCTTCTACGGCTTCAAATCCGGGAAGTTCTACGTCAGTACGGACGGCGGCGCGACCTTCACGGCGTCCTTCGCGACCGGTCTGCCGAGCGGCGACAGTGTCCGCTTCAAGGCGCTGCCCGGCGTGAAGGGCGACGTGTGGCTGGCGGGCGGTGCGCCCGACGGCGCGTACGGTCTGTGGCACTCCACGGACGGCGGCGCCACCTTCACGAAGCTGGCGGGCGTCGAGCAGGCCGACACCATCGGCTTCGGCAAGGCCGCGACGGGGGCCTCGTACCAGACCCTCTACACCAGCGCCAAGATCGGCGGCGTACGAGGGATCTTCCGCTCGACCGACAAGGGCGCGACCTGGACCCGGATCAACGACGACGCCCATCAATGGGGTTGGACCGGCGCGGCCATCACCGGCGACCCGCGCCTCTACGGGCGGGTCTACATCGCGACGAACGGGCGCGGGGTCATCTACGGCGACTCCTCCGACACCGGTGGCGGAGGTGGCGGCACGGACCCCGATCCGGATCCCCAGCCGACGGGCGCCTGCGCGGTGACGTACCAGGTCACCAACGAGTGGTCGGGCGGCTTCCAGGCGGACGTTCGGCTGAGCAACACCGGCACGAGCGCGTGGACCGGCTGGTCCCTCAACTGGTCCTTCCCCAACGGTCAGACCGTCTCGCAGATGTGGAACGCCGACCACACCCAGTCGGGTTCGGCCGTGACGGCGAAGAACGTGGGCTGGAACGGCAATGTGGCGGCGGGTTCATCGGTGAACTTCGGCTTCACGGGGAGCCGGTCGGGTACGAACGGGAAACCGACCGCATTCAAGGTCGGTGACCAGAGCTGCGCGGTCAGCTGATCCGCACGGCTGTGCGCGGGGCGCGTGCCGAAACCGGCACGCGCCCTCTTCCGGCCATGTGCACCGCCATATATCGACATGTTCATGACTGGAACATCGGGCCGTTCCACAATGCTGTGCGCACCGACTCGCCCGGACGCCGCCACAGAAGGAGCCCCCTGTGCCGAACCACAGCCGAGTCACGCGCCGCATCGGTCTGAAGACCGCCCTCGCCGCGGCGGTTCTGCTTCCCCTGTCCCACACAGGAATGTCAGCCGAGCCCGCCGAGGCGGCGGAGGAGGACGCAGCCGCTGGTACCCCGCTCGAAGTCATGTCCTTCAACCTGCGCTACGCGAGCACCACACGGCCCAACAGCTGGGCCGTCCGCAGGCCGGTGATGCGGGAGCTGCTGCGGCAGGAAGGACCCCATGTCATCGGCACCCAGGAGGGCCTCCACCACCAGCTCCTCGACATCGAGGCCGACCTCGGACCGACGAACTACGACTGGATCGGCACGGGACGCGCCGGCGGCAACCGCGACGAGTTCATGGCCGTCTTCTACGACACCCGCCGCCTCGCGCCACTCGAACACCAGCATTTCTGGCTCTCCGACACCCCGGAGATCCCCGGCTCCAACACCTGGGGCGGCGGCTCCATACGCATGGTCACCTGGGTCCGCTTCCGCGATCTCCAGGACGGCGACCGGCAGTTCTACGTCCTCAACACCCACCTCGACAACGCCAGCCAGTACGCCCGCGAGCGCGGCGCGACCCTGATCACCGAACGCATCGCCGGCTTCGACCGCTCCCTCCCCCTCGTCGTCACCGGGGACTTCAACGTCGCGGCCCACAAGAACGTCGTCTACGACACGATGCTGGGCGCCGGTCTCGTCGACACCTGGGACACGGCGGCCGAGCGCAGCGACCTGTACGCGACCTTCCACGGTTACCGGCCGCTCACCCCCGGCGGCGACCGCATCGACTGGATCCTCGCCACCCCGGGGGTCACGACCCACCGGGCGTCGATCAACACCTTCTCGTCGAACGGCCAGTTCCCCAGCGACCACCTGCCCGTACAGGCCTCGCTGGCCCTGGGATGAGCCAGGACCCTCTCGGCGGCCAGTGGGATGCCCGGCCGCCGAGAGGTTGACCGCCTACGGCGTGTACACCGTCGGCCTCGGTGCCGTCGGCATGTTGTTGCCGATGAAGAAGCTGGTGTGCGGGGGCTGGTTGTAGGCGGTGTTCTGCCAGGCGAGGCCTGTGCGGTACATCGGGTCGTGGAGCAGGGTGGTGATCTTCGTGGTGGTCTCGATCGGGGTCGAGTAGATCCTGAGGGCCGTGTTGCCACTGGCGCGCCAGACGACCTCCTCGCGCCAGTCGCCGAGGATGTCGCCGTCGAGGTCGCCGACGGAGGCGTCGTTGGCCTCGTAGGTGTACGCGACGCCGTCCGGGGTGGTGCCGCCCGCGGGCGCGCTGATCGGTACGTCCTTGTAACCGGTGCGGAGTTGGACCGCGTGCACCGAGTCACCCTGCTCGACGCCGTTCACGATCGCGCGCGGACGGTGTAGTCGGCCTGGGCGGGGGCGCCGGAGTGGAAGTAGGTGGTGGAGCCGGAGATCGGGGTCGAGTTGCCCTTCGTACCGGCGCGATAGACGTTGAACGACACGTCGTTCGGGTCGGTGCCGAGCCAGCGCCGGCTGACCAGGTTGCCGCTGTCGACATGCGCACTGACCACGCCCCGGTCCAGTTCCTCGACCTGGCGGGCGGTGGCCGCGGCGGCGGGCGGGGCGGTGAAGGTGGTGAGTCCGGCGGCGGTCAGGGCGGCGGCCGCCATCGTTGTCACGATCCTGCGGGCCTTGCGGATCTTGCGTCTGCGGTGCGCATGCGGGTGCTGCACGGGGAGTACCTCCCGAGAGACAGACGGGGTTCCGTTTCCTCAGTCGCCGCTGCTCGCACCGGAGTTGCCGTATCTTCCGGTCAGTTCGGCGACCGTCCGGGCGATCCGCGCGCGCAGCTCGGCCGGTTGCAGCACCTCGATGTCCGTGCCCAGCCGCAGGAACTCACCGTGCGCGTGCTCGACGGACTCGATGGGCACCCTGACCTCGGTCCAACCGTCCCCGCTCGCACGCTTGTCGACCCGCACGGCCCTCGCGAGCGTCACCCCCGGCGCCAGCCGGACCAAGGCCTCTCCCCGGTACAGCCGCTCGTGGAAGTCGCGCTGGTACGCCGTCCAGTACACGGCCAGGTCGAAGTCGTCGGGGCGGGTGAACTCCTCGTCGGACACGGTCAGTTCGAGGATCTGGCCGACGCGGAAGGTGCGCGGCCCCGAGCCCGAGACGACGTACCAGCGGCCGGCCTTCAGGACCAGTCCGTACGGTTCGAGGCGACGCCTTACGTCCGTGGGTTCGGCCCAGCGGCGGTAGAGGACGTGCAGGACCCGGCTGTTCCAGACCGCGTCGGCGACCGCGGGCAGGAACGGGGCGTCGTCGGCCTTGGCGTACCAGCCGGGCGCGTCCAGGTGGAAGCGGCCGGCGACCCGGTCGGCGTGGGCCCGCAACTCCACGGGCAGCGCCGCGCGGACCTTCAGCTGGGCGGCGGCCAGGACCGCGCCGAGGCCCAGTTCGGCGGCTGGGCCGGGGGCGCCCGCGAGGAAGAGGGCCTCGGCCTCCTCCGTCGTCAGGCCGGTGAGGCGGGTGCGGTAGCCGTCGAGGAGGCGGTAGCCGCCGGCGTGGCCCGCGTCGCCGTACAGCGGGACGCCGGCCGCGCCGAGCGCCTCCACGTCCCGGTAGACCGTGCGGACCGACACCTCCAGCTCCTCGGCGAGCTGGGCGGCGGTCATCCGGCCCCGGGTCTGGAGCAGAAGGAGGATCGAGACGAGCCGACTGGACTTCACTGACACAGGATGTCAGTGAAGCGGCCCTAGCGTCGCACCATGAGCTTCACCGAGAAACTGCTGACCGTGCCCCCGCCCATCGAGGTGGCCGGGCGGCGGATCAAGCGCTATCACGTCACGGCCGACCCGGCCGGCATCGCACCCGAGGTCGAGAAGGCGGCGTACGCGATCCTCCCGGAGCTGTTGCCGGAGCCGGACGGGACGCCGCCGGCGACGTTCGTCGTGCTGCACCGGGGCGGGGACGACGGCGCCTACCTGAACGTCTACAGCTGGGTGTGGGACAACGTCCTGCACTTCGCCGGCGCGGCGGCCGGCCAGCCCGTGCTCGGCTGCCCGGACCGCGATCCCGCGCACTTCGTCGCCACCGACCGGCCATGGATCGGCTGCGTATGGGAGCTGCCGCCGATCCAGCACGAACGGGACGCCTGGGTACGGCATCTGCTCGCGCCCCAAGTACCCGACCTCGACGCCTACTTGACCGACTTCCTGCCCGCCGGAACCACTGGATCCACCGGAGACCGTTCATGAGCAGCGCGCACGACTTCGACTTCTTCCACGGCGACTGGGAGGTCCGCCACCGCCGCCGCACCGACTTCCTCGACCCGGACAGCGACTGGGAGGAGTTCCCGTCGACGAGCCGGTGTCGGCCGCTGTTCGACGGGGCCGCGAACATCGACGAGATCGACATGCCGTACCTCGGTTCGAAGGGACTGACGCTGCGGCTGTTCGAGCCGGACACAGGGCTCTGGACGCTGAACTGGTCCTCCAGTCGCAGTGGGAGGTTGTTCCCGCCGGTCGCCGGACGGTTCGAGGGCGGTCGCGGTGAGTTCTACGGCGACGACACGCTCCCCCACTCTCGACTTCGCTCGAGCGGGGGGACCCCCATCGGGAAGGACGTGCGGGTGCGGTTCGTGTGGTCGGGTGTGTCGGCGACCAGCGCCCGCTGGGAACAGGCGTTCTCCCTCGACGACGGGGAGACCTGGCTGACCAACTGGACCATGGACTTCACCCGGCCGCCGGTCTCCTGAACCCTGAACCCCTTCAGCCCTTTCGGAACGCCCGCAGGGTGAACTCCGGGTCCGGGCGCGGGCGGTCCTGGTCGGGGAGGGCCGCGAGGCGTACGGCGAAGTCGTCGGCGAGGGGGTCGCCGGGCGGGAGGGTCATGAACCAGCCGCGGCGCAGGTCGGTGACGGTTCGGCGCGGGCTGCGGCCCTGGCCGCGCCCCGGGAAGCGGGCCTGCCCGACCGGGCGCAGGCCGTGCTCCTCGGCGTACGCCTCGACGGCCGCCGCCGTGTCCAGGGCCGGGCGGCGCGGTCGCGGGGCGAGGACGGCGTCGATGTCGCTGCCCACGTTGTGGGCGGCGGCCTTGTCGACGGTGGTGACGTACACGCCGCCCGGCCGCAGTACGCGGGCACACTCGCCGACGACGGTCCGGACGTCCTCGGGGCCGCCGAGCAGATGCAGCAGCCACACGCTCGTCACGGCGTCGAACTCCCCGTCGCGGAAGGGGAGTCGGCGGGCGTCGGCGAGCACGACGGCACCGGGCAGCCGGGGGACGGCACGGCTCGCCATGCCGTATGTACGGTCGATGCCCGTCAACCGCATCTCCGGCCGCGCGGCCGCGTAACGCCGGGTCACGATGCCGGTGCCGCAGGCCACGTCGAGCAGACTGCGCGTGTCCTCGGGGACGAGGCCGAGTACGGCTTCGGCGGCGGCCTCGGCCCGGGGCTCGCCGCCGCGCAGGGCGTCGTACTCGACCGCCTCCTTGTCGTAGTCCAGCACCCGGCTCAGCTCGCCCCGTGGCCGGGCGCGAGCGCCTCCACCCTGCGGGCCAGCTCGAAGTCCTTCTCGGTCACGGCGCCGCCCACGCTGTGCGTGTGGATGGTCAGCGAGACGGTGTTGTAGCCGAGGGTGAGGTCGGAGTGGTGGTCGAGCTCCTCCTGGGTCTGGGCGATGTGCACGACCATCGCGGTCGCCGCGAAGTGCGATCCCAGGCGGTAGGAACGGGCGATGCGGTCCCCGTCCAGCGACCAGCCGGGCAGCTCCGCCAGCCGGTCCTCGATCTCCTTCTGCGACAAGGGTTCGACGGGCATGGCCGACTCCTTCCGTTACGTCCCCTCCATGACGTGCGGTCCCTCTCAGCCTGCCACAGGCCGACCGCCGGGTACCTGGTCAGGCGGCTCGCCGGTCGTCAGATCCGTATCAGAGGCCACTTTCGCAACAGGCCCTGGATCCGGATCAGATCCGTACGCTCTCGGCCGCGAAGTCGTCCGCCAGGACGGTGATCTCGGCGCGGCCCTCCGTCGCCGTCAGCCAGTCGTGGGGCAGGCCGTGGTCGCCGTAGTGGGCGCCGAGGAGATTGCCGCAGATGGAGCCGGTGGAGTCGCTGTCGCCGGAGTGGTTGACGGCGAGGAGGAGGGCCTCGGACACGGTGGGGGTCCCCCCGCTCGAGCGAAGCCGAGAGTGGGGGAGGGTGGCGAGGGCGCAGTAGACGCCCATGGCGAGGGCCTCCTCGGCGATCCAGCCCGCGCCGAGGGACTCGACCTTCTCGGCCGTGGGCGCGCCGTCGGCGGCCAGGTCGAGGGCGCGATTGAGGGCCGTGCTGGTCTCCTCGTGACCCGGGTGGCGGGCCAGCAGCCGCAGCGTGCGCAGTACGGCGCCCTCCAGTGACTCGTCGGCCACCAGGTACGCCACGATCGCGGCCAGCGCACCGGCGGCGTAGTAGCCGGTGGGGTGCCCGTGGGTCATCTGGGAGCACCGCGCGGCCATGTCGAACGCGGTCTCGGCCGGGACGCGGGCCAGCCCGAAGGGCGCCGCGCGCATGACCGTGCCGCAGCCCTTGGAGTTCGGGTTGACGGGGCCGGGCCGACCGAGTGGAACGGCCGGGTCCGGGTGGTGGACCTGGGCGAGGCCGGACAGGCAGGCGTTGCCGGGGGCGCGGCGGGCGTACAGCCAGGGCTGGGCGGCGAGTCCGGAGGAGACGCGCGGATCGGGGCCGGGCTGCCGCTGGGTGTCGAGCCAGCGGCCGTAGGCCTCCCGGACCAGCTCGGGCCAGGCGCCGTCGCCGCCCTTGAGCCGTGCGCGCTCGTGCGACTGCTGAAGTGCCTCGACGGTGAACAGGGTCATCTGGGTGTCGTCGCTGACCCGCCCCACGACCCCTTCCCCGTCCGGCACCAGCCCGGTGACCCCTCGGCCGCCGTGCGTACCGCGGATGATGTCGAGCGAGGCGAACTCGATCGGATAGCCGAGCGCGTCGCCGACCGCCCCGCCCAGCAGGCACCCTCGTACCCGTGCCCGGTAGACCGCCGTCGCCTCCCAGGACGGATTCCACGGGTTGTACACGCGCCACTCCTCGATCGCCTCGGCTACGTTCGTCGTGTGACCATTGTCCCGTCCGGCACCAAGGGCCGCCCCACCACCCCTCCCGACCAGGGCGTCGGCCCGCTGCTGCGGGCCTGGCGGGAGCAACGACGGGTCAGCCAGCTGGAGTTGGCGCTGCGCGCCGGTTCCTCGGCGCGGCACATCAGCTTCGTCGAGACGGGCCGCTCCCGCCCCAGCGAGGAGATGGTGCTGCGGCTCGCCGAGCACCTGGACGTCCCTGTCCGGGAGCGCAACGCGTTGCTCCTGGCCGCCGGTTACGCCCCGCGCTATCCCGAGACCCCGCTGGACGACCCGGCGATGGAGGCCCTCCGCGAGGGCATGGAGCGCCTGCTCCAGGGCTACGAGCCGTATCCGGCGCTGGTGATGGACGCGACGTACCACGTCCTGGCCGCCAATCGGGGCATCGCCATGCTGCTCGGCGGTGTACCCGAGTCCCTGCTCGTACCGCCGCTCAACGCCATCCGACTCACCCTCCACCCCGAGGGTCTGTCACCCCGCATCCGCAATCTGCGCGCCTGGCGCGGTCACCTGCTGGAACAGATGCGACGCCAGATCGCGCTGCGCCGCTCGGAGCCGCTGCGCGAGCTGTACGAGGAGGTGGCGGCGTATCCACTGCCGCCGGGCACACCCGACGAGGAGTCCGGTGGGGATCGGGGCGAGGAGGCGAGCGCGTACTTCGCGCTGCCGTTGCGGATCGAGCACGAGGGGCGGGTGCTCTCCTTCATCTCGTCCGTCTCCACGTTCAACACACCCATGGACGTGACCGTGGCCGAGCTGGCCATCGAGACGTTCCTGCCGGCCGACCCGGCGACGGTCAAGTACCTGCGATCACTGGCGACTTGATGCTCAGTCAGTGGCCGGTCGCCCGCACGGCGAGGTACTGCGCCGCCGCGAAGCCGGCCACGGCCAGCGCCTGGAGCACCGTCCACACCGCGCCCGCCGTGCTCGGCGTCAGCCATACCGCCAGGGCGACGAGACTGAGGACGGCCCAGAAGAGGTTGGCGTCGATCACGGCTCGTACGGGCAGCATCGGCGGGCGCTCGCGCGAGGCCAGCAGGCCCACGGCCGCCGCGTACACGACGAGGAACGCGCCGAGCGCGCGAAGCAGCCCCGGGTCGACCCCGAGGAACCGGCCGAGCGGCCCGGCGGCGGCGAGGTAGGCGAGACCGTTCGCACCGGTCACCACGGCGTCGGCGGCCAGGAAGCGGCGGAGCATGGTCCGAGGGTCGGTGGTCCGGGCGATCGCGGCGAGCTGGGTTGCGGACATGGCGGATCAGCCTCCATCGAGGTCGAATGGGACATGGGAGAAGAAGGACGGGAGAACTGCCCTCACCTTGCCGCGCGCGGCGCAGGCTGGTCGATTACCTCGGAGGTCATGGCAGCGCGTAGGCTGTGGGGTCGCCCATGAGATGTCCATTACCGGAACATGACAGACTGTTCGCATACTTCGGCGCGTGGGGAGGCGTGGCGTGAGTGAGCGGCGGGCCGCGCCCACAGTGGGTCAGGTGGTGCTCGGGAAGCGGCTGCAGGAACTGCGCGAGGCCGCCGGGCTCAAGCGCGACGAGGCGGCGCGCGTACTGCGGGTCGCCGCGGCGACCGTGCGGCGCATGGAGACCGCCGATGTCGCCCTCAAGATCCCCTACGTACAGATCCTGCTGAGGACGTACGGTGTGGCCGAGGACGACATCGCCGCGTTCCTGACGCTCGTCCAGGAGGCGAACAAGCCCGGCTGGTGGCAGCGGTTCCATGACGTGCTGCCCGACTGGTTCAGCCTGTACGTCAGCCTGGAGGGTGCGGCGCATCTGATCCGGCAGTACGAGCCGCACTTCGTACCCGGCATGCTGCAGACCGAGGACTACGCGCGGGCCGTCATGGAGGCCGGAACCGTCGGCCGGACCGGGCCCGAGACGATCGAGCGCCATGTGTCGCTGCGCATGGCCCGGCAGAAGCTTCTCACCGAGGACAACCCGCCGCACCTCTGGGTGATCATGGACGAGACGGCGCTCATGCGTCCGGTGAGCATCGACTCCCAGGTCATGCGCGACCAACTCGACCGGCTTCTGGACGTCACGCCCGAGGACCACATCACCCTGCAGGTGGCGGAATTCGCCAGCGGCCCCCACCCCGGCACCTATGCCCCGTTCTCCCTCTTCCGCTTCGCCGAGCCCGAACTCCCCGACATGGTCTACACCGAGTACCTCACCGGCGCCCTCTACCTCGACTCCCGCTCCGAGGTCGCCATGCACCTGGAGGTCCTCGACCACATGGCGGCGCACGCGGCGTCCGCCGAACGGACGAGGGACATCCTGGAGCGCTACCGCGACAGGTACTGACCGCCGCGGAAAACACGCCCTGGGCGCCGCCTCTACGCCGCGCCGCCCTTCGTGTCCTTCTCGTCGTCCACGATCTCCGCGTCGACGACGCCCTCTTCCTCGGTGGGGCCCGGAGACGAGTCCTCGGGAGGGGTGGTCGAGGCGGACGCGTACATGGCCTGGCCCATGCGCTGGCTGACCGAGGCCAGTTTGTCAATGCCGGCGCGGAGAGCGGCGGTGTCCTCCGGGTGTTCCAGGAGGCCTTTCAGCTCGGCGACGGCGGACTCCACCTCGGACCTGGTGTCGGCCGGTACGCGCTCCTCGTTCTCGCGGAGGAACCGCTCGGTCTGGTAGACGAGTTGCTCGGCCTGGTTGCGGGTCTCGGCGGCCTCGCGGCGACGGCGGTCCTCGTCGGCGTACTGCTCGGCCTCCCGCATCATGCGGTCGATGTCGTCCTTCGGGAGCGCGGAGCCGCCGGTGACGGTCATCTTCTGTTCCCGGCCGGTCGCCAGATCCTTCGCCGAGACGTGCATGATCCCGTTCGCGTCGATGTCGAAGGCCACCTCGATCTGCGGGACGCCGCGGGGCGCGGGCGGCAGGCCGGTGAGATCGAAGACGCCCAGCTTCTTGTTGTACGCGGCGATCTCGCGTTCGCCCTGATAGACCTGGATGCCGACCGACGGCTGGTTGTCCGCGGCCGTCGTGAAGATCTCCGAACGCCGGGTGGGGATCGTGGTGTTGCGTTCGATGAGCTTCGTCATGATGCCGCCCTTGGTCTCGATGCCCAGGGACAGCGGGGTGACGTCGAGGAGGAGTACGTCCTTCACGTCGCCCCGGATGACGCCCGCCTGGAGCGCGGCGCCCACCGCCACGACCTCGTCGGGGTTCACGCCCTTGTGCGGGTCCTTGCCGGTGAGCTCCTTCACCAGGTCGGTCACGGCGGGCATCCGGGTCGAGCCGCCGACGAGGATGACGTGGTCGATCGCGGCGAGCTTCACCCCCGCGTCCTTGACGGCCTGGTGGAAGGGCGTCTTGCAACGGTCGAGCAGGTCGGCCGTCAGTTCCTGGAACTGGGCGCGCGTCAGCTTCTCGTCCAGATGGAGCGGCCCCTCGGCGGACGCGGTGATGTACGGAAGGTTGATGGACGACTCGGAGGAGCTGGACAGTTCGATCTTGGCCTTCTCGGCGCCCTCGCGCAGCCGTTGCAGCGCCATCTTGTCGTTGCCGAGGTCGATGCCGTGGTTCCCCTTGAAGCGTTTGACGAGGTACTCCACGATCCGCTGGTCCCAGTCGTCACCGCCGAGGTGCGTGTCGCCGTTGGTGGCCTTGACCTCGATGACCCCGTCGCCGATCTCCAGGAGCGAGACGTCGAAGGTGCCGCCGCCGAGGTCGAAGACGAGGACGGTCTGCTCCTCGCCCCGGTCGAGGCCGTAGGCGAGGGCGGCGGCCGTGGGCTCGTTGATGATCCGCAGAACCTTCAGGCCCGCGATCTCCCCGGCCTCCTTGGTCGCCTGCCGCTGGGCGTCGTCGAAGTACGCGGGCACGGTGATCACCGCGTCGGTGACGTCCTCGCCGAGGTAGGACTCGGCGTCCCGCTTCAGCTTCTGCAGCACCCGCGCGGACAACTCCTGGGCCCGGTAGCGCGTACCGTCGACGGAGCCCTGCTCCGGGAAGCGCCAGCTTCCGTCGCCCATATGCCGTTTGACCGAGCGCGCGGTGCGCTCCACGTTCGTCACGGCCTGTCGCTTGGCGACCTCGCCCACGAGGACCTCGTTGTTCTTGGCGAAGGCCACCACGGAGGGTGTGGTCCGCTGACCCTCCGCATTGGCGACGACGGTCGGTTCGCCGCCCTCCAGCACGGCCACCACCGAGTTCGTCGTCCCCAGATCGATCCCTACCGCACGCGCCATCGCCGTCCCCTTCCAGCACAGTTCCGCGAGATTCCGCGAGATTCCGCAAGGTTCCGCCCGGGGTTCCAACCTCCAGCACAAAACTTGAGTGAGCTCTTGTCAATGGGGCGTACGGGCGCTTCGGGGGCGTCTGCGGAACGCGTGCGCCAGACGCAGGGTCCCGCTCACCGTGCCGAAGAGCAGTCGCCAGTACCACCGGTCGACCGCCGCCCTGACCGCGTTCGCCGTCACCACCGCGCTGTGCGCGACGGTGTGGCTCAGCAGCTTGCTGTCCTTCTCCTTGGTGAAGGTCTCCTCCGAGATCCGGCAGGCCTTGAGGAGGTCCTCGACGGTCTCCGGATCGACCGCCTGCCCGGGGTTCTGCCCAGTCCGCCCGATGTCCGGGTGCCGCTGCCGGTAGAGCTTCAGGAAGTCGCTCGCGGCGAGGGCGCCGCCGGCCTGCTTGTCGAGCTCGGCCTGCGCGGCGACGTGGGGCAGTTCCTCGGCCACGATCAGCCGTTGCAGGCCGCGGGCCACCCACATCGACGTCAGCGGCAGGCTGTCGGGCGGCTCCGTCCCGTCATCCGCCGTGAGGAAGGCGAGCTCGGCGGGCTCCCCGTCGGGCCCGGTGGTGAAGACACCGGCGGGTTCCCCGGAGCCGGCGATGTCCCTCAGCCCCTGGACGACGGGCACGCCCCCGGCGGCGAGCCGCTGCAGACGTTTCGGGGAGAGCAGCACATGGACGAGCCATCCGGCGCCGTCCAGCCGCCCCCACATCCAGTCGTTGGCCCGCCAGGACCTCTTGAAGAAGGCCCCGAAGTGATGAGTCTGCAGCCCGGTGAGCTTTTCGGCGGCGAGCCGGCGTGTGTCGACCAGGGCCCGCGTGTCGGCGCTCATCTGGATCAGCTCCACGCGCTGCCGTGCGGCAAGCTCGTCCGGGAAGATCACCCGCTGGGCGGCGAGCAGGTCGTACAGCCGCCGGGCCACGGCATCGGCGGGCAGCGGATCATCCGGGTCGGGCCCGGTCAGATACGTCAGCAGGACCCGCCACTCCGCGTCCCCACCACCTGTGCCGCCCTCGGCACCGAGCAACAGCGGCCGGGTGCCGAGGACCGCATCGACCATCGTCGACCAGGCGCGCTCCAGATCCGGCAACTGGTCGGGCGACGGCAGCTGGGCGGCGACGGCGGGTGCCCAGCCGGGGGCCTGGAGCACGGCGTCCACGGGGTCGGTGTTCTCCGTGGCGCCGGCCACCACCGCCTCCACGACCGGCCGGAGGAGCTTGCGCAGCTTCAGGTCGGTGCGGTGGGGCATCGCGCGGTGCACCTCCGCCACCCGCGCCTCCACCCCCGTACGCGTACGCACCGGCGCACCGGCGCTGCTCTCCCGCAGCAGCCGGAGCACGGTGGACTTGGCCGCGTCGAGCAGCGGCCGGCCGTACCGGGCCAGGGCGGCGAAGACCTCCGCTCCCTCCAGGAGGGTCTCCGGCGGCGGACCGTGGCGCTCGATCACCGCGGCCGCCCCGGCGATCAGCCGGTCCATGTCGGCGCCGAAGCCGACCGGGCGGTCCCCGGAGGCGGCGCCGCGGGCGATGAGCTGGGCCAGGGTCTCGTCGGCGACGGCGCGGGCCAGAGCCTGGACATGCGCCTCGTAGTGCTCCCGGCGAAGGTCCGCGCCGCCGAGGTCGGCGCCGCCGGCCGCCATCCGGGCCAGCCGGGTCTCCGCCCGCAGCCGGCTCCGGACGCGTTCGTTGTGGGCGGCCAGGGCGCTGAGCTCCGCGGTGACGGTCTGCGAGGTGACGACACGGAAGACCTTCAGCAGCGTCGGTCCCAGCGACGGCACGTCGGCGGGAAGCGGGAGCGGTGGGGGATCACCGGCCTCGCCGTCGGGCGACGGCACGACGTAGGCGAGGACACGGCGTACCTCGCGGCTCGCCGGCCGGTCGAAGACCGCCTGCAGGGCGGGCCCGATCGGCCGGTTGGCCAGCAGTCCGCCGTCGGCGCAGAACTGTGTCCGGGACAGCCGGAGCATGTATGGGCTCATGTCGGGGCGTTCGTGCGTGGGCTCGCCGACGGGAATGTACGCGGGCTCGAAGGCCACGGGGTAGGAGGCGCTGGACCGGGCGGCCCGGGCGAGGGCCTTGATCACGTGGTCGTCGGCGAGATCGTCGGCGGTGAACCTGAACAGGCCCCGATGATCCGTGTCACGGATGACGCTGCCGTAGTCGTCCCGGAAGGGCCGTGGCAAGCCGTCCAGGAGCGTGGTGGTGATGAAGACGTGCGTGGGGTCGGGATCCGCGTCGCCTGCGAGGACACCGCCCTCAAGGCCCGGCACGGGAGCCGCGAGGACGGCCTTCAGGCCCTCTTCGAGACCGCGCAGCAGTCCGTCCTCGCCCTTGAGGAGGGACGGCGGCTTCTGTTCGGAGAGGTCCCGCAGCAGGCTCCCCAGCGCCCCCTCCTCCAGCCACAGCGCCCGCAGTCCGCCCAGGTCACAGCCGCGTACGTTGGCGAGGCCCAGGACGGCCGCGTTGATGCCGCCGGCGCTGGTGCCGGAGAGCACGTCGACGCTGACGTCCAGCCGCAGCAGTTCGAGCAGCTTCTTGTAGCGGGCGCGGACACGACCGGCGTGTGTGTCCGCCTTCTCCGCCCGCGCGGCGGTCGTCAGGAGGTTCAGTTCCCTGGCCACGCCGCCCATCCACACGGCGAGGCTCAGCCCGCCGGTGAAGGCGACGGCCAGTCGCAGCTCCGCGTCGGGTCCGGGCCGTTCGTCGTCACCCATGCGCCCAATGTGCTCGCTACGAGCGACTCGCGCATCCGGGACGGCGACGTTCCGGTGGCCCTTCCGGCGGCCGGACAGGCACCTGGGCGAGGTGGCCTGTCCGGCGGCCGGCGACTCGTGGGTCAGGCCAGCTTGGCCGAGAGGGTGATCGGCACCGCCTTGAGGGCCTGGCTGACGGGGCAGTTCACCTTGGCGTCCTCGGCCGCGGCCACGAAAGCCTCCTCGTCGAGGCCGGGTACGGTGCCCTCGACGGTGATGTGGATGCCGGTGATGCCCTCGCCCGGCTGGAACGTCACGTCGGCCGACGTGGTGAGCCTGGTGGGCGGGGTGCCCGCGCCGGCGAGGGCGTGCGAGAACGCCATGGAGAAGCAGCTGGAGTGGGCGGCCGCGATCAGCTCCTCGGGGCTGGTCCTGCCGTTCGCGTCCTGGGCGCGCGATGCCCACGTCACCGGCTGCTCGGCGATGGCACCGGAGGAGTCGAAGCTGACGACACCGCTGCCCTCGAGCAGGTTGCCTTCCCAGACGGTGTGTGCGGAGCGCGTGGTAGCCACGGTTCTTCCTTTCGCGTGGGTCCCGTTTCAACGGGGGTTGGGCCCCATCCGATCACACTCCGGCTCATCTCACCCTGAACACGGGCCCACGTGCGGTGAACGGCAGGCGAGCACCTTGGGGAATCAGATACGCGTGCTCGCGCCGTACCCGCAGTACGTCGCACCAGCCGTCCGTGATGACGAGGACGGGAGCGTTCGGCGGGAAGTCGTCGGCGCGGTGCAGCAGGTCGATTCCCGGTTGCAGGACGGTGCCGCCGCGGCCGTGGACGCGTACGCGTCCGGCGATCTCCGTGACCGGGAGGTAGCCGGCGTCGTGCGGGGCGGCGTCGCAGAAGACGACCCGGGCGGCGGGTACGTCGCGTGCCTCGGCGTACGAGGCGATGGCGCCGAGGGCCTTGCCGAGGAGGGTGCGGTCCATGGAGCCGGAGGTGTCCAGGACGACGCCAAAGGTGCAGCGGGCAACCTCCTCGGGCGGGAAGTACCGTCCGGCGCGCGGGATGTCGGGGGTGGAGGACTGGCGGCGCGAGGGACGGGCGTAGGTCCGTACGGGCTCCGGACGGGGCACGAACTCGTCGAACCAGCGGGCCAGTTGAGCGTCCCAGGGCAGCGGCGGGTGGCTGAGGGCGCGGATCTCCTCGACCAGGCCGCCGGGCAGGAAGCCGCGTTCCTGCCGCTGGTGCAGGTCGAGTCCGCGGCCGAGACCCCGGCGGTAGAACTCGTCGAGGTCCACGTAGTCGCGGGGCGCGCCGAGGGGCCCACCGAGGATGTCGCCGGCGCCCTTGCCGCGCAGGGTGGACAGGCGGCGCGTCCGGCGCAGGTCGCCCGCGATCCGGTCGTAGACCTCCTCGGCCGACAGGCCGTTCAGCGCGGGGTCGTACAGCAGCCCCTCGGGCATGGTGCCGACCTGCATCTCCCGCAGCCAGCCGTTGATGACGTAGTCGGCGGCGATGTTGAACAGATACGGGTCGCGGGTGCCGCAGCGGTCGCCGTGGCGCAGGGCGGCGTGCAGCATCTCGTGGGCGAGGACGAACCGCCACTCCTCGTCGTCGAACCGGACGAGGGGGTTGATGTAGATCTCCGCCGCCGCGGCGTCCACGGCGGCGATGGAGATGCCGTGGGCGCGGTTGAGTTCGGGGTCGGCGACGATCTTCATGCCCGCCGCGATGCCGCCGAGCAGCGGGTAGGACGTGATGAACCAGCTCAGCGCCTCCTCCCAGGGCCGCTTGCGATGCGGCTCGCTGTCCAGGGAGTCGCGGCGGCCGCCCGCCATGTCCATCGCGGCGGACATGGTGCGGGTGAGGGCGTCCGCGAACGCGAGCTGCCAGTCCGGGGGCTGGGCCTGCCCGTACCCGCGCGTCCAGGGCACGAGCACCTGGTCGTGTTCCCCGCCGGCCGTGCCGCAGCGCTCGTACACCGCCGGGAGTCCGTCGCGGCGCCAGCGGGCGGCGAGCCGCTCCTCGTCGCCGTCGGGGTACGCGGCGGGCAGGAGCTCGGGGGTCTGGCCGATGGGGAAGGTGAGCAGGAAACGGTTGACGACCACGCAGCGGGCGGCGAGATCGAAACGGTCGGGCTGTTCGCGTGGGCCCTTCGCCGCCGGGACGTGGCCGAAGCCCAGGTGGATGGCGGCGTGTGCGATGGCCCAGGCCCAGACGCCGGGGTCGGCGAGCCGGTCGGGGTGCGCGTGCACCACGCCCTCGGAGTCGACCCGGACCAGGCCGTCGCGGGGCGGGCGGAGGCAGTCCTGACGGCAGGTGGTGAACCCCACGGCGTTCAGCGCGGGGTTGGCCAGCACCAGGGCGAGCCCCGCCTCGAACGCCTCGGCGGCCAGATCCCGTTTCTTCTTGCCCTTGCCCTGACTCTTGCCCGTGCCCTGCCCCTTGCCACCGGGTCGGCTCATCGGCGGGCCTCCACCAGCCGGGGCATGTCCCGGGCCGCCTCCACGAGGAACCAGGCGGGCAGTACGGGGTGGCCGTCGGCGTCGGAGGCGATGACGGTCTGGGCGACCTCGACGGATATCTCGGCGAGCTGCACCAGCAGGGACTTGGCGCGGTACGCAGTCTGCCGGCCGTTCGCCGACATGTGCTGCTTGCTCGCGGGCAGGTCCTTGATGAGCCGGCCGCGGAAGGAGTCGGCGAGGAAGTACAGCAGGTCGCGGTCCTCCAGGCGGTGCGGCCAGCCGGCCTCGCCCTTGAGGATCGCCTCGATGCCGAACCGGCTGCGCACCACCTTGACGTAGCCGCAGAAGGCGACCGCGTGCGCGGGGGTCAGCGTGCCGTGCGCGAGGACCTTGAGGGTCTCCTCGTCGAGGTCGCGTCCGAAGGAGTGCAGGGCGTCGGAGAGCATGTGCCAGGAGCGGGGCGTGGAGAACGGCTCCTCGGTCTTCGGCGGCTTGGACCAGAGGTGGTCGGGGCGGTCGGTGAGGTGGTCCAGGATCCAGGGGTGGATGCCGGCCTCGGCCGCCCACACCAGCCAGTCCTTCGACGAGGCCTCCAGATGGACGTGGGTGAGACGGTTGACCAGGGCGGAGGCGATGGGGCGGGCGAGGGCGTTGTCGGTGGCGCGATTGCCGGCGCCGATGACGATCGAGCCCTTCGGCAACTCGTAGTTGCCGATACGGCGGTCCAGGATCAGCGAGTAGAACGCCTTCTGCACGTCCGGCGTCGCCGCGTTCAGCTCGTCCAGGAACAGGCAGTACGGCTCGTCACGGGCGATCACCTCCGGCGGGCAGAACACCGAGCGGCCGTCGCGGATCTGCGGTACGCCGATGAGGTCCTCCGGCGCGAGCTGGGTACCGAGCAGGCTGACGCACTCCAGGCCCAGCGACTCCGCGAATCCCTTGACCAGGGAGGACTTGCCGATGCCGGGGGCGCCCCAGACGAACACGGGCCGTACGGTGGCGAGGCCCAGCAGCAACTCGGGGATACGGGAGGGGGTGACGGTTATGGCAGCCTGCAAGGGGTTGGCTCCTGGGGAGGTTCGAGAAGGCGCGCGCTCGTCGGGGCGCCGATGCGAACAGTGTGGGCCGACCTTTTGAACATCGCAGCCGAATTTTGGGTGCCTAAGCGTCTGCCGGGTTCTGTTGTGTCGTGGGTGCCGGCTCGTTGTGGCTTGTCGCTCCCCCACTCTCGGCTTCTCCCCCACTCTCGGCTTCGCTCGAGCGGGAGGGGCCCCCATGAGCGGGAGGGACCCCCATCGCGGCGGAGCCGCAAATCAACTCTGCTCCGCGCCCCTTTGGGGCGCGCTGCCGTCAGACTCAGTGTCGTAGGTCAGCGGTACCTGGGGGCCGTTGGATTCCCTCAGCCATCGTTTCAGTACTCGGTGGATGTGTTCGGCGCCCACCAGGTCCTCGTTGTCCTCCACCGGCGCCGACAGTGCCAGAGGCGACAACAGGAACGGGCGGGCCTGGCAGCCGCCCAGGCCTCCGTGGGAGCCGATCTGTTCCTCGAAGGCGAGGACTTCGCCCTCGAGCGGGTCGTACCAGGAGTTGACCATGATGTCGGCGGTGTGCGGGAAGGCGTGGGTGCGGCGTACGGCGTCGGCGGCGCCCGGGCCGAAGTCGGCCAGCGGGCCCGGGTTTTCGTCCGTCAACTCGTCCACGGGGACCTCCGCGCCGTGCGCGCCCAGTATCACGCCGCCGTGCTCCTCACTCCGTACGAGCACGAAGCCGATGCCGGGGTGGTTGGCGAGGGTGGAGAGAAGGGCCGGGTGTCGGGCGTCGATCTCCTCGCGGCTCATGCGGTGCGGCACGTCCGGGAAGGAGACGAGGCCGAGGTTGCCGGAGGCGAGGACGATCGGCTCGGAGCGGCGGGTCGGGCGGTGCTGTTCGCCGTCGTCCTCGACCGGGATGTGCAGGGCGGCCCGTACCGCCGCACGGGCCTCGGCGCCACTGTGGGTGCGCTGGGCCTTGCGCGGTACGGGCAGACCGCAGCCGGCGCGGACCAGGTTGCCGAGGGTGAGGCCGTAGCGGCCGAGGAAGGTCTCGCCGGGGCTCTGGCCGTGGTCGGAGAGCAGCACGATGCGGTAGGCGCGCGGGGCGTGTTCGGCGACCTGCGCGATCAACGCGAGGGAGCGGTCGAGGCGTTCGAGGACTTTCTCGGCGTCCCGGCTGTGCGGGCCGGAGTGGTGGGCGACCTCGTCGTACGCCACGAGGTCGGCGTAGATCGCGGCGCGGCCGGCGAGCATGTCGCCGATCACCGCGGAGACGACGACGTCGCGCTCGACGACGGTCGCGAAGGCGCGGATGAACGGGTAGAGGCCGCCGCGCTTGACCCGGGGCCGCTGCTGGGCGAGTCGGGCGCGGGAGGACTGGCCGATCTCGCGCAGGACGTCGGCCGCGAAGGACAGGGCCGTGCGGACGGCGTTGGCGGGGTCGGAGAAATAGGCGAAGTACCCGGCGCGCGACCGGTTCTGTTTGGCACGGCGGGCCGCGATGGACAGGACGAGCGCGAGTTGGTCGGCGCCGCCGCTGAAGAGGTTGCCGCGGCTGGCCCCGTCGACGGTGAGCAGGCCGCCGTCGCCGGTGCGGGCGATGGCCCGGCGCTGGAGTTCGGCCGCGTTGGAGGGGCGGTTGCAGACGACGACCTCCCGGCTCTCCTTCTCGTACCAGCGGAAGGCCGGCACGTCGTGGTTGGTGCCGTGGAGGATGCCGAGCTGGCTGGCGCCGGTCTGGCTGGACCAGTCGGTGCGCCACGGGGTGAGCCGGTGGGTGGGCCGGGGGTGGGGGGTCCCGTCCGACGGGTGGCCGAGCCACTGGGCCACGGTCGGCATGAGGCCCTTGCCGATGGCCGCCTCCAGTACGTCGTGGCCGACGCCGTCGAGCTGGAGGAAGAGGGTGCCGGGTCCGGCGGGTCCGGGGCGGCGGAAGGCGTGCCTGCGGCGTCGGTCGGCCAGCCGGTACAGGCGGCGCCGGTACGCGTCGTCGTCCCGTACGGCCAGGGCGCCACCGGTGGCGGAGGCCACGGCGGACATCACGGCGGCGACCACGACGGCGGTCTCTGGCGCGGCCGCACCGCGGCCGGAGGGAATGACCCACAGGGCGATGAGGAGCAGCGAGCCGTTGAGGAAGAAGACGAGCAGGCCGAGCACCAGGGCGGGGACGAGCAGCAGCGCCCGCACCAGCAGGGGCCACACGAGGGAGGACAGCAGGCCGAACGCCCCGGCGCCGAGGGCGGCGGTGACACCGATCTGGGTGGCGCTGTCGCCGCTCGTGGACTGCAGCCTGAAGTCGGGCAGCGCCCCCGCGAGCACGAGCATCGTCACCGTGGAGACACCCCACACGGCCAGCATCCGCCAGAACCCGCTCAGCACCCTCCGCCAACGCTCACCGCCCACGCCCGGCCACCTCACCTCCCGTCGCTCCGCCCAGCCTGTCACAGGGGCCGGGGACGACGGGGTGTCATCCGGGGGTGCGTGGAGGCTCTGCCGGAGCACGGCCCGGGAAGAGCTCGGGGCGTACTGTCCGTTGCGGGCTGCGGATCGTATGCGGCTGGTCGCGCCCACGCGGCGGAGCCGCATGTCGATACAGCCCCGCGCCCCTTCAAGGCGTCCGGCGCCCGGAACGGTGCGACCTCGCCCCTGCTCAGCGGCCGTCGTAGCCCGCCGTCGGCATGGACAGGCGGCGGTGTACGCGGGCCTTCATCTGGGCGTCGTAGGCGGGTTCGGCGCGGCCGACGGTCTCGACGCGTATGCCGCGGCGGGCGCACTCGGCGGTGAAGTCGTCGACGGAGGCGAGGGCGCGTTCCAGGACGCGGCGGCTGGGGGCTACGAAGAGGTCGACGAGGCCGGCGTCGACGTCGGCCCACAGGGCGCCGTGGTCGGGGCGCAGCCCGCGTACGAGCAGCTCCCGTGTCACCACGTAGCCGCGCTCCGCGGCCCAGCGGGCGCACATGGCGTGCTGGCCGCGGGAGTCGACCAGGAAGGGCTCCGCCTCCAGCTCCTCCAACGGGGTCAGGCTGGCGATGGCCGCGACCCGCACCACCGCGGCCCGCCCCGACTGCACCGGGCAGCCCGCGGGTACCTTCGCGCGGGGCGCGTTGTCGTATGCGTCGCTCTTGTCTCCCATGGTGTCCCCCTCACCTCCGGGTCCAGGGCCGGTCCGACGGATCATGCCCGGGCCGCAGACCCTACTCCAGCCCGTAGGCTCGGGGGAGTAGCGCGAAGGAGGCGGACGGAGTGCCGGCGGAGATCACCTGGTGGGGTCATGCCACCTGCACGGTGGAGGATTCGGGCACACGGGTGCTCACGGATCCGCTCTTCGCACGCCGGCTCGCGCATCTGCGCAGGCGCCGGGGTGCGCCGCCCCCGCCCGAGGCGGCGGTCGCGGACGTCGCGCTGGTGTCGCATCTGCACGCCGACCATCTGCACGTCCCCTCCCTGGCCCGACTCGCGCCGGGGACCCGGCTGGTGGTGCCGAGGGGTGCGCCGCGCCAGGTG